>DATLOW010000272.1:0-2135 GCA_035536055.1 Paraburkholderia sp. | reverse complement strand
GCCTTGCCGCATCGGTCGCCGGCGACAAGGTGCTGCCGCTCGCGCAGCGGCTGCGGCGCGCGGGCAGCAAGCCGGTGCATATCGAAGGCAAGCCGGAGGGCGGCGGCGCATGGGAGCTGCTGCAAAACGGCGTGCGCTATGAAGAGCTGCGCGCGGCCGCGCAGCTTGCGAACCGCAACGGACCGCTGAACGAACTCGAGTTCTCGGAATTCGTCAGCGGCGTGCAGCAGTTCGCCGATGCGCTCGACGGCGCGCCCGAATTCCCGGACATGATGGAAACCGTGTCGATGGCGCGCGAGCTCGATGGCTTTGCCGCGCAATGCGACGCGCAGCTGTCGATCAACGTGCTGTCCGACGGCGCGCCGTGGTCGGCGAACTACGTGCAGGCGGTGGCGTCGCAGGACGGCCTGCTGCTGTCGCGCGACGGCACGCGCTTCGTCAAGCTCGATGCGAAGCAGAGCCCGGTGTTTATGCTGCAGTTCGGCGACACCAACTTCCTGCGCGACGATCTGACCTACAAGGGCGGCCAGATGATCACGCTGGTGCTCGACGTACCGGTGGCCGACGAGGACATCCTGCCGTTCCGGCTGATGTGCGACTACGCGAAGTCGCTCGCGGAGCGCATCGGCGGGCGGGTCGTCGACGATCAGCGGCGGCCGCTGCCGGAGGCCGCGCTGCTGTCGATCGAGAAGCAACTGATGACCTTGTACGCGAAGCTCGAGCAGGCGGGCATTCCGGCGGGCTCGCCGGCGACGCGGCGCCTGTTCAGCCAGTAATGCCTGGGGCGGACGGCTCGCCCGGTCGCATCCGCGGCGGGCTGCACGCATCGCGTGATGCCTGCCGTTCGCTTGCCGCCAGTCACTCGATATCCGCCGGCCACGTCGCGCCGCTGATCCACGCCTTGATTGCCGCCACCACCGGTTCGTCCCTGCCGTAGAACCCGTGATGCGAAAGCGCCTGGCATGGCCCGCTGCGCACGTCGCCGCCATGCACGACGATCAACGGGTAGTTACCGCTTTGCGCGATGCGTTTGACCGCATCGAACGAGCACAGGAAGCAGCCGTCGTCGGCATGATGGACGAACAGCTGGCGCGCCTTGATCGCGCCGTAGTCGAAGCCGATCAGCGGCATAGCCTGGCCCCGGGCCGGGCTGCTCAGTGTCGACGTATGCACGACCGCATCCCACGTATCGGGCAGCGCGCGCCCGACGAAAGCCGATGAAATCGTGCCGCGGCTCGTGCCGATCAGCACCAGCTTTGCGGCGGGAAAGCGCACGCGCAGATCCGCCGCGACGCGCGCCACGTCCTGCGCGTGGCGCGGCGATGCGCGAAATGCATCCGAATAGCCACCGGGCTGGTCGGACGGCGCGTCGACCAGCGCGGTGGCGAAGTGCTGGTCGGCAAAGAGGCCGCGGGCGCGCACAAGGAAGTTGTTCTTCTCGCGCAGATGCAGCGTACCGTTGGCGTTTTGCCCGAGGTCCAGATTGCCTTCGCTGCCGGCGAACAGCACCAGTACCCATTGCGGCTGGCTGCCGTCCGCCTGCGTCAGCAGATAGGCGATCGACGCGCCGTCCTGCAGCGGCACGTTCACCACCTGCTCGGCCGCGCGCGCGTCGACGGTATGGGCCGGGCCGATTGCCAGGCCGATTGCCAGCGCGCCCCATGCGGCACCATGCAGCAGGGCACGGCGTATGCGGATGGCAAGTTTTAGTGCGAGTTTCATCGGCTTGGTCGATGCGCCACCCGGCGACGCGATAGATGATCAGGGTTGCCAAAATCGCATTGCGGCAATCCGCTGTCAATTGTCTGCGGCTCACGTTAGCCGTTCGGCCGGGTAAAGCGTGCGGTGAGCGCACCTCGGCGTGATACGACCGCGGTGCGCACCGCTGCGCGCATGCGGAAGTGTCTTTACGCGCGTCTGCTACACGCGTCTGCCGACGCACCAACCCGGCCATCCGGACGATGCCACGGCGAACGCTTCCTGAGATAATCTGGCGTCTGAACCTTATCTGCGAAACCGCTCCCAGCATGGCTCGAACCCCAGCTTCCAGTCCCGCCTCCGGCGCCGCCGCGAACACGCCTGCCGGGCGTGCGCTGTGGCTGCGCGAGCAGCTCGAACGCGCGAACTACGCGTAC
>DATLOW010000271.1:0-2578 GCA_035536055.1 Paraburkholderia sp. | reverse complement strand
GTCGCCCAACGATTTCAACCAGCCGTTGACCTGCCCCTGCTCCATCGACAGGCCCCACTTGGGCATCGTGATCATGTGAATCGGCATTGCTCAGCTCCTTGCTTTGGTCGCGGCCGCAGCGATCCGCTCCGCAGACGGGATATACAGGTCTTCCAGTACGCCGGCGAACGGTGCCGGCGTATGCGGCGCGGTGACCAGCTCGATTGGCGCCTGCAGCGAATGGAAGGCCTTTTGCGCGACCAGCGCGGCGATGTCGGTGGCGATCGAGCAGCGCGGATTCGCCTCGTCGACCGCCACCAGACGGCCGGTGCGTTCGACGCTTTCGAGGATGGTGTCCTCGTCGAGCGGCGAGGTAGTGCGCAAATCGATGATCTCGGCGTGAATGCCGTCTTTCGCGAGCTTGTCCGCCGCCTCGGTCGCGAAGTGCACCATGCGGCCGTACGTGACGATCGTCACGTCGTCGCCTTCGCGCACCACGTTCGCCTCGCCGAACGGGATCGCGTACGACTCTTCGGGCACGTCGCCTTCGCGGCCGTACAGCAGCTTGTGTTCGCAGAAGATCACCGGGTCGTTGTCGCGGATTGCCTGGATCATCAGGCCTTTGGCGTCGTACGGCGTCGACGGGCACACCACCTTCAGGCCCGGCACGTGCGTGAACAGCGAGGTTAGCATCTGCGAATGCTGCGCCGCTGCGCGCAGGCCCGCGCCCTGCATGGTGCGGATCACCACCGGCGTGACTGCCTTGCCGCCGAACATATAGCGGAATTTCGCGGCCTGATTGAAGATCTGGTCGAAGCACACGCCCATGAAGTCGATGAACATCAGCTCCGCCACCGGCCGCATACCGCACGCCGCCGCCCCCACGGCCGCGCCGATAAAGCCGCCTTCCGACAGCGGCGTGTCGAGCACGCGCCCCGGATACTTGTGATACAGCCCTTTCGTGACGCCGAGCACGCCGCCCCACGCATCGTGTTCGCCGGGCGCGCCCTCACCACCCGCGTTGTCCTCGCCCATCACAATGACGCTTTCGTCGCGCGCCATTTCCTGGCTCAGTGCTTCGTTGATTGCCTGAGAGTATGAAATCTTCCGTGCCATGTCCGTCTCCTGAATCGTGCTCGATCGCGCCTGTGTGGCTTCGATCGCGTTGGCTCGCTGGTCGTGTTGCGCCGTGCTGCGCGCGTGTTGCGCGCTCGTTGCAGCCGCGTTCGCTGCAGCCGCGTTTTGCAGCCTCTTCGTTGCGGCCGCCGGTGCGGCATCGGCGCATTACGGGTATGACACGTACACGTCGGTCAGCAGATCTTCGGCCTTCGGCAGCGGCGCCGCTTTGGCATCGGCGACCGCGCCGTCGATCAGCTGCTTCACCTTTGCGTCGACTTCGCGCAGTTGCGCGGCATGCAGCATTTCGGCGCGCACCACACGTTCCTCGAAGCGCTGCAGGCAATCCTTTTCGTCGCGCAGCTTTTGCACTTCGCCGGCCGCGCGATAGGTCTGCGCATCGCCTTCGAAGTGGCCGAAGTAGCGCGACAGTTTCATTTCGATCAGCGTCGGCCCGCCGCCGCCGCGCGCGCGCTCGATCGCTTCGCCCACCGCTTCGTGCGCCGCGAAGAAATCGAAGCCGTCGACGATCACGCCCGGCATGCCGAAGCCGCTCGCGCGATCGGCAATATTGTCCGCGGCGACCGCCCACGACGATGAAGTCGACTCCGCATAGCCGTTGTTCTCGGCGATGAAGATCGCCGGCAGCCGCCAGATCGACGCGAGATTCATCGATTCGAAAATCACGCCCTGATTCGATGCACCGTCGCCGAAGAAGCACACGCCGACACCGCCGGTCTTCTTGTACTTCGCGGCAAGCGCGGCGCCGCATACCAGCGGCCCGCCCGCGCCGACGATACCGTTGGCGCCCAGCATCCCCTTCGACAGATCGGCGATATGCATCGACCCGCCTTTACCGCGGCATACGCCGGTCGTGCGACCGTAGATTTCGGCCATCATGCCGCGCACGTCGACACCCTTGGCGATGCAGTGGCCGTGGCCGCGGTGCGTGGTGGCGACGTAATCGGCGTCGTTCAGATGCAGCATCGTGCCGACCGCGGACGCCTCCTCGCCCGCATACAGGTGCACGAAACCGGGAATCTCGCCGGTGGCGAACTCGACGTGCAACCGCTCCTCGAACTCGCGAATTGTGCGCATCAGCCGATACGCTTCTAGCAGTTGCTCCTTGCTCAACTGATCGGACATGGTGTGTCTCCTTGAGTGATATCGATCGCTATGCAATACCCGGCACGGCTCACTGCAACGGATGGCGGCCTGTGTGCGACGCGCACGGCGTACCTTGCACATGGCACATGGCGCGCTGCTGCGCACACGCCGCCATCCGTCATCCGCGACGCGCGGCCATCTCGCGCATCAGTTGCCGCGACGCCGCGAAACGCAACGTGCGGCTTACGTCGACCGTCAACGGCCCGGCCCAGTCCAGCGCGATCTCGTAGCGGTCGTCGCGCTCAATTTCGATTTCGCGCTCGCCGTCGAACGCGAGCGTGCCGTGCCCGGCGTCGAGCGGCAGCCAGTCGCCGAC
>DATLOW010000270.1:0-8750 GCA_035536055.1 Paraburkholderia sp. | reverse complement strand
GGCCGGTTCAGACTGGTGGCGCAGCAGTTGCCGTTGCCGTTGCGTTGCCGTTGCCGTTGCAGGTGCAGGTGCAGGTGCAGGTGCAGGTGCAGGTGCAGGTGCAGGTGCAGGTGCAGTGTGCAGTGTGCAGTGTGCAGTGTGCAGATGGGGCTGCGGTTGCTATTGCAGCCGCTATTGCCCCGCGACCATCACCGCCCCCGCCGTTTCCACTACCGCGTCAACTCGCGCCGTTCAACCCTTGCGGCACCGCCGCCGTCAACACCGTCACCTCACTGCGTCGCTCAAAACTGGCCATCACCGCCGCATCGTGCGGCGCATCGGTAACGAGCGTCCAGCCACGCTCGAGCGGCGTCCAGTGCTGCTGGCTCGCATGATCGAGCTTGTTCGACGTGACCAGCACGAACACGCTGGCCGCCTGACGGATCACGCATTCCTTCAGATACGCCTGCTCGGCGCTCGCCTCGCACAGCCCGCGTCCGGCCACCACGCCATCCGCGCCGAGAAACGCCTTGTCGACCGAGATCCGGCTCAAGGCCAGCTGCGCGATCGGCCCGAGCGTGCTCATGCTCGACGGCCGCAGGTCGCCGCCGATCAGCGTCACCGCGACGTCGCTCGATGCGAGCACGCCGATCGCCAGCAGATTGTTGGTGACCACCCGCAGCTCGCGGCGTCCGGCGAGCAGCCGCGCCATCGCGGCGGTGGTGGTGCCGCCGTCGAGGAAGATCGTGTCGCCGTCCTGCACGTGCTCGGCGGCGACGCGCGCGATCGCTTCCTTCTGCTCGCGAAAACTCTGGCGGCGTGTTTCGAGCGATTCCTCCGGCTCGTGCATGCCGATCGGCGCGGCCGCGCCGCCGTAGGTGCGCACGATGCGGTGCTCGTCGGCGAGCGCGCGCAGGTCGCGCCGCACCGTCGCCTCGGACATGCCGAAGTGCTCGCATAGCGCGCCGACGTCGGTCATGCCCGACAGTACGGCTTTCAGCATTGCCTCACGGCGGTTCGCTACTTTCATGGGGCTCCCGGAGTAAACGCGGCGGCCACGGCGGCACGGCCGTTGCTCGCGCAGCGGCATAGTGTAGCCAACCCGTGTCGCCAAACCGCCGGCGCGCTTTGGCGCTGCGTGCGCCGAATTGACCGGCTTCATGCGCATTCTGCACGATTCGATCAAAATTGGGTATCGGATCGCGGTGCGCGAAGGCCCCGGCGCGGCCCCTGCGGAGCGCCGCCGCGCTGCGGGAAAAGCCTGTAACAACAACGCTCAGCGTAAACCCTCGGTGCTCTGCCGGTTGCATTGGATAGCGTGGCGGCTTACACTCCGCCTTGATCGAATCAATCAAAATAATGATCGAATCGGTAAGCATTGGTCAATCTGGAGGCATCGTAATGGCTCAAATTCGTATCAAACGCGCGATCGAGCGTGTACCAGGCGGCATGATGATCGTCCCGCTGCTGGTGGGCGCGCTGGTCGCGACCTTCCTGCCGGACATGCCGAAATTCTTCGGCTCGTTCACTAACGCGCTGTTCACCGGCGCGCTGCCGATTCTCGCGGTGTTCTACGTCTGCATGGGCGCGAGCATCGACGTGAAGGCCACGCCGTACATCGTCAAGAAAGGCGGCGCGCTGTTCGCGGCGAAGGTCGGCACGGCAATCCTGGTGGGCGTCGTGCTCGGCCACTTCCTCGGCGAGCAGCCGATTACGTCGGGCCTGTTCGCGGGCCTGTCGACGCTGGCCGTGGTGGCCGCGATGAACGACACCAACGGCGGCCTCTATATGGCGCTGATGGGCCAGTACGGCCGCTCGGAAGACGTCGGCGCCTATTCGATCATGTCGCTCGAGTCGGGCCCGTTCCTGACCATGGTCACGCTGGGCGTGGCCGGCCTGTCGGCGTTTCCGTGGCAGACGCTGGTCGGCAGCATTCTGCCGCTCGCGCTCGGCATGCTGCTCGGCAATCTCGACCGCGAAATGCGCGACTTCCTCGGCCGCGCGGTACCGGTGATGATCCCGTTCTTCGCGCTCGCGCTCGGCGCGGGCCTCGATCTGCACAAGGTATGGCAGGCGGGTCTGCTCGGCATCGGTCTGGGCATCGCGGTGGTGATCGTGACCGGCATTCCGCTGTACATCATCGACCGCGTGACCGGCGGCACCGGCGTGGCGGGCGTGTCGGCGGCCAATACAGCGGGCAACGCGGCGGCCGTGCCGGCGCTGATCGCCGCAGCCAATCCGGTCTACGCCGAAGCCGCGAAGAGCGCGACGCTGCTGGTGGCCGCCTGCGTGGTGGTGACCGCGATCGTGTCGCCGATCCTGACCGCGGCGGTTGCCAGGCGCGCCAATGCGCACCGCGCCGTCAGCGGTAGCCGGGAGGCCGTGCAGTGAGCCTGCTGATCGTTGCCGACGACCTGTCCGGCGCGGCCGATAGCGCGATTGCATTTGCCAACGCGGGCCGCCGCACGCTGGTGGCGCTCGACGCGCACGAGGCCGCGCAAGCGTCGGCAAGCGATGCGGCGGTGATCGCGCTCGACACCGATTCGCGGCGTCTCGAGCCGGCCGCCGCGGGCCAGCGCGCCGCCCAGGCATGGCTGGCGCTCCGCGGCAACGGCGCGCGCCGCAAGCTGTACAAGAAGATCGATTCGACGCTGCGCGGCAACTGGGTCGCCGAAGTGGCGGCGCTGCAGCCGGCGGTGGGTATGGCGCTGGTCGCACCGGCGTTTCCGGCCACTGGCCGGACCGTGCGCGACGGCCGCGTGTACGTGCGTGGCGTACCGCTCGGCGAAACCGAGACCTGGCAGCTGGAGCACGCGGGCCGCACCGCGGACCTGCAACCGATGCTCGAAGCAGCCGGCCTGCGCACCGCGCGGCTCGCGGTGGAGCTGTTGCGCGGCGCACCGCAGACGCTTGCGCAAGCGCTCGCCGACCATAGCCGCAATGGCGTGCAGGCGTTGATCGTCGATGCCGAGACCGAAAGCGACCTGAACCTGCTCGCGCGGGTGAGCGCCGCCCTCGACGCCGCATTTTTCTGGGTTGGCTCCGGCGGTCTTGCGCGCGAACTGGCCGCGCTACCCGATCTGTTCGATTCCGCCGCGCCGGCTAGCGCCGCGCCCGAGCGGCGCGACGGGCCGATCCTGACGCTGGTCGGCAGTCTGTCGGCGGTATCGGTGCAGCAATGCGCGCTGCTGCGCGAACGTACCGGCATGACCGAACTGACGATTCCGCCCACCGTGTTGCGCGACGGCGCCGCTCATCCGGACAGCGCTGCCTGGCAGGCCTCGATCGGCGCGCGCGTCGCGGCCGGCGTCGACCTGCTGGTGCGCATCGGCCGCGACGACGCGTTCGATCCTGCCGAAGGCGCGCAGCTTTCCGCCGCGCTCGCCGCACTGGTCGAGCCGCACCTCGCTCATCTGGCCGGCCTGATCGCCACCGGCGGCGAAACCGCGCGCGCGATGCTCGCGGCGGCGCGCATCGGCCGTCTCGAACTGCTGTCGGAAGTCGAGCCGGGCGTGGCGGTCGCACGGCCCGCGGACGCCGCGCGGCAGTTGACGATTGTCACGAAGGCCGGCGCCTTCGGCAGCGAACATGCGCTGTACGGTGCATGGCTGCATCTGCGCGGGCAGCAGGAACAGCCGGCGGCCAGCGTATCCGGCGTACAGAACGCAGCGGCGGCCGCCGCTCAAGAACGAACACTCACCTGAAGCACACAGTCATGAGCCACTACCTTCCCGTAATCGGTATCACGATGGGCGACGCCACCGGCGTGGGCCCGGAGATCATCGTCAAGAGTCTCGCGCATGAAACCGTCTACCAGCAGTGCCGCCCGCTCGTGATCGGCGATGCGCGCCGGCTCGAGCGCGCCGCACAGATCGTCGGCAGCGCGGCTAAAGTGCGTCGCATCGAACGCGCCGCGGATGCGCGCTACGAACCCGGCACGATCGACTGCATCGATCTCGGCCTGATCCCTGACGATCTGCCGTTCGGCAAGCTGTCGCCGGTGGCCGGCGACGCCGCGTATCAGTACATCGCGCGCGCGGTCGCGCTGGCCGAAGCCAACGACATCGACGCGATCTGCACCGCGCCGCTGAACAAGGAAGCGCTGCACGCGGGTGGCCACAAATTCCCGGGCCACACCGAGATGCTCGCGCATCTGACCGGCGTCGAAGAAGTGTCGATGATGCTGGTCGCGCCGCAGCTGCGCGTGATTCACGTGACGACCCACATCGGCATCATCGACGCGATCCGCAAGATCGAGCCGGGTCTCGTGCAGCGCACGATCGAGCGCGGTCATGCGACGCTGGTGAAGGCCGGCATCGCGAACCCGCGCATTGCCGTGTGCGGCATCAATCCGCACGCCGGCGAAAACGGCCTGTTCGGCTACGGCGAGGAAGAAGAAAAGATCGTGCCGGCGGTGCACAAGCTGCGCGAGCGCGGCTGGAACATCGAAGGTCCGCTGCCGGCCGACACGCTGTTTTTCCGCGCCGGCCGCGGCGACTTCGATCTGGTGGTGGCGATGTATCACGACCAGGGACACGGCCCGGTGAAGGTGCTCGGCCTCGAAGCGGGCGTCAACGTGACGGTCGGCCTGCAGGTGGTGCGCACGTCGGTCGACCACGGCACCGCCTTCGATATCGCCGGCAAGGGCATTGCCGACGAAGGCAGCCTGCTCGAAGCCCTGCGCCAGGGCGCGGAGCTGGCGACGCGGCGCGCGTAAGCCGCGCGGCTCGGTCCAGTCGGCTGTCTGCCGCGCTGCAGTGGGCCCGTCCGGTGTTTGCCGGACGGGCCCACTGCGTTTTCAGGCGCGGCGCGCGCCGGCATGGCGACGTCGTCGATGTGCGCGGCCCGCGCATCCGGCAAAAAGCGCTTACCCCCCACCGTCACGCACCATTCCGACAACACATGCACGTTATGGAATAGCCGGATTCGGCCAGGTGTTACTACAGGACAGGCGTCCGTCCGACTGTCCGGCAGCCACCGGCGTTCGTGTGTCCCAATCCGCAACCGCCTGCCGCTAGTCCGCTGCGGCGGGCTGGTCGCGCTGCTCAGCAACCCTGATTCCCAACGATGAATTCTTTCAATTCGCCTGACCTCGCATTCGCTGCGCAACGCCCGCTAGTGGGCAGCGATCACCGCACGCTGATTCTCGCTGCGCTCGGTGGTGCGCTCGAGTTTTACGATTTCGTAATCTACGTTTTCTTTGCGACCGCGATCGGTCAACTGTTCTTTCCGCAGTCGATCCCCGACTGGCTGCGCCTTGTGCAGACCTTCGGCATTTTCGCGGCGGGCTATCTGGCGCGGCCGCTCGGCGGCGTGATCATGGCGCACTTCGGCGACCTGATCGGCCGCAAGCGGATGTTCATGCTGAGCGTGCTGCTGATGTCGCTGCCGACGCTGCTGATGGGGCTGTTGCCGACTTATGCGAGCGTCGGCGTGGCGGCGCCGGTGCTGCTGCTGTTGTGCCGCGTGCTGCAAGGCGCGGCGGTCGGCGGCGAAGTGCCGGGCGCGTGGGTGTTCGTCTCCGAGCACGTGCCGCCGCGCTATGTGGGCTACGCGTGCGGCGTGCTGACCGGCGGCCTGACGGCGGGCATCCTGCTCGGTTCGTTGATTGCCGCGGCGGTCAACCGCCACTACACGCCGGTCGAGATCGCCGCATACGCATGGCGTATTCCGTTCGTGGTCGGCGGCCTGTTCGGCCTGCTGTCCGCCTTTTTGCGCCGCTGGCTGCAGGAAACGCCGGTGTTCGTCGCAATGAAGCAGCACAAGACGCTCGCCGCCGAACTGCCGTTGAAAACCGTGCTGCGCGATCACAGCGGCTCGGTGCTGGTGTCGATGATCCTGACGTGGACGCTGACCGCGGCCATCGTGGTCGTGGTGCTGATGACGCCGACGCTGATCCAGAAGCGCTTTCACATCGATGCCGCGACCGCGCTGCAGGCCAATTCGATCGCCACGCTGTGCCTGACGGTCGGCTGTATCGTCGCCGGCTCGATCGCGGGGCGCATCGGCACGGGACGCACGCTGTTCGTCGGCTGTCTGTTGCTCGCCGCTTCGTATTACTGGATGTTCAGACAGCTGGCGGTGGATTCGGCAGCGCTGCTGCCGCTATACGCGTTGACCGGCTTCTTCGTCGGCGCAGTGGCGGCGATTCCGGTCGCGATGGTCAATGCGTTTCCGCCGGTCGTGCGCTTCTCCGGCATTTCGTTTTCGTACAACGTCGCGTATGCGGTGTTCGGCGGGCTGACGCCGATCTTCGTATCGCTGATGCTGAAGTCGAATCCGGATGCGCCCGTGCTGTATGTGGGCGCGCTGTGCATCGTCGGCGCGCTGGCGGGTTTTGCGCTGCGCCGCGCGCCTGCAGCGGTAGTCTGAGGGACTGAGGATCTGAGGGTTGGACGCAGGCGCACACGTGCAGCGCGCGCCTGCTGGCGCATCACGCGCTGGTGCCGCCGTCTACCTTGATGCTGGTGCCGGTCACGAACGCGGCTTCGGGGCTGGCGAGCCACGCGGCCATGTTGGCGATGTCTTCGGGCTCGCCGTAGTGGCCGAGCGCGATCGAGCCGCGCACGCGGTCCGCGATCGGGCCGTCGGCGGGATTCATCGCGGTGTCGATGCGCCCCGGCTGCACGTTGTTGATCGTGATGCCGGAGGTGCCGAGATCGCGCGCCAGCGCGCGCGTCATGCTGGTCATCGCGCCTTTGGTGGCCGCATAGACGGACACGCCGGGAATCGGCATGTATTCGCTGCTGACGCTGCCGATATTGATGATTCTGCCGCCCTTGCGCATAAAGCGCAGGGCTTCCTTGATCGCGACGAACGGACCTTTGACATTGACGGCCAACATGCGCTCGAGGTCGTCGAGCGGAAATTCGTCGATCAGACCGGTGCGGAACATTGCTGCATTATTGACAAGTATGTCGAGATTGCCGAATTCCCCGGCGGTGGTGCGTACCGCCTGTTGCATCGCGTGGGTGTCGCCGCTGTCGGCGTGGATCGCGAGCGCCCTGCCGCCGCTGTCGCGGATGGCCGCCACCACCTGGCGGGCGTCGTCCGCGGACGTTGTGTAAGTGATCGCCACCGCCGCGCCTTCGCGGGCGAAGCGCTGCGCGATGGCCGCGCCGATACCGCGCGAGCCGCCCGTCACCAGCGCGACCTTGCCTTGCAGTTTGCCGTTCGATAAAGCCATTGAAACTCCTTTCGCATTCCAGTCAGTGCCCAAAAATTCTAGCGAAGCGGGCTTTTTGACTTGTGCCAAACTGACCGCGAAATTGCGCGCGTTGTAGCAGAAAAAAAAGTTTTCGGGCGTACCGACAGGAAAAACAGCTAATGAAACTGGACAAGACCGATGTGAGCATTCTGCAAGCGCTGCAGCGCGACGCCCACGTCAAGGCAGCCGAGCTGGCGGAGTCGCTGTCGATTTCGCCGTCGCCGCTGTATCGCCGTATTCGGCTGATGGAAGAGGCCGGCGTGATCAAGCACTACGTGACGCTGCTCGACCAGGAGAAGGTTGGCTTGCCGATCAGCGCCTACGTATCGGTAGCGATTGAAAAGTCCGCCGACAAGCTCGCCAAATTCGAGCGCGCGATTCTCAGCTGCGAAGAGGTGATGGAGTGTTATCTGATGACGGGCGCGTTCGACTATATGGTGCGCGTCGTCGCGAACGACATTCCCGGCATCGAGCGTTTCGTGATGACGCGGCTTGCAACCATCGACGGTGTGCGCGACGTCAGCACGTCGATCACGCTGCGGCGCGTGCAGTACAAGACCGAATTGCCGGTACGGCAAAGCGACGGTTGAGGTGCGGTTGAGCGGCGCCGCGCACTTCGTTCAGCAAGTGGCTGTTAATTGGGAAACGTCACTTCGACCAGCACCGGATGATCCGGCACGTCGATCGACGTCTGCGACACATTGCGCTGCGTGCTGACCGGCGCAGTGCCGGCGAGCGGATCGTAAACCGACACGACGCTCGCGGTCTTGCCGAAATCCACCGGCACGCGAATCGGCGCCGAGTCGATCGGCTTGCCTTTCTCGCGATCCCAGAACGGTACCTCGTTCCATAGCGCGAGCACGAAGCGCCCATCGGGTTTCTGCATCAGCAGCTGGCGCGCCGATACGGGCCAGTCGGCGAGCGTGAAGCGCATGCGTCCCTGCGCCGACGCGTTCACTTTCTGCGTGTCGTTGGCGTTCAGAATCGCAATGAAGTTGCGCAATGCGAAGGCTGCCTTCTTCGGGCTGTAGTCGACCTTGAACAGCCCGTAATGCATGCCTGCATCGAGCTGCTTCGGGTCCGGCTTCTCGTCGAGCAGTTCATAGATGTAGGTGCGCGAGATGCCGGCATTGACCGCATCGAGCAGACCGTTCAGCGTGCCTTTGGCCTGGGTTGCCTCATCGACGCCGATCACGTACCAGCCGCTCTGCGGAATCGTGAAGTAGCCGAACTCGGTCATCACCATCGGTAGCTTGAATTTGCGCACATCGCCGAATGCCCAGTCGATCCACACGCTGCCCCATTTGTCGTAGTTCGGCTGCTGGCCGTTTTGCGGATACACGTGACTGTTTACGAAGTCTGCCGCGCCGCTGCGCGAATTCACGCTCTTCGCGTCGAAGCCGGTCAGATCGTAGACCGGCACGTTGGTGAACCACGGCTTGCTGCGCACCAGCTCGTACAGCGCCTTTTGCCCGGCGAGACCGGCTTGCTGGCCGCTGAGCCCCGCATAGGTGACCGGCCAGTTGTTGATCTCGTTGTAGCCTTCGATGGCCGCGATGCTGCC
>DATLOW010000269.1:0-10591 GCA_035536055.1 Paraburkholderia sp. | reverse complement strand
CCGCAACGTACTGGCGGCCCTGCACGTGAACCTTCGTGACCAGCGGACAGGTGGCATCGAGCACGTCGAGGCCACGCTGTTCGGCATCCCGCTCGACGCTTTGCGCGACGCCGTGCGCGCTGAAAATGGCGACCGCGCCCTCGGGCACCTCATCGAGTTCTTCGACAAAGCGAGCGCCCTTTCTGCGCAGGTTATCGACCACGTGCCTGTTGTGGACGATTTCGTGGCGCACGTACACGGGTGCGCCGTGTTGCTGCAACGCACGGTCGACGATTTCGATCGCGCGTACAACACCCGCACAAAAGCCGCGGGGTTGAGCAAGGATGACTCGCATAGGCTGGCGAACTCCGACTGACGCGGGTTTGCGACGAAACCGGTAAAAACGACTCGATCGCCGCGTCCATATATTAGTTGACGTCTTAAAACCGACAAAAAGCCACAGGTTGAAGACCAAACGCGCATTCTAACGCTAACCCGGCTCCTTTGCTTTATGCGCGTGCTCTTTGGTCGTGCGACCCTGGCAAAAATGACTCAATGCGCTGCCTGCCGGGAAACATTTAAAATAGGCGGCTGCGCGGCAACTGTTACTGCCGCATTCTGAATGTGGAATCTAGAGGCTCGCTGGATGGAAGTCCACCATTACGACTATTGCGAACATCGCGCTGTTGCATCTGCGCCGCAGCTGCACGCAGCGCATCAATCGGCGGACGGCTGCGCTGTTGCGGCGCCGCTGCCCGGGGGCAAAGCATGAGCGTCGTGATCCTCTTCGTACTGGGCTGCGTGTCGCAGCTGATCTGGCTGGTGCTGCTGTTCGGGCGCGGCGGCTTCTGGCGTGCCCGTCCGGCCCCGCTGATGCCGGCGCAGGCGCGCGACGCGTGGCCCGCGGTGGCCGCGGTCGTGCCGGCGCGCAATGAGGCGGACGTGATCGCGCAGGCGGTGACTACGCTGCTGCAGCAAAATTACCCGGGCGCTTTCCATGTGGTGGTGGTCGACGATCACAGCACCGACGGCACCGCCGACGCCGCCCGCGCCGCGGCGCTCAAGCTGCAGTGCCCCGACCGCTTGACGGTGATCGGCGCCAAGCCTCTGCCGGCTGGCTGGTCGGGCAAGGTGTGGGCGCAGTCGCAGGGTATCGCGGCGGTCGGCTCGCTGGGCCTGCCGTGCGACTACCTGCTGCTGACGGATGCCGACATCGCTCATCCGGCCGAAGCCGTCACCCAGCTGGTGGCGCGTGCCGACGCTGAACAGCGCGACCTCGTTTCGCTGATGGTGCGGCTGCGCTGCGACTCGTTCTGGGAAAAGGCGCTGATCCCCGCATTCGTGTTCTTTTTCGCGAAGCTGTATCCGTTTTCGTGGGTCAACGATCCGCGCAATCGCACGGCGGCCGCGGCCGGCGGCTGCATGCTGGTGCGCCGCTCCGCGCTCGAGGAAGCGGGCGGCATCGAGTCGATCCGCGCCGAGCTGATCGACGACTGCAGCCTGGCGGCGCGCATCAAGCACCGCGGCGACGGGCGCCATCCGATTCGGCTCGATGTGGCGGCGCGCAGCATCTCGTTGCGGCCCTATAACGACTGGCGCGAAATCTGGAACATGATCGCGCGCACCGCGTTCACGCAGTTGCACTATTCGCCGTGGCTGCTCGCCGGCACGCTGCTGGGCATGACGATCATCTATCTGGTGCCGCCGGTCGTCGCGCTGGTGTTGGGCCCGCTGGGCTGGCCCGCGTGGCTCGCCTGGGCGTCGATGTGCTTCGCCTACGCGCCGATGCTGATCTACTACGGGCGTTCGCTGTTGTGGGCGCCGTTTTTACCGCTGGTGGCGCTGTTCTACGTTAGCGCCACGCTCGGTTCGGCGGTGCGCTACTGGCGCGGCAAGGGCGGGCAGTGGAAGGCCCGCGTGCAGGCGCCGGTCCAGGACCGATAGGACGACCCGCCCGATGACCCTGCGCCGCCTGCTCTTCGTGCTCGTCGTGCTGTTCGCGTCGGCGCAAGGCGCGCTGGCCGACGAACAACCGGGCAGCGCGCCCTCAGCAGCAGGCACGCAAGTCAACACGGAATCGCAGAACGACGCCGCGCCGCGCATCGATCGCATCTCCGACTACCTGACGAAAAAATTCGGCCTGGCCAAGGAGAAGGCGGTGCAGATCTCGGGCGCGGTGCGAACCGCTTCCGAGAAGTACGCGCTGCCGCCGGCGCTGCTGCTGGCGATCATCTCGATCGAATCGCGCTTCAAGGAAAAGGCGAAGGGCAAGAACGGCGCAACCGGCCTGATGCAGGTCGTGCCCAGCGCGCATCGGCCGCTGCTGAAGAACGTCAAGGATCTGACCGAGCCGGACACCAATATCGAGGTCGGTTCGGCGATCCTGTATGGCTATGTGAAGTCCGCGGGTGGCGATCTGAATGCGGCGCTGAAGAGCTATGGCGGCTCGAAAGCTTATGCGGAGATGGTCGGGGTGCGGGTGAAGACGTTCGCATCGGTGGTCGACACGCCGGGCGACGCGGTTGCGACGGCGCCCGCCACGTTGCAGATGGCCGCCTGTGACAGGCGCTGGACGACGGTGTGCATCGGCCCGGTGGTCGCACCCGCCAGTGCCCCCGACGCGCTGGAAGGCTTGCAAGCCATGCCACAGGCAGTGGCATTGCCGGATGTGGTGGTGCCGCTCGTGCATTGAAACTCGCGCATTGGCCTCGCGCATATCGCATCGGCAGTGCCGGCGCCGCGGTGGCGCCTGATGCAGCGGCCGCACTGCGTTGTCCGCAGCGCGACGCCGCAAACCCCTACCGCTGCGTCAGCATCATGTACAACTGCACTACCATATCGGGCGAGAACGTAAACGGCACCCAGCCGTGACCTGTATGCCGCATCACCAGCAGACGGTCACCGTTCGACTGCTTCTGCACGGCCATCATCGGGTTTTTCGTCGAGACGAAGCGCCAGCCCGGCGGCAGATTGGTCGGCGCTTCGGGCTGCATCGACGCGCGCGCATTCGAAAGCTCCTCGATCAGCTGGCCAAGCTGCAGCGGATGCAGCGATACCGTCTGGCCGTTGACCGATAGCACGATTTCGTTCTGACTTGGCCGCTCGACGTGCAGCGTCGGTTTTGCATCGGGTGCGTGCTGCGTGTCGGCGGTATCGGGCGTGTTGGTCGCGACGGCGTCGTCCGCTACGTCGGACTGTTCGCGCGCGCGGTCGTCATCGGCGCCATGCTGCGCGGTGCCGGCGGCTGCCGCGTCGACCGGCGCCGCATCGCTGCGGTCGCCGGGCGGTGCCGCAACCGCTGCTGCCGCGCTATCGGCCTGCGCTGCAGCCGCAGTGGCTGCAGCGGCCGCGGCGAGAATGAGATCATCGACGCTCGCCTCGAGCGCACCGATCTGTTCCTGAAGGTTCATGCGCAATTCTCTGATAAGACGCGCGATTTTACCCGGTGATGCAGCGCTTTGAGCCCGGCGAACCTGTCGACGTTGTAACAAAATGCAGCATGGCGTGTGAGCCCCCCATGCGCCACCGGTGCGGCGCCACTACGCTCACTTCACATACCCGGCTTCGCGAAACCATTGGAGCGCATCCTTGAGCCCCTCCCGATAAGGCCGCGCGCGATAGCCCAGTTCGCGCTCCGCTTTCGCCGACGAAAAATACATCTTGTTCTTCGACATGCGCAGCGCGTCCACCGTGACGAACGGTTCGCGCTTCGTCACGCGCGCGACAGCTTCCGCGCCGATTGCGAGCGGATACAGCGGCCAGCGCGGCAGCGCGAGGGTCGGCGCCTTGCGGTTGGTCATCGCTGCGATATCGGCGAGCATCTGCTGCAGCGGCAGATTTTCGCCGCCGAGAATGTAGCGCTCGCCGATCTTGCCGCGCTCGAGCGCAAGAAAATGCCCCGCAGCGACATCGTCGACGTGCACGAGGTTCAGGCCCGTATCGACGAACGCCGGTAGTTTGCCGAGCGCCGCCTCGACAATGATGCGCCCGGTCGGCGTCGGCTTCACGTCGCGCGGGCCGATCGGCGTCGACGGATTGACGATGATTGCCGGCAGTCCATCCTGCGCGACCATCCGCTCGACCGCACGTTCCGCCAGCACCTTGCTGCGCTTGTACACGCCGATCGCCTGTTGTGGCGTCATCGGCCTTGTTTCGTCTACCGATTCGCCCGAGTCCGTGACCTTCAGTGTGGCGACGCTGCTCGTATAGACGATGCGCTCGACCCCTTCTTTCAGCGCCGCGCGCATCGTCGCTTCGGTGCCTTCGAGATTGGCGCGTTCGATTTCGCTCGGGTCGGGTGCCCACAGCCGGTAGTCGGCCGCGACGTGCAGCAGGTAGCGCGCGCCGCGCAGCGCGGCGCGCATCGACGCTTCGTCGCGCATGTCGCCAACCGCGACTTCCGCGTCGAGCCCTTCGAGGTTGCGGCGCGGACTGGTGGCGCGTACCAGCACGCGCACGGCAAAGCCTTTCTGTTGCGCAATGCGCGCCACCGACGAGCCGACGAAGCCGGACGCGCCGGTCACGAGCACGAGATCGCGATTCTGATCAGTCATTCCTGTTGGGTCCCCGCGTGACAGTCGTCGGATTGTACGTGGGCGGCGCGCGGCGTGTCGCGATCCGTGACGGCCATGTGATGCAACGTTGTTCGGCAAACGGACCGCGACGCGACTAGAATGCCCGCGTAAACGACTGTCAGGAGAAGAGAGCATGACTAGCACGGATCTCGATTCGCGGATCGAAACGTACTATGTGCGCGTCAGGGGCGTCGTGCAAGGCGTGGGCTTTCGCCACGCGACAGTGCGCGAGGCGCACGCGCTCGGTATCAGGGGATGGGTGGCGAATCTGGAAGACGGCTCGGTCGAGGCGATGCTGCAGGGTCCCGCCAATGCAGTGGACCGGATGCTGTCGTGGCTGCGCCACGGGCCGCCCGCGGCGCGCGTCACCGAAGTGAGCGGCGAAGAGCGCGCGACCGACAAGCGCTTCGAACGCTTCGAGCAGCACTGACGCGCGGCACGGCGGAGGCCACAGCGGCGGCGCACGTCGCGACAGCCGCTACCTCGGCGCCTGACAGCATGGACAGCGATCGACGTCACTAGCCGCAGCGGCGCGCGGCAGCGTCCGCGCAGCCCGCATGCTCACCGTGCGACCAGCAAGCTCTCCGCAAACCCCCAATCCTGTTCCACCCACTGCTGCTCGCATGCGAAGCCGGCATCGTCGGCAATCGCTTCGAGTTCGTGCGCGCGATATTTGTGGCTGCTTTCCGTCCAGATCGTCTCGCCCGCTTCGAGCGTGACGTTCAGCTGCGCGCCGCGAATCTGCGCGCTGACACGGCGCTTCGCGCGCAGATGCATCTCGATGCTGCGCGCGTCCGGATTGAAGCGGGCCACGTGCTCGAACGCATCGAGTTCGAAGTCGCCACCGAGCTCGCGATTGATGCGCGCCAGCAGATTCAGATTGAACGCAGCCGTCACGCCGATCGGATCGTCATACGCGGCGACCAGCGTGGGCACCGGTTTTTCGAGGTCGGTGCCGAGCAGCAGCGCATCGCCGGGCACGAGCATGTTGCGGATATCGCGCAGGAAGCGTGTCGCCGCGAGGCGCCCGAAGTTGCCGATCGTGCTGCCGAGAAACAGCACCAGCAACGGCTCGTTGCGCGCGCGTTTTTTGCTGACTTCCGCGAGGCCGGCGAGATAGTCGCGCTCATAGCCGACGATCGACAAGCGCTCGAGATCGCCCAGTTCGCGGCGACATAATTGCAAAGCGGTGCGCGAAATTTCAATCGGACAATACGAGGTCCGCTCGGTCGGCCGCTTCTTGCACAGCGCCTCGAGAATGCGGCGCGTCTTGCGGCCGCTGCCGCTACCGAGCTCCGCGACGATCGCATCGTGCGGCACGTGCGCGACGATATCGGCCGCGTGCCGCGCGAGCAGTCGCTCTTCGGCGCGCGTTACGCCGTATTCAGGCAGTGCAGTGATCACTTCGAAAAGCGCGGAGCCCACCTCGTCGTACAGATACTTCGACGGCAGTTCCTTTTGCGGCGCGCGGGTCAGGCCGGCGCGCACGGCTGCGGCGAATTCCGGCGAGACGTCGTGCGATAGGGCTGGCTGGGTCATGTGTGCTCCATGTTGTCGAGTTCGGGGACGGCATACGGTGAAGCAGGTGATGCGCGGCACTACGATGCCTGAGCGGGGCGATGGCGTGCCGTCACTTCGAGAAGGCACGCCTCGGGAGATACAACGGCCGGTTATTGCGGCATGAAGGACGCTTCGTCAAGCAAGAATCGCGCTTGCACGTGACGACGATGTGTCCTGCGGTGGATGAGCCTGAAAAGGCGCGAAAGTTACTTTCTACCTCATTGCGCGAAAGCGTGCACGCATCCATTCGTATGGCCTTTTAGCCTGAGCGGCAGGCGACGCGTCTAGAATGCGGGCTGACGCGCAGCGCCACGGCGACGCAATGCGAAGCCGCGTATGATGGCGCGCTGCCTGCACCCAGCTAAAACGAACCACACCGCAGCACAGTCGAACCAGAGCTTGCATGAATCCTCATCCAGCCGCCGCAGAGCCGGCCGCGCCGCGCATTCGCACTAGTCGCGCGCGTCTTGCACGTTCCGTTCCCGACCGCGGGCCATGCCGATGAACGCGTACCAGCCCGGGCGCGGCATCGCTTTTTCAGTCGGCGCTTCTGCGCTGTTTGCGCTGCTATCCGTTTACACAAAGTTGCTCGCGCCACTCACGGGGCTCGACATCTTCGCGTGGCGCGTACTGTGGACCGCGCCCGGTGCATTGCTGCTGATCGCGCTGCGTTCGCGCGCGCCGCTGTTGCGTGCGCTGGTGGCGCGCGCGTTCAGCGAGCCGCGCACTGCGTTCGCGCTGGCCGTCAGCGCAGCGCTGCTCGGCGTGCAGTTGTGGGTGTTCCTGTGGGCGCCGCTGCATGGTCGCATGCTCGAAGTGTCGCTCGGCTATTTCCTGTTGCCGCTGACGATGGTGCTGACCGGGCGCTTCTACTATCACGAACGGCTCGAGCCACTGCAGTGGGCGGCGGTCGGGTGCGCGGCGATCGGCGTTGCTCACGAGCTATGGGCGACCGGCGCGTTCGCGTGGCCGACCATGCTGGTAGCGCTCGGCTATCCGCCGTATTTCGTGCTGCGCCGTCGCATCAACGCGGATTCGCTGACGGCGTTCGCGCTCGAAATGTCGCTGCTGTTTCCGGTGGCCGCGGTGATGGCGGTGCGCGGCGGTTCGCTGGCGCTGCTGTCGGGCCGCATCGATATGTGGATCCTGTGGCTGCCGGGTCTTGGCGCGCTCAGTACCGTTGCGCTCGCAACCTATCTGAAGGCGAGCCGCTTATTGCCGATGGCGCTGTTCGGCATCCTGGGCTACGTCGAGCCGGTGCTGCTGGTGCTGGTGTCAGTGACGCTGCTGGGCGAGCCGCTCTCTGCGCAGCAACTTGCGACCTACGTGCCGATCTGGATCGCGGTTGCGTTGACGGCGCTGCATGGTGTGCGGCTGGTGCGCTGGCCGGCGCGCGGGTGAGCGCGCTGGATCTAAAGACTGACAGGTCGGACGCGCGCTCATTGTGCGTCGTTCATCGAGCCTTCGATTGCGCCGCACGAGCGCCACATTAACGCCGACCTCGTGCCGCCACAGCGTGCGTGCTGCCATGCGTGTGCCCGGTCTTCGCTTCGATCGCGTCGCGCAGCGCCGGCCGCCAGCCGATACTGAAGAGCGCCTCGGCAAACACGAACAACGGTCCGATCATCAAGCCGATCAGATCGTCGATAAATGCGGGTTTGCGGTGCTCGTAGGCCGCGTGCCCGACGAACTGGAAGATCCAGCCGATCGCGAACAGGCCCATGCCGCTCGCCAGCCAGACTGCGGTGGACTGCGCCGCGAGCCACTGTCCGCAGGCCACACATAGCACCGACAGCACCGCCATCATCGCGCCGAGCGCGACGTCGAGCGCCAGGTAGTAAAGCGTGCCGGCGATAAACAGCGCCCACGCCGGCGAGACGGCGACCGGCAACGCGCCGAAGGTGGAGGCCGGCCGGCCGAGCAGCACCGCAAGCGCGAGCACGATCAGTGGAATGCCGACGCAATGCGTGGCGATGTTGCGCCGGTCGCGATGATAAGCCGCGTATTGGGCAAGTTGTTCGGTCAGCGTTCTCATTGATGCCGCTCCGTCGTCAAAGCCATCATAATCGCGGGCGGCGTGCGTTGAAACTTTCGCGTACCCGACATTCCGACAGTGTTTCGGGGTTTGCCTCTAGTGGCCAGATCATGACCTCAGCCGATCCATCGAACTCATTCGCAGCCGCAGCGCTCGAGCACAGCGTATGGTTTCGCGCAGTGCCGCAAGCGTTGCGGGCGCAACTACTTGAACTGGGGCAGGTGCAGCGCCTTGCGGCCGGCGAGCGGCTGTTCAGTCGCGGCGACCCGGACAGCGGTCTTTACTGCGTGCTGGACGGGCTGATGCGCATCGGTGCGGCAAGCGTAGCCGGCAAGGAGGCGCTGCTGGCGCTGATCGAGCCGGTGAACTGGTTTGGCGAGATCACGCTGTTTGACGGCGGCGCGCGAACCCATGATGCGTATGCCGAGCGCGCGTCGACGCTGTTTCACGTGCCGCGCGCGGCGCTTGTCGCGTTGCTCGGGCACAGCCCGGAATACTGGCGGCAATTCGGCCTGCTGCTGACGCACAAGCTGCGTCTCGCATTCGACGCGATCGAAGAGGTCGCGCTGTTGCCGGCCGCGCAGCGCGTCGCGCGGCGGCTGTTGTTGATGTCGGGCGGATATGGTGCGGCGGGAGCCTCGCGGCGCGTCCTGAAGGTGGCCCAGGAAGATCTCGCGTTGATGCTGGCGCTATCGCGTCAAACCACCAACCAGATCCTTCGCCAGTTCGAAATGCACGGTGCGTTGTCGCTGCGCTATGCCGAGATTGAGATCGTCGACGCGCACAAACTCGCCGCGCTTGCCGCATTTGCCGGAGGCGCTAGCGATGCCGGCACCGTGCGCCGCAACTGAACGCGCGGCGCGCGCCGTTTAAAACGGATTGTCGATCACGCCTGGCTTGGCATCGGGTTCGTCGTGAATGCGCTCGGGCAAGTCTGCCTGCGCCTGCAATGTGGCCACCACGCTGTCGAGCGACTGCTTGAGCGCAAGGGCCGCCTGCAGCCCGCGCTTGTCGCGCGTCAGCTCGAGCGTGCCGCTGACCACAACGCGCGTGGTGCCGTTCGCGACGGTCAACGCATCGCCTTGAATGCTCAGCACGTCGGCGTCGTTTGCAAATGCGTTAAACACCTTTTAGCCCTCCCGGCCGCTGGTCTTTCAGGTTGTCGGGTATGCCCGGGAAGCGGATGCCGCTGGCCGCTTCCAGCTCATGCACGCTTTCCACGTTGTAGCGGTTCGTCGCGACATTGTCCACGACGATTGCAAACGCGAGCTGTTTGCCCGGCACGTAAATCACCTTGTACAACTGCGTCGGCACGAATACGCGCGACGCGCCGATGGTCTGCAACTGCTGGCCGACGAACAGCGGGCCGGTGACCACATAGGTGTCGTCGTACTGCAGCACCAGCTTGCGCACTGCACTCTCGATGCGGGCCCACAACCGTTCGTTGTTCTGGCGGTTTTGCGGTACCACGTTCGCTAGCGAAAACGACTGCGCCATCGCGTCGGTGTTCCACCGATTGCCAGCCGGGCTCATGTGGCCGCGATCGAAGCCGCTGCGCTTATAGTCGGCGAGCGTCGCGCCTTCGCCGGCCGGCAGTCGCGCATCTTCGAAGAACCGGTTGGTGCGCGTCATGTCTTTGGCGGCTTCGATATGGTCGCGCGTCAGGTGCTCGGCCGACCACAGCGGGCCGTGCGTGATGCCGGAGTGCAGCACCGCAAAATCCGAATAGCAAAGCATGCGCGTTTTCGGCGCCATCTTCGCGTTGGTCAGCACCGGCCATTGACCGCGCGGCGTGAATTCGCTGCACGACGGCGCGGCCACGGCATGGCCGGCTGCCGCGAGCAGCAGACAGACTAACCACTTGATCTTCATAAATCGGCAATCAAAACAGGCGGAAATGGATCGGAGGCGAAAAGTGCGCAAGTATAGCGTTGCGCGCAAGCTTTGCGGCGCACGATGTGCACTGCACCATGGATGCAAAACGACCGAGGGAGGGGCAAATGGCCCAACAGCAATACACAGGAGGCTGCCATTGCGGCGCCGTACGTTTTACCGTGGATGTCGATCTGGATAAAACCATTTCGTGCAACTGTTCGATTTGCGCGAAGCGCGGGCTGATTCTCGGCTTCGCACCGGTCGACGCATTCCAGCTGCATGCGGGCGACGGCGAGACGCAGCAATACCTGTTCAACAAGCGTGTCATCCAGCACCAGTTTTGCCGCACGTGCGGCGTCGAGGCGTTCTCATACGGCAAGCTGCCGGACGGCACGCAGATGGTCGCGATCAACGCGCGCTGTCTGGACGGGGTGGATGTCGCAACGCTCAAGCCGGCGCCGTACGACGGCGCGGCTCACTAACAGTCCGGCCGCCGCGCGCGCCGGATCGACATGAAAAAGCGCCGACGTCCATGCGTTTTGCACGTGCGCCGGCGCTTCATGCATTG
>DATLOW010000268.1:0-13788 GCA_035536055.1 Paraburkholderia sp. | reverse complement strand
CCAGAACGTGCGTCTCGCCAGCGAATTGACCGGCTGGCAGATCAACATCATGACGCCGGACGAGTCCGCCCAGAAACAGAATCAGGAACGCGGTATCCTGCGCGACCTGTTCATGGCGCGTCTCGATGTCGACGAAGAAGTAGCCGACATCCTGATCGACGAAGGCTTCACGAGCCTCGAAGAAATCGCCTACGTCCCGCTGAACGAGATGCTCGAGATCGAAGCGTTCGACGAGGACACGGTGCACGAACTGCGCAACCGCGCGCGCGACGCGTTGCTGACGATGGCGATTGCCAACGAGGAAAAGGTCGAGGGCGTGGCGCTCGACCTGAAGAGCCTCGACGGCATGACCCCGGAACTGTTCGCAAAGCTCTCCGATCAGCAGATCCATACGCGCGACGATCTGGCAGAGCTGGCAGTTGACGAATTGGTCGAAATGACCGGAATGGAAGAGGACGCCGCCAAGGCGTTGATTATGAAGGCCCGTGAACACTGGTTTGAGTGACGACATGACCATGAACCACTGACCTTGACGCGGCCCTTCAGTGCCGCTTCGAAGCGAGGCGCAAGCCTGCTTTCGAAGCCGCATCGAAGTACCGGCCGCACGACCCGATGCTAACCGCAAGGAACTGGTCCTTGCACTAAGAGGAATGAATGGCGAGTAACAACGTAGCCCAATTTGCCGCGGAACTGAAAATGCCTGCAGGCGTGCTGCTCGAGCAGCTGCAGGCAGCGGGCGTCCAGAAAGCGAGTGAAGACGATGCCTTGTCCGAAACGGACAAGGCGCGTCTGCTCGACCACTTGCGCAAGTCGCACGGCTCGAACGATGCCGACAAGCGCAAGATCACGCTCACGCGACGGCACACGTCGGAAATCAAGCAATCCGACGCGACGGGTAAGGCTCGTACCATTCAGGTCGAAGTGCGCAAGAAGCGCACGTTCGTGCGTCGGGACGAGGCAGGGGACCAGGAAGGCGCGTCGAACCAGGCTCCGGAAGCAGAAGATCTCGAGTTGCAGCGCCGCGAGGAAGAGGCGCGCCACGAGGCCGAACTGCTCGAGAAGCAGGCGCTGGAGCTGAAGGAGCGCCAGGAGCGTCTGGAGCGCGAAGAGGCGGAACGCCAGGCACGCGAACAGGCGGCCGAGGCGGAGCGTCGCCGCGCCGAGGAAGAGGCGAACAAGCGGGCCGCCGCGCTGGCCGAAGCCGCGGCGCGCGAGCACGCGGAGCAGCAGGCCGAGCAGGCAGCAGTGCAGGCTGAGCAGGCGGCAGTGCAGGCCGAACAGGCTGCGGCACGCGCCGCGGCGGCCGAGCAGGAAGACCAGCGCGCGGCCGCCGAACGTGCCGCGCAGCGCGAAGCCGCGAAGAAGGCTGAAGACGCCGCGCGCGCAGCCGCCGAAAAGACGCGCGCCGAACAGGAAGAAATCGCCAAGCGCCGCGCCAAGGCCGAAGCCGAAGCACGCGCGATTCGCGAAATGATGAACACGCCGCGCAAGGCCGCGCAGGCCAAGGCGCCGGAACCGGCGCCCGCGCCGAAGCCGGTCGAGCAGCCGAAGGCCGCCGAAGCGAAGGGCACACTGCACAAGCCGGCGCGTCCGGCGGGTGAAACCGCGGCAGCGCGTCCGGCGGCGAAGAAGCCGGCCACCGCAGCACCGGCGTCGACCGCGGCGCCTTCGTCGGCACCCGGTGCCGGCGCTGGCGACAAGAAGAAAGCGGGCGGCAAGGGCGGCTGGCAGGACGACGCAGCGAAGCGCCGCGGCATCAAGACGCGCGGCGACACCAGCGGCGGCGTCGATCGCGGCTGGCGCGGCGGCCCGAAGGGGCGCGGCAAGCATCAGGACAGCGCGAACAACTTCCAGGCCCCGACCGAGCCGATCGTGCGCGAAGTGCACGTGCCGGAAACCATCACGGTCGCCGACCTCGCGCACAAGATGTCGGTGAAGGCTTCGGAAGTCATCAAGGTGATGATGAAGCTCGGCCAGATGGTCACGATCAACCAGATGCTCGATCAGGAAACCGCGATGATCGTCGTCGAGGAACTGGGTCACCGCGCAGTGGCGGCCAAGCTCGACGATCCGGAAGCGATGCTGGTCGAAGGCGAGGCGAGCGATGCGGAAGCGTTGCCGCGTCCGCCGGTCGTCACGGTGATGGGCCACGTCGACCACGGCAAGACCTCGCTGCTCGACTACATCCGGCGCGCCAAGGTGGCGGCCGGCGAAGCGGGCGGCATTACGCAACACATCGGCGCTTACCACGTCGAAACGCCGCGCGGCGTCATCACGTTCCTCGATACGCCGGGTCACGAGGCGTTCACGGCAATGCGTGCGCGCGGTGCGAAGGCAACCGACATCGTGATTCTGGTGGTCGCCGCCGACGACGGCGTGATGCCGCAGACCAAGGAAGCGATCTCGCACGCGAAGGCGGGCGGGGTGCCGCTGGTCGTCGCGATCAACAAGATCGACAAGCCGGAAGCGAACCCGGAGCGCGTCAAGCAGGAACTGGTCGCCGAAGGCGTGGTGCCGGAAGAATACGGTGGCGATTCGCCGTTCGTGCCGGTGTCGGCCAAGACCGGCGCGGGCATCGACGATCTGCTCGAAAACGTGCTGCTGCTGGCCGAAGTGCTGGAACTGACGGCACCGGTCGACGCGCCGGCCAAGGGCCTCGTGATCGAAGCGAAGCTCGACAAGGGTAAGGGTCCGGTGGCGACGATCCTGGTGCAGTCCGGTACGTTGAACCGCGGCGACGTCGTGCTGGCAGGCAGCGCCTACGGCCGCGTGCGCGCGATGCTCGACGAAACCGGCAAGGCCACGAAGTCGGCGGGCCCGTCGATCCCGGTGGAAATCCAGGGTCTGTCGGAAGTGCCAGCGGCTGGCGAAGAAATGATCGTGATGCCGGACGACCGCAAGGCGCGTGAAATTGCGCTGTTCCGTCAGGGTAAGTTCCGCGACGTGAAGCTGGCCAAGCAGCAGGCCGCGAAGCTCGAGAACATGCTCGAGCAGATGGGCGAAGGCGAAGTGCAGAACCTGCCGCTGATCGTCAAGGCCGACGTGCAGGGTTCGCAGGAAGCGCTGGTGCAGGCTTTGCTGAAGCTGTCTACCAACGAAGTGCGCGTGCAGATCGTGCATGGCGCGGTCGGCGGCATCAGCGAGTCGGACGTCAACCTCGCGACGGCTTCGAAGGCGGTCATCGTCGGCTTCAATACGCGGGCCGATGCGCAGGCGCGCAAGCTGGCGGAAACCAACGGCGTCGATATCCGCTACTACAACATCATCTACGACGCAGTGGATGAGATCAAAGCCGCGATGTCGGGCATGCTGGCGCCGGAGAAGCGCGAAGTCATCACCGGCATGGTCGAGGTTCGCCAGGTGTTCAAGGTGCCGAAGGTCGGCACCGTGGCCGGCTGTATGGTCACGGACGGTGTGGTCAAGCGTACGTCGTCGGTGCGCGTGCTGCGCAACAACGTCGTGATCCATACCGGCGAACTCGATTCGCTGAAGCGCTTCAAGGACGACGTCAAGGAAGTGCGTCAGGGCTTCGAATGCGGTATGTCGGTGAAGAACTTCAACGACATCGTCGAAGGCGACCAGTTCGAAGTCTTCGAGGTCACCGAAGTCGCGCGTACGCTGTAACCGAGGCGCCGCGCATAAGGGGCGGAGCGGGCGCAAAGCCGGCTCCGCCCTTTGTTTTATCGAGCTATCACCATGCCCAAGAAACGTACTTCCCCGAATCGCAACGTACAGATCGCCGATCAGATCCAGCGCGATCTGTCCGACCTGCTGCGCGAGGTCAAAGACCCGCGCATCGGTATCGTGACGATCCAGAGCGTCGAGCTGACGCCCGATTATGCGCACGCGAAAGTCTATTTCACGACGCTGACCGGCGACCCGGATCAGACCCAGGTCGCGCTGAATCATGCGGCCGGCCATCTGCACAACCAGCTGTTCAAGCGGCTGCATATTCACACGGTGCCGACGCTGCATTTCCACTACGACAAGACGATCGAGCGCGCGGTGCAGATGTCGCGTCTGATCGACGAAGCGAATGCCGATCGCGCCAAAGACGGCTGACGCAGCCCGCTCGCAGACCTCATGACT
This sequence comes from Paraburkholderia sp., assembly GCA_035536055.1. Classification (GTDB taxonomy): domain Bacteria; phylum Pseudomonadota; class Gammaproteobacteria; order Burkholderiales; family Burkholderiaceae; genus Paraburkholderia. Next base: position 9,699 of record DATLOW010000268.1, on the reverse strand, counting down.
GAAGCATCACAAAAAGGGCAGCGGCCGCGTGTGCCGCGCCGCGCGCTGGATGGCGTGCTGCTGCTCGACAAGCCGGTGGGTTTGTCGAGCAACGATGCGCTGATTCGCGCCAAGCGTTTGTATCTGGCGAAGAAGGCGGGCCACACCGGCACGCTCGATCCGCTTGCATCCGGTTTGCTGCCGCTGTGCTTCGGCGAGGCGACCAAGTTTTCGCAGGATCTGCTCGAAGCGGACAAGACTTACGAAGCGACGATGCGTGTCGGTGTGAAAACCACCACCGGCGACGCGGAAGGCGAAGCGCTGGAAATTCGCCCAGTGACCTGCACGCAGGACCAGATTGCGCAAACGCTCGCGCGCTTTCGCGGCGACATCGTGCAGGTGCCGCCGATGTATTCGGCGCTTAAGCGCGACGGCAAGCCGCTGTACGAATACGCGCGCGCCGGGCAGACGGTTGAGCGGGATGGGCGCGCGGTGACGATCCACGTGCTCGAGATGATCGCGTGCGCGCTGCCTGATGTGACGTTTCGCGTTACCTGCAGCAAGGGCACTTATGTGCGCACGCTGGCGGAAGACATCGGCGAAGCGCTCGGTTGCGGCGCGCATCTGGTCGCGCTGCGGCGCACCGGCGTCGGCGCGTTGACGCTCGAACATGCGGTGACGCTCGACGCGCTATCCGATGCGGCCGAAAGCGAGCGCGACCGCTGGCTGCAACCGGTCGACGCATTGCTGTCGACGTTCCCCGAAGTTCGGCTCGACGCGGAAGCGACGCGCCGCTTTCTGCACGGCCAGCGCCTGCGGCTTGCCGACCTGTCGATCAGCGACGCAGCGCGGCAGGCGCCGCGTGTGCGCGTGTACGCGGCTGAAGATGCGCGTCTGCTCGGCGTAGCGAAACCGGGCGAAGGCGTGCTCGCACCGGAGCGGCTGGTGGTCAGCGCCGCATCCTGACGCACCGCGCGGCACACCACGCAAGAACACCTGACGGCGCGCCGCAGCTGCGGCACACCACCCCATGGCCATCCCGCTGTTACGGCATCACTTCTTGATGTCGTCCGGGTTGTACGTGACGTACATCTTCGTATAGCCCTTCGTATCGAAGGTCCCGGTCCAGCCGCGCGGCAACGTCACGGCTTCGCCGGCATGCACGGTCATCACCGAGCCATCGGCCGACGTCAGCGTGACGCTGCCCGAGATGAAATACATAAACTCGTTGTACGGATAGCCGCCCGGCATGTTGTCTACTTCATGCAGCGGGCCGGACTTGTACATGCCGGTCTGAAACGCGTTGTCTTTCGACGTGAACGTCACGACGTCGGTGGTCGCGTTGCCGTTCTTGTTGTCGTGCACGGCTTCGTTGCGCTGAAAGATCGTGCCGGCGATTTCGGTTTGCGTGGCCTTGATCGGCTTGATCACTTCCGCGTGCGCCGCGCCCGACAGCGCCGCGCCACCGAACGCGACGCCGGCTGCAATCTGCGTGACAACGTGCATGAAAACCCGCCTGAAAACTCGACTGTTCATAGAGGTTCGGCCAAAGCCTTTTGTATTAATTTCGAGATAGCCGAATCTACCGGTTTCGCGCATGCAAGTCACGGGATCGGCGGCGCCGGTTCGCATACATGGCTGCGTCATTCGCGTATGCAAACCGCGCAGCCTCATCCGTTCAATTTCAATGCGCCGCCGAGGCTGCCGCTCCTGCGTCGCCGCCGCCGGAGCGCTCGGGCCGCGTGATCCAGATCAGTCCGATCAGCGCGATAAAGATGCCCGCCGAGATATAGAACAGATCGTTGACGCCCAGTTGCGCGGCCTGCTGCGTCGCCATCGAATTGAACAGGCCGTACGCCTGCTGCTGACTGAGCCCGAGCTGGCCCATTTGCTGGACCGACGCATCGAAGGTCGGGTTGTACGGATTGGCCTGCGTGACGAGCCGCGTGTGGTGCAGGATCGAGCGATGGTCCCACGCGGTCTGGAAGATCGACGTGCCGATGCCGCCGCACATGATCCGCACGAAGTTCGACAGACCCGAAGCCGCCGGAATGCGGTTGCCCGGCAGACCCGACAGCGTCAGCGACACCAGCGGAATAAAGAAGCCCGCCATCGCGACGCCCTGGATCAGCGTCGGCACGGTCAGCGCGAAAGTATCGACGCCGGTGGTGTAGCGCGAACGCATCCAGAAACACAGCGCGAACACGATGAACGACGCGGTCGCGATATAGCGCGGGTCAGTTCGCGGCAGCACCTTGCCCGTCACCGGCGACAGGATGATCGCGAACAGCCCGACCGGCGCCATCACGATGCCGGCATCGGTCGCGGTATAGCCAAGGTCGGTCTGCAGCCACAGCGGCAGCAGCACGAGGTTGCCGAAATACAGCCCGTAGCCGATCGACAGCGCGATCGTGCCGCCCGTGAAATTGCGCAGCTTGAACAGCGACAGGTCGACCACCGGATGCGCGTCGGTCAGCTCCCACACGACGAAGAACGCGAACGCGATCACCGCGGTCAGCGCGAGCACGACGATGGTGGTCGACGAGAACCAGTCGAGGTCCTTGCCCTTGTCGAGCATCACCTGCAGCGAGCCGACCCACGTGATCAGCAGCGCGAGCCCGACCATATCGATCGGCGCTTTCCTGATGACCGAATCGCGGTCGCGGAAGATCGCCCAGGTGGCGAGCGCGGCGATGATGCCGACGGGGATGTTCACGTAGAAGATCCACGGCCACGAGATGTTGTCTGAAATCCAGCCGCCGAGAATCGGCCCGGCGACCGGCGCAATCAGCGTGGTCATCGCCCACATCGACAGCGCCATCGGCGCTTTGGCGCGCGGGTAGCTGGCGAGCAGCAGCGTCTGCGACAGCGGAATCATCGGACCGGCCACCGCGCCCTGGAACACGCGCGATGCGAGCAGGAACGGCAGGTTCGGCGCGAGTCCGCACATCCACGACGAGATCACGAACAGCACGATCGACGCCATAAACAGGCGCACCTGGCCGATGCGATCGGTGAGCCAGCCGGTCAGCGGTACGGAAATCGCATTGGCGACCGCGAACGACGTGATCACCCACGTACCCTGATCGGCCGATACGCCGAGGTCGCCGGAGATCGACGGAATCGATACGTTGGCGATCGACGTGTCGAGCACGTTCATGAACACCGCGAGCGACACCGCGATCGTGCCGATCACCAGCGGCACGCCTGACAGCGGCGGATGAACCACCGGCGCTTGAGCCTGAGCCATGGAGCGGGAGCCTCGTTAGCGTTGAAGGAAAGCGCCGCGCTTACATCAGCGCCGCGTTTTTCGCGCTGTGTCCGGCCGCAGCCTTTTGCGGCGCATTGGCCGCGGGCCCTGCGTTCTGCGCGATGATGCGGGCGATTTCCGCATCGGCTTCGTCACCGTACTTCGCGAACACGTCGGTCTGATAGACGGTGTTCTGCGCGTTGCCGAGCTGGCCGCCGTTTTCATTCTTGATGTCGACGTCGACCAGCATCGACAGGCCGATGCGCAGCGGGTGTTGCTCGAGCTCGTGCGGATCGAGTTCGATACGCACCGGCAGCCGCTGCACGACCTTGATCCAGTTGCCGGTGGCGTTCTGCGCCGGCAGCAGGGAAAAGGCGGAACCGGTACCAGCGGAGAAACCGACCACCTTGCCGTGATACTCCACCGACGATCCGTACACGTCGGCGGTCAGCTTGACCGGCTGGCCGATGCGCATGTGCTTCAGCTGCACTTCCTTGAAGTTTGCGTCGACCCACACTGCGTTGAGCGGCACGATCGCCATCAACGGCGTGCCCGGCGACACGCGCTGGCCGACCTGCACCGAACGCTTCGCGACATAGCCGGTCACCGGCGCCGGCAGCGTATTGCGCGCGTTGTTCAGATACGCGTCGCGCACCTTCGCGGCGGCGGCCATCACGTTCGGATGGCTCGCGATCGTGGTGTTCGCGGTCAATGCCTGGTTCGACGCGAGCTGCTGCTGCGCGGCGTCGAGCGCGGCCTGCGCGCTGCGCACCGCGTCGCGCGCGTGCGAGATTTCTTCCTGCGATACCGCGCCGGTCTGCGCCACCTGCATGCGGCGCTGCAGATCGTCCTGCGCGCGCGACAGATCGGAGCGGCGCACCGCGACCTGCGCCTGGTACTGGTTGTCGTCGGCGAACAGGCCGCGCACCTGGCGCACCACCTGCGCGAGGTTCGCCTCGGCCTGCTGCAGCGCGACGCGCGCATCGGCCGGATCGAGCACGACCACCGGGTCGCCGATCTTCACGGTCTGCGTGTCGTCGGCGTTCACCGCGATCACGGTGCCGGTGACCTGCGGCGTGATCTGCACGACGTTGCCGTTCACGTACGCGTCGTCGGTTTCCTCCTGAAAACGCGCGACGAGGAAGTAGTACAGCCCATAGCCGAGCGCCGCCAGCAGGATCACGATGACGAGCAGCGTCATCATGCGCTTGCGTTTGCCGTTGCCGGCGGGTCGTGCGCTCGGGGCGGGTTGCTGCGGCGTGCTCATGGTGTGCTCCGTATGCTTTCGTTTCGTGTAGTGGACGCTTGGCCGGCTTCGCCGGTCAGCGTGCCGCCTGGCCCATGGCGGCGGTGGTGGTATCGGTTTGCGCGGCGGCTGCGGCGTGGCGGTCGGCGATGGCGTTGGCATCAACGCTGGAACCGGTACCAACGCGTGCCGACGCAGGCGCAGCGGCGGTGCTCGCAGCCGCGCCGGACGCGGGCGAGGGCGCCGGTGCGGCAAGACCCACTGCGGTCGCATCGAAGCCGCCGCCCAACGCCTTCACCAGCCCGATCTGCAGATCGCGGCGGCGCATCTTCAGGTTGGTCACCGCCTGTTCGGCGGCGAGCCGGTTGTCGTCGGCGTTCAGCACCTGCAGCTGCGGCGATAGCCCCGCCTTGTAGCGGATCACCGCCAGCTCGTAGGCCTTGCTCGACGCATCGAGTGCGCGTTGCGCATCGGCCTGTTGCCTGTCGACCGAGCGGATCGACGTGATCTGCGTGGCGACGTCGTTCAGAGCGTTGATCAGCGTCTGGTTGTAGTTCGCGACGTCGAGCTCGAAGTCCGCGTAGTTGCCTTTCAGCTTCGCGCGCAACGCGCCCGCGTCGAAGATCGGCAGATGCACTGCCGGTCCCACCATCACCTGGCGGCTCGACCACAGGAACAGGTCGCTCCAGCCGAACGCATCGAGGCCGAAGTTGCCGGTCAGATTGATGTCCGGGAAAAACTCTGCCTTGGTGCTCTTCACGTCGTGCAGCACTGCTTCGACCTGCCAGCGCGCGGCCACCAGGTCCGGCCGGCGCGACACCAGATCGGCTGGCACGTTGTCCGGCAGCGCGATCGCGCCGCCCGGATTGACGATCGGCTCGGCGATCTGCAGGCCGCGGTCCGGGCCTTTGCCGAGCAGCGCGCCTAACTGGTAGCGCACCACGGTGATCTGGCCGTCCAGCTCGGTCAGGCTCGACTGGCTGGTAGCGATATTGCCGTCCGCGGTTTGCCGTTCGACATTGGTATCGAGCCCGGCGACCACGCGCCCGTTGGTGATCGTGCCGATGGACTGCCGGTTGTGGATTTCGCGCGCGGCGATGTCGCGCAACGCATACAGCTGCGCCAGCTGGTTATACGTGCTGGCCACGCTGGCCGCGAGCGTCACGCGCACCTGCTGCGCTTCGGCCGCGGCGGCTTTTTCGCGCGATACCGCGGCATTCAGCTTCGCGCGGTTCTTGCCCCACAGATCGAGATCCCACGACGCGCTCGCCGTGATGTTGTGCTCGCTGTCCCATTTGCCGCCGATCGGCGGCACGAACAGGCCGTTGGGCGAATAGCGCTCGCGAGTCCACGAATAGCTGGCGTTGACTTGCGGAAACAGCGTGGAGCGCGAGCTTTCGATATACGACGCTGCCTTCGCGAGCCGTGCCTGCGCCTGCGCGATCGACGGGCTGCCTGCGAGCGCCTCGGCGATCAGCTTCGGCAGTTGCGGGTCGCCGAACTGCTCGGCCCAGTCGAGCGTGGGCCACTGGCCGCCTTCGGACGGCAAGCTTTGCGCCGCTTCGAACTGGCTGGCCGGCGCGATCTGCTTGTCGCTTTTGATGCCCGCATAGTTGACGCACCCCGCCAACGCAAAAACGGCCGTTGCAATAACGGCGGCAGCCCGGCGCGGCTGGCCGGGCTGCAACGAGAAGTCAGACTTCATCTCTCCCATCCCTTTTGTTATCTGGTTGGCCCCGGTACTGGACAGTGCAAGCAATTTCCTACGGCTTCAAGTCAGAATTGATTGCCGTGTCACGGGTTATGCCGGCTGCATCGACGTTGTTGTTCGCCAGTACGCGCCGCAGCAGGCTTTTCAGGAAACCGGTTTCTTCGGGCGTGAAGCCGGACAGCAGCTTGCCCGTTACATCGTTGAAGATGGCCGGCAGGCGTGCCGCGATCGCGCAGCCTTCGGCCGTCAGCGCGAGCCGTACCACGCGCCGGTCCTCGCTGCTGCGCACCCGGGTGAGCAGGCCGCGTTTTTCCAGCCGGTCGATCAGGCGCGTGACCGCGCTGGCGTCGATGCCGTATTCGCGCGCCAGTTCGGCCGCCAGCAGGCATTTGCCGCTCGCCACCATAAACAGGATGCTGGCCTGCGTGCTGGTAATGCCGAGCTCGGCCATGGCGCGCTGCGTGACCATGTTGGACATCGTCGATTTCACGCGGGAAATCAGATAGCCGACGCTTTCCGCGAGCTGATAGTCGCGAATTTCCTGCGGCGGCGTGGGGGACGGGTCGCTCATGATTCTAGTGAAACAGCAATGGTTGACTAGGCATGAGTATATGAATGCTTAATTGACATGGCAAGCGTTTTTTGCGGCATGGGAAAAGGTGTGTTGTCGGCGGGTGTGTTGTCGGCGCGGGCGCGGCACGCGCGGCGGGGCATTGCGGAACGGGGTGAGGGCCGCTATAGGGGAATACCCAAAACGCGTCATGGACCCATGCTATAATGTGCGGTTCCCAGAAGCCCGTTCGCTTTCAATCCGGCGCCCATCCAGGGCCCGGCGGCTGACGCGCTCATTCGTCCCCAGGTTCCTATGTCCCGCGCTCTTCGCAACATCGCCATCATTGCCCACGTCGACCACGGCAAGACCACCCTCGTCGACCAGCTGCTCCGTCAGTCGGGCACCTTCCGTGAGAACCAGCAGATCGCCGAACGCGTGATGGATTCGAACGACATCGAAAAGGAGCGTGGCATCACGATTCTTGCGAAGAACTGCGCGGTCGAATACGAAGGCACCCACATCAACATCGTCGACACGCCGGGCCACGCCGACTTCGGCGGTGAAGTGGAGCGCGTGCTGTCGATGGTCGACTCGGTGCTGCTGCTGATCGACGCGGTCGACGGCCCGATGCCGCAAACCCGCTTCGTCACGAAAAAGGCGCTCGCGCTCGGCCTGAAGCCGATCGTCGTGGTCAACAAGGTCGACCGGCCGAGCGCGCGGATCGACTGGGTGATCAACCAGACCTTCGATCTGTTCGACAAGCTCGGCGCGACCGAAGAGCAGCTCGATTTCCCGGTGGTGTATGCGTCGGGCCTGAACGGCTATGCCGGCCTCGATCCGAGCGTGCGCGAAGGCGACATGCGGCCGCTGTTCGAAGCGATTCTCGAGCACGTGCCGGTGCGTCCGGCCGATCCGGATGCGCCGCTGCAGCTGCAGATCACGTCGCTCGATTACTCCACGTACGTTGGCCGGATCGGCATCGGGCGGATTCACCGCGGCCGTATCAAGCCGGGTCAGCAGGTTGCGCTGCGTTTCGGGCCGGATGGCGAGGTGATGAACCGCAAGATCAACCAGGTGCTGTCGTTCGAGGGTCTCGAGCGCGTGCAGGTTGAAGAAGCGCAGGCCGGCGACATCGTGCTGATCAACGGCATCGAAGACATCGGCATCGGCGCGACGATCTGCGCGCCGGAAAAGCCGGAAGCGCTGCCGATGATCACCGTCGACGAACCGACGCTGACGATGAACTTCCTCGTGAACTCGTCGCCGCTGGCGGGCAAGGAAGGCAAGTTCGTCACGAGCCGCCAGATCCGCGATCGCCTGATGAAAGAGCTGAACCACAACGTCGCGCTGCGCGTACGCGATACCGGCGACGAAACGGTGTTCGAAGTGTCGGGCCGCGGCGAACTGCACCTGACCATCCTGATCGAGAACATGCGCCGCGAAGGCTTCGAGATGGCCGTGTCGCGTCCGCGCGTGGTGCTGCAGGAGATCGACGGCGAGAAGCGCGAGCCGTACGAAATGCTGACGGTGGACGTCGAAGACGGCCACCAGGGCGGCGTGATGGAAGAGCTTGGCCGCCGCAAGGGCGAAATGGTCGATATGGCGTCGGACGCGCGCGGCCGCACGCGTCTCGAGTACCGTATTCCGGCGCGCGGGCTGATTGGCTTCCAGAGCGAGTTTCTGACGCTCACGCGCGGCACCGGCCTGATGAGCCACGTGTTTGACGAATACGGTCCGATCAAGGAAGGTTCGGTCGGCGAGCGCCGCAACGGCGTGCTGATTTCGCAGGACGACGGCGCGGCGGTGGCGTACGCCCTGTGGAAGCTGCAGGACCGCGGCCGCATGTTCGTGAAGCCGGGCGATCCGCTGTATGAAGGCATGATCATCGGCATCCACAGCCGCGACAACGACCTGGTCGTGAACCCGATCAAGGGCAAGCAGCTGACCAACGTGCGCGCGTCGGGTACCGACGAAGCGGTGCGCCTGGTGCCACCGATCCAGATGTCGCTGGAATACGCAGTCGAATTTATCGACGACGACGAACTGGTGGAGGTGACGCCGGTGTCGATCCGGCTGCGCAAGCGTCATCTGAAGGAACATGAGCGCCGCCGTGCAAGCCGCGAGGCAGCAGTCGACTAACGTTGTCAGCAAAAGGCGCCACCCGGCGCCTTTTGTTTATGTATAGCGCTCGCACCCGGCGCTACGCGGCCGGCATCAGCGGTCGTATCAACCTGTCACTCGAACAGCGAGCTTTCGATGCAGGCACCTAGTAGGCCGTGAATTCGGGATTTGTTCTGACTCGCTTGCCGCTGCGGTCATAGTCGTACTGTTGAGTGCTCACGAGAATCCGATGCTCTCGCACCTGTACATCGGATTCGTGCGCGCGCCTGCCGGTCTCGTCGAAGTCATACGTGACCGAGTTGCCGTTTTCGTCGCTCATCGACTCCGATTTCGGCGTTTTGTTGTCCGGGTAGTATTCGGCCGAGACCTTGACCGTATGGCCATAGTAGGCCGGCTTCGGATCCGGTTCCGGCAATGCGATCGGGCCGGCGGGTGCGGCGGCTTGCTGAACGCCTCCAGTCTGCGGCGTTGACGCGGGTGCCTGTGCGTAGTCTTGCATCGGCATCGACGCGGCGCGCGTATTGATATTCATAAGCTCCTTTCGATCAAAGGTTGTAGTTGACGGGCTCACGACGTCAGCGGTGGTGCGTCGCGGCCGCGGCCCGGCGGAAGAGGGCGCCACAGGTCAGGCGCCGGCCGGGTAGGGGACTATGCCGAAGTCGCGCGGTGGTTCGGTAACGCCGAACCACCACATCGGCTTACCGGCCGTTTTCTTACGTTTCGATGCAATGCGGAAAACGGCGCGGCCTATATAGGGCGTCGCTTTTTCGATTTAGGCAACGACGTATTACCCACTGCAGCGAGTGCACCGCCGCACGCTGTTGCAATTCCGCCAGGCC
>DATLOW010000267.1:0-20484 GCA_035536055.1 Paraburkholderia sp. | reverse complement strand
ACCGGATTGCTGTCCGGATGATACGGACGGCGCATCAGCACATGCGGCAGCGTCAGCGCGACGTAGCGCGAGTCTTCGCTCTTGCGGAATTCGCGCCAGCGGTGCATGTCGATGGTTTCGAACACCTTCGACAGATCGCGCGGCACGCCGAGTTCGGTGAAGCTGCCCATGTCGAACAGCTGCGGATGCGCCGCCGAGATGAACGGCGCGTGCGCGGCCGCGGCCACCTGCGCGAGTTTCTCCAGCAGCCCGAGGTCCGGGTTCTGGCGCGAGAAGTAGTAATCGCCGATCAGCACGCTGAACGGATTGCCGCCGAAGGTGCCGTATTCCTCTTCGTAGATCTTCTTGAACAGCGCGCTGGTGTCGACGTCGATGGCTTTTTCGAGGTCGTTCTGCAGGTCTTTCTTCGACGCGTTCAGCAAACGCAGCTTCAGGCGCGTGCTGGTTTCGGTGTTCTGCACCATGTAATGCAGACCGCGCCACGACGACTCGAGCGCCTGCATGTCCGGGTGATGCAGCACCGCGTTCATCTGTTCGCTGATCAGCTCGTCGATCTTCCTGATGTGCGCGTTGATCATCGCGACGGTATCGCGGCTGACCGTCATGTTCTTGTCGAGCACCTGCAGCGCGAATTCGGCCAGCAGTTCGCGGGCGTGCTGCTGCTGCTCTTCGTCGTGGGCCATACGGCCTTCCTGCACGATACGGTCGAGCAGGTTCAGCGTTTCGGTTTGCGCGGGCGCGGCCGCGGCTTGGATATCGGACATGGTCGTCCCCTAAGGAAGCGGAGCTTGGGCTTGGTTCGGTCTAGGCTAAGTTGGCGCGTGACTGGCGCTTAAGCGTGCTCAGGCGTGCCTAAGCCCGCACAAGCGCTTTTAGTCGCGCTCAGGTCGCGGCAGGCGCGTCGCCGGCGGGCGCATCGCCGCCGCCTTCCGGCGCCGGCAACTGTCCAACCGGTTTGTCCTGCGGATGCGCAGCCTTGATTTCCGTCAGCCCTTGCGTGTTGTGCACCACTTCCTGCAGCAGCTTGTCGAGCTCGTCGTTGCCGTCGAGCTTGGTCAGCAGGTCGCGCAACCGCAGACGTGCGTCGTACAGCTGCTTCAACGGGGCGATCTGCTGCACGATCTTGACCGGATCGAAGTCGTCGATGTGCTCGAACTTCAGCGCGAGATTGATCTTGCTGCCGTCGGCCGCAAGCGTGTTGTCGACCTGCAGCGTGGCGCGCGGGCCGATCGATTTCATCACTTCGTTGAAGTTGTCGCGGTCGATATCGACAAAGCGGCGCTCCGTCATTTTCGGCAGCGGCTGTTCGGGGTTGCCCGACAGATCCGCAAGAATGCCGACGACGAGCGGCAGTTCCCGCTTCTCGATGGCATTGCCGGTTTCGACGTCGTACGTGATCTGCACGCGCGGTGGGCGGTTCCTTTCGAACCAGTGTTGGGTACTGTCGGCCATGGTCACCTCAGCGGGAATCTTGTTATTGCCTTGAATGCGCGAGACGCGCGCCTTTCGCCTTTTTTTGCCTATTTTTCTTTGTTCGGCGGCATACCGGCTTTGCGCGGCCGACTTGCTCGGCACGAACGCAGCAGACAACCATGCAGCCGCCCGGTTATTGCACTTGCATATACGACGTACTGCAGGACTGCACCGGTTGGCGCGTGTGGAGGTGTCAGACGGGCCTGCACTGCTGCCTGACCCGGCACCTCGAAAAGAGCCCCGGAAGCGCTGCCGTTAAACGGAACACCAGGCGGAACACCAAGGAACCTTCAAGGAACTTGCAAAAGAAACTTGAAAAATTCCGCCGGCAGCATAAATATCTGACGAAAAGACTCTACGATAGTCTGAGGCGAATTTCAAACAAAATTTATGTGACGTGCAAGTCCTTTCTTTTGAAAGGCATTGCAACGTCTTTCGACTGCCGCGCCAAGCCGCTTTGCACTTTTTTGGCGAGCGGCATGCTGCAAATGCAAACGATGATTGCAACGCGCATAGCGGTACTTGTAGACTACGCGCGGCGCGACTGCCTTGCGCCGGCTGGCAACACGATTAGAACCAGAAACGAATAGAACGGATGCCGGTATTGCGTGCGGCATCGCATCGCACAGTAAGAGGGGGTAGCCAAGTGATGACCGCGTTGCGATCCGCTGGCCTGCGGCGTGCCGGGGCACCGGCCGGCCGCCGCCTATCCCTGCCCGGGTATCGGTTTCAGCTTGGGCTTTCGCTCCCGCTCGTCGCCGCAGTGTGCGTCGTGCTGTGCCTGCTGTCGGCCTGCTCCGCTTCGCTGCCGCGCGTCAACGTCGATACGCTGTCGATCAGCGTGGCGACCCAGGCGAATCTCGATACGCCGATTCCCGTCGATGCCGTGCTGGTGCGCAATCCTCAATTGTTCGACATGCTGCTCGGTCTGCCTTCGGCGAAGTGGTTCGCGCAGCGCGACCAGCTGCGGCGCGATTACCCAAAAGACCTGAACGTGCTGTCCTATGAGGTGGTGCCCGGCCAGCAGATCATCGATAGCAAGTTCGCGTTCGATGGCCAGCGCGCCGCCGGCGTGCTGGTGTTCGCCGGCTACCAGACGCCCGGCGCGCACCGCGTGCGGCTCGACGGCGGGCCGCCGCGCGCGTTGCTGCAACTGGGCGACCAGGACCTGCAACTGCTGAGCCAGAGCGGACGATGAGCAGGCCATGACACGAAGCGCGCCGCGCGCGGCGCAGCGCTAACGAGGGCGGGCCGCGCCGCGGCCCTGCGAAGCCGGCCAGACCAACGGCATAACTGACATGCGAAACCTCTTTCCCGATCCGACCTGCTGGTTCGAAGGAATGCCGTTGCTGCCGCAACATTTCCAGACCCAGGCACTGCATGCGGCCGGCCACGCGGCGCTGCTCGCCGGTGCTGCGCGGCCGCATTTCTGGGGCGTGCTGGCGCTCGAACATGAAGAGGCCGGCCTCGCGGAAGGGCTGGTACGCATCACCGCGCTCGATGCGGTGCTGGCCGACGGCCTTGCGATTCGCCATAGTCCCGACGATCCGGTGCTGCAGGTCGACGTGCGCGATGCATTCAGCTCGCCCGAGCAGACCGTCACCGTGTATCTGGCGGTGCCCCCGCTGTATCGCGGCGGGCAGCTCGACCAGCGCGGCGCGCGCTACCGGCAGGAGGAGCGCGTCGACGTGCCGGACCTGAATGCGGGCGCCGAGCCGGCCAGTGTCGTGACGTGGCGGCCGCGCCTGCATCTGATGACCGATCTCGGCAATCACGAATACGACCGCTTGCCGCTGATGCGTTTGCGGCAGCAGGGCGGCGGCGTCGCGTTGACCGAATACGCGGCGCCGTGCCCGGTGGTGAAGCCGGATGCGTCGCTCGGGCAGCGCGTGATGCGCATGGCGCTGCGGGCCCGCGAGAAGTGCGTGTTTCTGGCCGGCCGGCTCGATGCAGCGCGGCACGCGGGCGAACTCGACGACGCCGCGCAGATCGAGCGGCAACTGGGCGCATTGTGGATGCGCCTGCCGGAAGTGGAAGCCGCGCTGCTGTCGCGCGCCGTGCATCCGGTCGATCTGCACCGGATTCTCGCCGGCATGGCCGGCTCGCTCGCGAGCCTGCGCCCCGAGCGCGGCGTGCCGGGTTTCCCGCCGTTCGACTACATGGAACTGCTGGCTTCGTTCGAGCCGCTGCTCGACTGGATCGACGATGCGTTGTCGACGGTGCGCCAGGGTTATCGCGTGCGCCACTTTACCGAGGAAGCCGGCGGCTTCTGGATCGGGCCGCCGTTCGACAACGGCACGCCGCAGCCGGAACTGGTGATCGGCCTGCGCATGCCGGCCGACGCGGGCGAGCGCGATGCCGGCGCATGGCTCGACCAGACCGTGGTGGCGTCGCGCCCGCACGTGCCGACGCTGGCGCGCCAGCGTATGCGCGGCCTCGCGCGGCGGCGCCTCGCGCGCGAAGAGCGGGCCGCCTATAGCGCCGGCGACGACACCGCGATGTTCGCGCTGGTGCTCGACGACGCGTGGTTCGACCCGACCCAGCCGCTGGTGATCGACGTGCGCGCCGGCACTGCGGGCGTCGCGCCGTGGGCGGTGCAGCTATTCACGCCGAGCGCCGATACGGAGTCACGCGCCGATCAACGCACCGATCAACGCGCGGACAGTGGCGCCGCGCGCCCGGGACGTCACGGCGATGAGTGACTACAGCGTGCTGCCGGGCGATGACCGAACGCCGCTGATGCGCGCGTTCGTCGGCGCCTTCGAGCACGCGACCAACGCGCGCGCCGCGCTTGCGCGCAGCGGCGCCGCCGACACGCTCGAGCCGCCCGCCTATGCGGACGCCTTGGCCGAGCAGCTGGCGGGCGCGACGCGCCGGCTGGCGCGCGAAGCGATGGCATGGACCGGCGCGGCTGGCGAAGCGGACATCGCCGCCGTGCAGTACGCGTTCGTCGCGCTGCTGGACGAACAACTGCTGTTTTCCGATTGGCCCGGCAGTAGCGCATGGGATGCGCGGCCGCTGGAGACCCGCATCTTCGGCACGCGCGCCGCCGGCGAGCGTTTGCCCGATGCGATCGAAGCGCTGCTGGCGCAGCGCGATCCGGCGCAGCGCGATCTCGCCAATGTGTATCTCGCGTGCCTGACGCTTGGCTTCAAGGGCCGTTTGCGCGGTGCGGAAGGTGCGCTGCGGCACGACCAGCTGCGGCATGCGCTGTTCGCGTTCGCGATGCAGCGCGATGCGCAGCCCACGCGCGTGGCCGCGCCGCTCGAGCGCACCGGGCTCGCGCCGCGCCGCGCGGTAATGCTCACGCAGATGTTTCCTGACGTTGCGCGCTTTATGCTGCTGCTGGCGGTGGGTATTTGCGTGCTGCTCGGCATATCGCACGGGTTGTGGGAGTTTGCTGCGGCGCGTGTGCGCCCCGCGCTCGAGCAGTTTCAGGCGGTGGCGATCGTCGACTTGCGGCCTCCGGCGACGGCGGGTACTAGCGTGTCCGGCGTGGTGATGCGGGTGCCGGCGGCAGCGCGCGCGCCGGGTGCGGCTAGCACGGCGGCGGGTGCTGCGCCGGGAGCGGAGGCGGGCGAGGCCGATGGCGCATCGGCGCCGGCAGCCGTTCCTCAATCGGGCTCGCAGTCGACTCCGCAATCGGGCGCGTGGTCGGGCTCGCAGTCGGCTCCGCAGTCGGGTGCGTGGTCGGGCTCGCAGTCAGCCCCGCAGTCGCGTTCGCAATCCAGCTCACAACCCGTTCCACAACCGCCCCCGCGGTCGACTCCACCCTCCGCCGCGCCCGCCGCGCCGACCGTCGAAACCCCCTCCAACGCCGCGCTCGTGGTGCGCACCGTCGTGCCCGCACCCGGAGGCACGCGATGAACCTGATCGTCGTTCTGCTCGGCCTGATCGCGCTGCTGCTGTGCGGACTGGTTGTGTTCGCAATCATCCAGTGGCGACGCCGCTACCAGGACCAGACGCCGCTGCGCACGTTCGGCGCGGCGATTCGCTCGGCACATACCGCGATGGGCGTGCGCGATGCCTATTCGATTCCGCGCGTGCTGGCCACCGGCGAGCCCGCCGCGCTCGACGCGCTGTCGCGCAGCTGGCGGCTGTCGCCGCTCGGCGAAGCGGGCTGGTTCGGCCGGCTGTGGAACGACGCCGAAGGGCTGCTGATCGCCGAGCCGCACGACGCGCTGGCCGCGCCGCCCGCCGACCGTCAGCTCGGTGCGTGGCGCCGGCTGCTGCGCGCGCTGCTGCGCAATCGTCCGGGCCGGCCGCTCGACGCGATCCTGTGGGTGATCTCGGTCGACGCGCTGATCGACGAAACCGGCGCGCCGCGCGAGATGAGCGCCGCCGCGCTCGAAACCTCGCGCAAGCTGGTCGCGCTGCAGCGCCAGTTCGGGCTGATGCTGCCGCTTTACATCGTGATCAGCGGCTGCGATGCGCTCGACGGTTTCGATGCGCTGGCCGCGGGGCTCGAGCGCGCCGCGGCGGGCAGCACGCCGCTCGGCTGGGCCTCGCCGTATGCGCCGAAGCGTCCTTACGAAGAGGCATGGCTCGACGAGGCCTTTGCCGCAATGCGTGCGGCGCTGGCCGAAACGATCACCGAGCTGGGCGCCGTCGACGGCAATCTCGATGCCGCGCTGTTCCTGCTGCCGCAGCGGCTGGACCGGCTGCGCGTACCGTTGCGCGAGCGCATCGATCTGACGCTGCGCGGTGCAGCCGACGGCACCGCGCCGTTGCTGCGCGGCATCTATTGCGTCGGCGCGGTGCCGGCGCCGCAACCGGTCGAGGCGGGCGCCGCAGCGCTCGGCGTAGCCGGTGCATCGGCCGCCGCTGCGCTTCCTGCGGGCCTTGCCGCCGAACGCGCACGGCGTGCCGCGCCGGCCTTTTCGTCGCGGCTGTGGCACGACGTGCTGCTGTCCGGCCAGGGGCTCGCGACGCCGATTCCGCGCGTGCTGGCGCTGCGCATGCGCCGGCACCGCGTCGCGACGATCGTCGCCGCGGTGTTCGCGGTGTGCTGGTGCGTGGCGCTCGGCGTGTCGGCGTGGCATCTGCGCAGCGACGCGAACGCGCTGGCTGCCGGCCTCGATGCGCTGACCGTGGCCGGCACCGAGTATCACGATTCGGACAAGGGCGACGCCGCCACCGCGAAAGCGCTGAGCAGCGTCGCCAACACGCTGACCAGGGTGCCGCGCTGGCGCATCACGTCGCCATACATGCCGCTGTCGTTCGTGATGCTCGAGCGGCAGTTGCGCGATGCCGAACGGCACATGTTGAGCGGCCTCGTATTCGCGCCGTTGCGCGACCGCTTCACGGCACGGCTGATGCAGCTCGACTGCACGCCGTCCACCGCCGCTGCGCAGGACGACGCGCAGCAGACGCCGACGCGGCCGCAGGACTTCCCGGAATACGTGCTGGGCGCGCAACTGGTGTCGAATGCCGCGCAGGCCGAACATCTGATCGCGCGCTTCAACGAACTGGTGCAGTCCGGCAGCGGCAACGTCGCGCTGCTTGCACAGCTGATGCGCGAGGCCGCCGGCGTGCAGCTCGACGCCGAGCACGTCGCCGATCGCGATAGCGTCAACGAGGCGATTCGCGACACGGTGGCGCTGCGCGGCATGATCTCGCTGAACGGCAAGGATGCGCTGGCGGCGCGGCAGCACACCAGCGCCTGCTTCGAAGAGGCCTTCGACGCATGGTTCGACCGCGTCTACGCCGATTCGACGCTGACCGTCAACGCCGCGCAGGTACAGAACACGCTGACCACGCTGCGCGCGCCCGGCGCGACGCCCGCCGATTCGGTGCTGGCCGATCTGGGCACGCGCATCGATACGCTCGCGGCCCAGGTCGACACCGCCAACCACGGCTGGGCCGGCGCGCGCGGCAAGGAACTGGTGCCGGGCCTGACCGGCCTGTTCGATACCGCGCGGCATCTGCGGCTGATCGGCGAGGCGCCGGTCGACGCGGTGCAGGCGCACGAGCAGGCCGAGCAGAACGCGTTCGCCGCGCGCTGGCTGGCCAACGGCAATCTGCCGAGCGTGCTGAGCGCATCGCAGGCCAACGGGCTGCAGCTCGCGCCCGATCTGCCGCCGCTGCGCGATGCGCTGCGTACGTTGCTCGCGCAACCGTTCGTCGCGACCTCGGGCAACGGCAGCGCGTCGATCCGCAGTGTCGATGCGGCCAGCGTGCAGCGTGCGCTGGCGGTGTTGCCGGCCTATCGGCAATACGTCGGCGGCCCGCTCGCGCAGGCGCCGGACGCGTATCGCCCGGCCTTGCTGGCGGCGGCCGGCAACGATGCGGTGCACAGCATGGTCGGCGCCCTCGCGGTGCCGCAATCGCAGGCCGCGCAGCGCGATGCCGGTTCGGCCGCCGATGCGGCGCTGCAGTTCGATGCGCTGCGCAAGAGCGCGCTCGATCTGATCGCCGCATTCGATTCGCTGGGCCGCGACGATCTGGCCACCAGTGTCGCGCTGCATGTCAGCGATGCAGCGCTCGACGTGCTGCGCAGCGCCGACGCGCAACTGCAGGCGTTAGCGCCGTTCCGTCCGGTGGGCGGCGATTTTTCGAGCTGGAACGGCAGCCCGGGCGGTTCGCTGCGCGCCTTCGGCGCAGCCACGCCGCAGGCGCTGCAAAGCTATCTGGCCGCGCAATCCGCGGCGGTGGCCGATACCGCCGGCACCGCGGCGAGCGCGCTCGACTGGCTCAATGCGCAAAAGCAGCCGCTCGAGCCGGCCGACTCGCGGCTGGTGGCGCGCTGGCGCGCGCTCAGCGCCGACCTCGCGCAGTATCGCGCGAAGAGCCCGGCCAGCGCGATGGTCGCCGTGCCGTCGATCATCGCCGATCAGCTCGACAAGCTGGACGTCGACAATTGCAGCGCGGCGCTCGCGCAAATCGACGTGCCGTCGGTGGGCGACATCGTGTCGAATGCCGGCATCAACCTCGTGTCGTCGGCGCGCGAGCAGTGCTTCCGTTTGCAGATGGGCGACGGCATGCAGGCATACGAGCAGATTCGCAGTTATTTCGCGCGCTATCTGGCGGGGCGTTTTCCGTTCGCGGCGGATGCCGCCGCGCCGGCCGCCGATCTGCGCCAGACCGCCGCGTTCGTCGCGCTGCTCGACAAGGAACTCGCCGATGCGCAGCGCGGCTTCACGGCAGCGGCCGCAGTCGGGCGCGGGCGTCCTGACAGCATGCAGTTCCTGACGCAGCTCGCGCATGCGAAGCCGTGGCTCGATGCGCTGGTCGCGCGGGGCGCCGACGGCACGCTGCAGGGCTTCGAAGTGAGCGTTGAATGGCGTACCGATCGCGCGGACGAGATCGGCGCCGATCAGGTGATCGAATGGAAGCTGGTGAGCGGCGGCGATCAATGGACGTACCCGTCGTCGGGCGCGCCGCCGCTGCGCTGGAAACCCGGTCTGCCGGTGTCGCTGAGCCTGCGCTGGGCCAAGGATTCCCCGTGGCGGCCGATGCTCGATGCGGCGCAGCCGACGCTGTCGAGCGAACAGGACGTGGCCGCATGGAACAACGGCGACGCGTGGTCGCTGCTGCGCCTCGTGCGCGCGCATCAGCTGCAAAGCGATACGGAGCTGGTCAGCGCGTCGACCAATGCCGCGCCGGCGATCCCGGCGCGCCTGATGCTCGCCTTGCCGGTGCACGATCGCAGCGGCGAGGTCCAGACCGCGCGGATGTATCTGCGCGTGGGCTTTATCGGCGCGGCGAAGACGCCGCAGGCGATTCCCGATCTGCCGGTGGCCGCGCCGACCTACGACGGCACCGGCGGTGTGACGACCCGAACGAGGAGCTGGCCGATGCCGACTTCGCAAAGCGTAGTGGGGCGCGGATGAATCCGGACTACGCGATCGAAGCACTGTTGCAGCCGATTGCGGGCGATGCGCGCGGCGGCATCTCGCTGCTGCACGACCCGCAATTCGATGCGATCCGCAGCGCGCGCCGCGAAGACGATGCTAGCCTGCCGACCGGCATCTGGCAGACCGACCTGAAGGTGGCCGACTGGCGCGCCGTCGAAGCGGGCTGCCGGCGGCTTTTGGCCGAACGCAGCAAGGACCTGACGCTGGCCGCGTGGCTCGGCGAGAGCTGGCTGCATCTGTATGGCTGGCAGGCGCTGCCGCATTGTTTCGCGTTGCTGACCGAGCTGTGCGAGCGCTTCTGGGACGATCTGCATCCGCTGCCGCGCGACGGCGACCAGGGTTATCGCGCCGCGCCGCTTGCGTGGCTCGGCAACGCGTACGCAGATCTGTTGGCCGCGCGCGTCGAGCTGTTCGAAGGCCGCGACGAGATGCGCGGCACGCTTGCGCAATGGCGCGCGGCGCAGCGCGAAGCGCTGACCGCGCGGGCGCGCCAGGATGTGCCCGCGGCCAAACGCGAGGCCGCCGAACGCGCCGCCGCTAAGCTGACCGAAGCGGCGCGCGCGGCTTCGCCCGAGCTGATGCAGCAGCACTATGCGGCGCTCGCCGCGGCCCGCACGTTGATCGAGCGGCTCGACGCATGGTGCACGCCGCGGCTTGGCGACGAAGCGCCGAGCTTCGCCACGCTGGTCAAGACGATCGGCGATGCAGAACTTGTCCTGATGGAGTGCCTCGCGATGCATCCGAATGTTCCGCCGCCGGCAGCGCCTGCCGCGGCCGATGCGAGCGCCGCTGGCGACGCGCCGGCTGCGGCCGTGGCGCCCGCCGTGGCGACCCCGACGGCGCCGCGCATGCCGCAAAGCCGCGACGACGCGTACCGGCAACTGGCGATGATCGCCGACTACCTGATGCGCTATGAACCGCACAGCCCCGTGCCGTACATGATCGAGCGCGCGCTCGAATGGGGCGGCAAGCCGCTGCCGCAACTGCTGAAGGAATTGATGGCAAGCGGGCAGGACGGACAGAGTTTGTGGACTGTGCTCGGCTTACTGCCTGGCGTCCCCGAAAAGACCCGGTGAAGTCGCGGCGGCGCGCGGTTTTATAGCGCCGCGCTGCGCGGCCTCGCCGGCGAGGTTTGCCTTTAGCGTGGGGCTCAAGGCCCCGGCGCGTGCGCAGGCTGCGACGACGCCGGTGTCGGGTCCGCCTTGTCCCGCGCATCGCCATCCGGCCCGTTGTGGATCACCGTGCGCAGCAGCATCACGTCGCGGCTCGGGTCGGGCATTGCGATCATCGCGTGCAGCGTCACGCGCGTCGCCCAGCAGGTGTCGGTCGGCGTTGCGACGGACGGATCGTCCGCGTAGGTTTTGAAGCGCTCGATATTCGCTTCGTCGCTGCCCAGTTGCGCCAGCAGTGCGCGCGCGAATTGCCGCTGCGCCTCGGTGAATTGCTGCAGCGTCGGCGCGGCGACCGGCTCGCGCCGGTTGCTGAGCAGAATTTTGTAAAGCAAGCCGAAATAGCGGTCGGCGTCCGCATCGGGCATCTCGCGCAACGTGATGCGGTTCATCACCGCGCCCATATCGACAAGGCCGAAGCAGTTGACCGGCACCAGTTCGTCGAGAAATTTCGCAAGCAGTTTCACATAGTCGAGCCGGTCGGCCGGTTCGAGATGCGCGACGCCGTTCGCCATGAAACTCTGGCGCGCGTCGGCATCGAGAAAGATGCGGTTTACGCCTTCACCGCCCGGCAGGCTGGCCGCGATGGTCGGATCGCGGCGGATTTTTGTCACCCATTTGCGGATGATCTGCGCCTTGTCCGAACCCGGGTCGATGCCCTGCTCGCTAAACAGCCGCTCGAAATAGCGCTGCTCGGCTTGCGCGGCGGCTGCCTGTGCCGAGGCGGGCGGACCGTGATACGGCGCATAGCGGATCGCCGCACCCGCCAGCGTCGCCGCCAGCAACGTGCAGCTCAGAATCGCCAGACAGAAAGCGGAGCGTGTCATGCTGCCCTCGTTGCTCGCGCAAGCGTGTCCGCATTTCAGCGCAAGCCGTTCAGATAGCGATGGATTTCGGCGACCACCGCGGCGCCTTCGCCCACTGCGGAAGCCACCCGCTTGGTTGAGCCCGAACGCACGTCGCCGATCGCGAACACGCCGTCGACGCTGGTCTGCAGCAGCAACGGTTGCGTCTGGGGACGCGGCGCATCGGGGCCGGTCAGCACGAAGCCCTTGTCGTCGCGCGCCACGCCGCAGGTCTCGAGCCAGCCGGTGTTCGGATCCGCGCCGATAAACACGAACAGATGATGCGTGGTCATGCTGCCTTCGATGCCGCCCGCGCCGCGATAGTGGACCCGCTCGAGCCGCGCGTCGCCCTCGAGCGCAGTCAGCTCGATGCGCGTATGCACGGTCACGTTCGGCAGCGCGACGATCCGCTCGGTCAGATAGTGCGACATGCTGTGCGCGAGGCTCGCGCCGCGAATGAACATATGCACGTGCTCCGCATGCGCCGCGAGAAACACGGCAGCCTGTCCAGCGGAGTTGCCGCCGCCCACCAGCAGCACCGGCTCCTTGCGGCACAGCCGCGCTTCGAGCGGCGTGGCCCAGTAGTAGACGCCGCTGCGCTCGAAGCGCGCGAGGTCGGCGACTTGCGGCCGCCGATACTCGGCGCCGCTGCTGATCACCACCGTGCGCGCCGTGATGCGGCGCCCGTCGGCCAGTTCGACGGCGGGTGGCTGCCGGTCGCAGTACAGCGCCTTGACCTCGCACGGAATGCCGATGTGCGCGCCGAATTTCTGCGCCTGCACGAACGCGCGGCCCGCCAGCGCTTGCCCCGTGATGCCAGTCGGAAAGCCGAGGTAGTTTTCGATGCGCGAACTGGTGCCGGCCTGGCCGCCGGGCGCGCGGCAGTCGAGCGCGGCCACGGATAGTCCTTCGGAAGCCGCATATACCGCGGTCGCGAGCCCCGCGGGACCGGCGCCGACGATCACCACGTCGTACACGTGAGCGGCATCGAACTCTGGAATCAGGCCGAGGCAGGACGCGAGCTGCCCTTCGTCGGGATTGCGCAGCACGGTGCCGTCCGGACACACGACCAGCGGAAAATCGTCGGGCTGCGGCATCAGGCGCGCGAGCAGCGCGACGGCTTCGGCATCGCGCTCGGCATCGAGCGTCAGATTCGGGAACGAGTTGCGGCGCAGGAAATTCTGCAATGCGAGCAGCCGTGCATCGCTCGATCTGCCGACCAGCACGACACCGTGGCCGCGCTCGATGACCAGTACGCGCCGCAGGATCAGCGCGCGCATGATCTTCTCGCCGACGTCGGCTTCACTGATCATCATCGCGCTCAGTTCGTCGGGCCGCAGCAGTACCGCCTCGACGTCTTCGATGACGCGCGCATCGACCACCGCGGGCTTGTTGGACAGCTGCGTGACGTCCGACGTGAACTCGCCGCGCAGCGCATAAGTGTGAAGAATCCGCTCATGACCAAGTCCGTCGCGCCCGACGATGCGCACCTTGCCGGCCAGCAGCAGGAACATGCCGGGACATGGGCTGCCCGCGCGATACAGCAGGGTACCGGTGGTGTAGCGTGACAGGCTGCCGAAGCGTCGCACGCGCTCGATCTCGGCGTCGCTGAGTACCGGGAACATCTGCGCATAACGCGGATGTTCGCGTACGGTCGGGTCTTCGACCAATGCAGCTGCGCCGCCGCGTTCCGCAGTGTCGTCGGGTTGAACGGCGGGCGGCGTCGGCGGCCCGGACTCGCTACTCATGACGGAATATCCTTCAGCGGCTTGTGCGCGCCGCTATCGTTTCGGTCGAGGGTTGCTGCTGCCGCTGGCCGCAGGCCCGGCGAGATCAGACGAAATGCAGCGCGTGCTACGCCGCCTGCATGCTCGCGGTCATACGATGTAGCGGATAGGCATGGTGCAAAGGAAAGAGTAGGCGACGCGCTGCAGTGCGGCCAAGGGTTTCTGCGCTCGCTGCGCGCAATGTGCGCAGCTGCCGCATAAGCACGGTGGTTGTGGTCGCAAGCGTTCTTTTATTAAAGACGTTCGATGGCAGCTGTGTTATTGCTGCTGTGCGGCCGTTACTGCGCGTCGTGAAAAATCAGCCCCATCGTGTGCCTGCGTCCCGAGCGCAGCCGGCTTACGCCATGGCGCAGATGCACGCGATAGACGCCGCGTTGTCCCTGCACGGGCCGGCTGTTCACGGCGAATACCACCGCGTCGCCCTGGCGCAGCGGCACGACTTCCGCGCGCGACTGCATGCGCGGACGCTGCTCGGTCATCACGAATTCGCCGCCGGTGAAGTCGCGTTCCGGCTCGGACAGCAGGATCGCCACTTGCAAAGGAAATACGTGTTCTCCATACAGGTCCTGATGCAGGCAGTTGTAGTCGCCGGCCTCGTATTGCAGGATCAGCGGTGTCGCGCGCGTTTGTCCGGCGGCATGGCAGCGTTCGATGAAGTCCCGATGCCTGAGCGGATAACGCACGTCGAGATTCAGCGCCTCGTTCCAGCGATTCGCGACCGGCACGAGATGCGGATACAGCGCGCTGCGCAGACCTTCGATCAGCGGCGGCAACGGGTACGCAAAGTACTTGTATTCGCCGCGACCAAAGCCGTGGCGTGCCATCACGACGCGCGAACGAAATATCTCTTCGCGTTCGTACAGGCTCGCCAGCGTGTCGCACTCGCGCGCGGTGATCAGCCGCGCGATCGTGGCGCAGCCGAAACTGTCGAGGTCGCTTGCCACGCGTTGCCAGTCCCGTGCATCCACACGAGCCGCAAGCGCATTCGCTGCGTCCGCATGCGCGGCATCGTGCGCGACATGTTCCGCGATGACCGTTTTCATGATTGCCTCCCGTTTGATGCAAACCAGTGTATAAGCACCGCGCTGCGGCGGCACTCCGGGTCTTGCGCTCAAATTCGGCCAGACATGCCGTGCTTCAGGCTGTCTATGCGTGCGGTCATGGACAGTCGAATTTCGGCCGAGTACGGTAGCGGCCACCCGAACCGACCATCGCCCGCATTCGCCATGATGCACAGAGACACCCACACCGCGCTCGAAAAGATCGCGGCTTCGTCTGACCCGCTGCGGGTCGGCTTCTACCTGGTCCCCGATTTTCCAATGATGACCTTCGCCGCCGCGCTCGATCCGCTGCGCCAGGCGAATCGTATTGCCGGCCGTGCGTTGTACAAATGGATATTTCTATCGATCGACGGTGCGCCGGTTCATTCGAGCGCCGGTTTGCCGATTCCGATCGACCATGCGGTGACCGACATGCCGCGCTGCGATCTGGTGATCGTGGTAGCGGGCCTGAATCATACGAAGGCCTACAAGCCCATGCTGTACCGATGGTTGCGCGACATGCACAGTCGCGGCACGGTACTGGGCGGCATTTGCGCGGGGCAGTTTCTGCTCGCCAAGGCGGGTCTGCTCGAAGGCCGGCGCTGTGCCGTGCATTGGGAATTGCTCGCGGCGTTTCAGGAGGAGTTTCCGCGCAGCGTCGGCACCAATGCGATTTTCGCGGTGGACGGTCCATTCATTACATCGTCGGGGGGAACCGTCACACTGGACATGATGCTGTATCTGATTGCCGCGAGCAAAGGCCGCGAACTGGCCGATGCGATCTCCGACCAGTTCAATCATCCGGAGATCCGCCAGCACGATTCGTCGCAACGCATGCCGGCGCAAACGCGCTTCGGCATTCGCAATGCGAAGCTGGTCGAGATCGTCAAGGAGATGGAGTCGAGCATCCAGAACCCGGTCGATCTGCAGGTGCTGGCGCGTCGCGTGCAATTGTCGACGCGGCAGATCGAACGGCTGTTCGTCGCGCATCTGGGCAAGACACCGTCTGCGTTCTATGCGGGCTTGCGGATGGCGCGCGCGCACGATCTGATTCTGCAAACCGATCTGCCGATTCCCGACGTCGCGCAGATTTGCGGCTATATGTCCGCGTCGCGCTTTGGACGCATCTATCGCGCGCACTACGGCATGACGCCACGTGAAGTGCGGCTCGGTGGTCTTACTGCGCGCCGCAGCTAACTTACAGATTTATTTTTTTCTCTTACGCAGGCGTGCTTTCGTGCGCTTTGGCACGGCGAAATCGCTTCGCTCCGCGATGTCGCTTTTTGTAGCTGAAATGTCGCATTACTGTTTTTGGTAGCCGCTTGAACCGCCTTAATCTCTCACGTGCCGCTGATCGCCAGCCCCGAACTTTTTACGGAGAAATGCAGTGCCCAAGGATTCGCAAGCTCCCGAGCATCCGTATATCCCGACTCTCGTCGAGGACCTGAAAAGCGGTGCGGTTTCGCGCCGCCAGTTTTTGCGCACCGCGACGCTGCTCGGCCTGTCGGCCGTTACCGCGTACAAGCTGAGCGGCGCACCGAATCCGTTCATCGAAGACGCGCAAGCCGCGGATGCGATGCCCAAGGGCGGCCATCTGCGCATCGGCATGCGCTGCATGGAAATCAAGAGTCCGCATCAGGCCGATTTTGCCGAACGCTCGAATGTGATCCGCCAGGTGTGCGAGTTTCTGACCTTCACCGGTAACGATAACATCACGCGTCCGTATCTGCTCGAACGCTGGGAAGTCAGCGAAGACCTGAAGACGTGGACGCTGCATATCCGCAAGGGCGTGAAGTGGCACAACGGCCGCGCGCTGAATGCCGACGACGTGGTGTGGAACCTGAAGCGGGTGTGCGACCCGGCCGTCGGTTCGTCGATGCTCGGCCTGTTCACCGGCTATCTCGTACAGGAATACGACAGCGGCCAGAAAGATGCGAACGGTAAGCCGAAAATGGCGAGCCGTTTATGGTCGGACAAGGCAATCGAAAAGGTCGACGACCAGACCGTGCGCCTGAA
Source organism: Paraburkholderia sp. (assembly GCA_035536055.1). GTDB lineage: Bacteria > Pseudomonadota > Gammaproteobacteria > Burkholderiales > Burkholderiaceae > Paraburkholderia. The sequence goes on along the minus strand of DATLOW010000267.1, from coordinate 4,298 downwards.
CTGCTTCGCACCGCAGATCGCGGTGCCCGAACATCTGTTCCACTACGCGATGTTCATCATCGATCCGGCCGACAAGGGCGTATTCGGCCCGGGCGCGAACGGCACCGGCCCGTTCGAGATGACCGCGTTCACGGTGGGCAAGGGCGCGACGTACAAGGCACGCAAAGACTACTGGGGCAGCGGCCCGTACCTGGACTCGTTCGAGTTCGTCGATCTTGGCGACAACCCCGGCGCATCGATTTCGGCGATGGCGTCCAAACAGGTCGACGGTCTGTCGGAAGCCGACGCGGTGCAGGTCAATGCGATGAAGCGCTTGCCGCACGTGCAGCCGTACAGCGTGCTGACGTCGCAAACCGGCGTCGCGCGGATGCGCGTCGATCACAAGATTCTCGGCGACAAGCGCGTGCGCAAGGCCATGAAGCTCGCAATCGACCGGCAGAAGATTATCGCAACGTCGCTGCTCGGCGCCGGCATTCCCGCCGAAGATCATCACGTCGCGCCGGTCCATCCGGAATACGCGGCGCTGCCGAAGTACGGACGCGACGTCGCGCAGGCCAAGCAGTTGCTTGCGCAAGCAGGCTATCCGAACGGCTTCGAAATCGACATGGTCACGCGCCCCGATCCGATCTGGGAACTGAACACGGTGCAGGCGCTGGCCGAGCAGTTCAAGGATATCGGCGTAAAGGTCAACATCAAGCCTCTGCCGAGCGCGCAGTACTGGGAAGTGTGGACCAAGGTGCCGTTCAGCCTGACCGGCTGGGGCCATCGGCCGCTCGGTGTGATGACACTCGCGCTCGCGTACCGGTCGAATGCCGCGTGGAACGAATCGGGCTACGCGAACCCCGAGTTCGACGCGCTGCTCAATGAGGCCGACGGCATTCTCGACCCGAAGAAGCGCAGCGTCGTCATGGCGAAAATCGAAAAGCTGATGCAGGAAGACGGCCCGATCGTGCAGCCGTTCTGGCGCAGTTTCTCGACTGTGATGGACAAGAAGGTCAAGGGCTTTTCGGTGCACCCGTCGCAGTACATCTTCGCGAATCAATACGCGGTCACGGCTTAACGCAGCACGGCCCGCGGCAGTACCCGTAGTACGGCGCGCCACGCGCGCGCCGGTTCCCCAGAGTCTTGCCATCCGGAGGCACAGCAAGCATGGCTTCCTTCCTCACCAAACGCCTGATCCTGATGATCGTGACGATGCTCGCGGCGTCGTTCGTCGTGTTCGCGGTATCCGAGTTCACGCCGGGCAGTGTCGCGCGCCGTACGCTCGGACCGTATGCGACGCAGCAGCAGGTCGATCTGCTCGCGCAGCGCATGCATGCGAACGATCCGCTGTTCACGCGCTACGGGCATTGGCTCGGCGTGCTGGTCGGCGCGATGCCCGATCCGCTCGAAGACCCGGCCAATGGCCTGAATTTCAGCGATCCGCGCGGTTCGCAGTATTTCGGCAACTTCGGCTATTCGACGCTGTACAAGCTGCCCGTCAACGACGTGATGTGGAAACGCCTCGGCCACACCGCGATTCTTGCCGGCATTGCGTTCGCGCTGATCGTACCGCTGTCGATGTTTTTCGGCATCCTGTCGGGGTTGAAAGAGGGGGGCGCGCTCGACCGCATCTTGTCGGTGGTGTGCATCACGTTTACGTCGATACCGGAGTTCGCGTCCGGCGTGTTTCTGGTCACATTGTTCGTGATCCTGTGGCCGCTGTTTCCAGGTACCAGCCCGCTCGACAACAGCGAAGGCGGGCACTGGTCGATCGTTTCGCAGATGGTGCTGCCGGTGGCGGTGCTGGTGCTGTACGACTTCGGCTATGTCGCGCGAATGATCCGCGTGTCGATGATCGGCGTGATGGAAAAGCCGTATATCCGCACCGCGATCCTGAAGGGCCTGAGCCCGCGTCAGGTCGTGCTGGGCCACGCGCTGCGCAACGCAATGATCGCGCCGTTCACGGTGCTGCTGCTGCAGCTGAACTATCTGATCGGCGGCGTGGTGGTGACCGAAATGGTGTTCGCGTATCCGGGCTTCGGCCGCATGCTGCTCGACGCCAGCATGTTCGGCGATATCGCGACGCTCGAAGCGGCCACGCTCGTCACCGTGTTTGTCGCGGTCGTCACGCAGTTTCTCGGCGACCTCGGCTACATGCTGCTCAACCCCCGCATCCGCGTGAGGTGATTCCATGTCGACTGTCGACCCCAAGGCCGTGCCGCTCGCCGTAGCCACATCCGGCACGTCCGCCGCGCCGCGCCGCGCATGGACCCGGCTGTTCCGCTCACGCACTGCGGTAATCGGCCTTTCGTTGATCGTGTTCTGGGTGGTGCTGGCGCTGCTCGCGCCGATCCTGCCGCTGCCTTCGCCGACCGCGCAGGACGCGCTGGCGATGGCCGATCCAACGCCTTCCGCGGCGCACTGGCTCGGCACCGACATCCTGGGCCGCGACATCCTCGCGCGGCTGATCTTCGGTGCGCGCACGGTGCTGCTGGTCGCGCCGCTTTCGGTGGCGGTGGCAATGCTGGCCGGCATCACGCTCGGCATGCTGGCCGGCTACTTCGGTGGCTGGGTCGAGGCACTGGTCGATCGTTTCTCGGACCTCGTGCTCGCGTTTCCGGTGCTGGTGCTGTACGTGATCCTGATCGCGAACGTCGGCGCTTCGGTAATCAACATCGTGATCGCCACCACGATTGCGTCGGCGCCCGGCATCGGCCGGATCGTACGCGGCCTCGTGCTCGACCTGAAGCAGCAGGAATACGTGGCGGCCGCGCGGCTGCGCGCCGAAAGCACGCTGTACATCATGGCGTACGAGCTGTTGCCGAATTGCCGCGGCCCGCTGCTGGTCGATGCGTGCCTGCGCATCGGTTACACGATCATCACGATCGGCGTGCTCGGCTTTCTCGGGCTCGGGCTGCCGCCGCCGAATCCCGACTGGGGCGGCATGGTGCGCGAGACCACGACCGTAATCAACGTATGGCCGTTGATGTCGATTGCGCCGTCGGTCGCGATCGTCAGCCTTGTGCTCGGTTTCAATCTGCTCGCCGACGGCATGCGGGAGGCGTGGAAGCCATGAACGCAATCATCGAACAAGGCGTGCTCGGCCGGCCCTCCGCACAGCCGCCTCAAGGCAGCGCGCCGCTGCTGGAGATCCGCGATCTGCGCATCGAATACCGCGGCCGTGACGAATCGGTCGTCGCCGTGCCGGGTGTGTCCTTGCAGATCGCGCCGGGCGAGAGCTATGGGCTGGTCGGCGAATCGGGCTGCGGCAAGACCACCACGGCAATGGCCGTGATGGGGTATCTGGGCGGCACCGGGCGCGTAACGAGCGGCAGCATCCGCTTCGAAGGCGAGGAACTGGTCGGCGCGAGCGCCGCACAGTTGCGCGCGATTCGCGGTCGCCGCGTTGCAATGGTCTATCAGGAGCCGATGAGCGCGCTGAACCCGGTCAAGACGATCGGCGCGCAACTGGCCGAAGTGCCGCGTCGTCATTTGAACGCGTCGCGCAGCGAAGCGCGCGACATGTGCGCGACAATGCTCGAAAACGTGCGGTTGCCCGATCCGCTCGCGATGTTGAAGCGCTTTCCGCATCAGTTGTCCGGCGGCCAGCAGCAGCGTGTGGTGATTGCGATGGCGCTGCTCGCGCGGCCCGCGTTGCTGCTGCTCGACGAGCCGACCACGGGTCTCGACGTGACCGTCGAAGCCGCGATCCTCGATCTGATCGCGGACCTGCGCAAGCAGTACGGCACGAGCCTGCTGTACATCTCGCACAACCTGGGCCTGATCGCGAGCGCATGCGATCGGGTCGGCATCATGTATTCCGGCGAGATGATCGAGGAGGCCGATACCGCCACGCTGTTTAGCTCGCCGCGTCATCCGTACACGCAGGGCCTGCTCGGCTGCATTCCGGCGATCGGCAGCGCCAAGGGCACGCGCTCGCTCGCGCCGATTCCCGGCCATCTGCCGCTGCCGCATGAGCGCCCGCAAGGTTGCTGGTTCGGGCCGCGTTGTGCGCACTTCCGCGAGGAAACCTGCGGCGGCAACGCGATTGCGCTGCTGCAGGCCGATGCGTTGACGCATCACGTGCGCTGCGCGCGCTGGCAGGATATCGACGCGGCCCGCGCAGACACCGCAGGCGAAGCAATCCAGGCCGCGGATGCGCAGGCGGCGCTGGTTATCGATGCGGTGTCGAAGCAGTACGTGCTGGGCGGCTCGAAGCGCGTGGTGCAGGCCAACGAACAGGTGTCGTTCGAAGTGGGTAAGGGCGAGATCGTCGGGCTGGTCGGCGAATCGGGCTGCGGCAAGTCGAGCCTCGC
>DATLOW010000266.1:0-41863 GCA_035536055.1 Paraburkholderia sp. | reverse complement strand
TCAGGATTCGACGCCGATGATCCTGCTGATCGGCCAATGCGCGCGCGAACATATGGACCGTGAGGCTTTCCAGGAAATCGACTATCGCAGGATGTTTGGGCAGATGGCCAAATGGGTCGCGCAGATCGACGACCCGAAACGCGTTCCGGAATACCTGAGCCACGCGTTTCATACCGCGACGTCGGGACGGCCGGGGCCAGTGGTGCTGGCGCTGCCCGAAGATATGCTGAGCGAAGCGTGCGCCGCGGTGCCGGGTGCACCGGCCTATCAGCGCGTCGCGGCGGCGCCCGCGCCGGCGCAGATCGAGCGATTCGGGCAGTTGCTCGCAGGCGCGCAACGGCCGATGGTGATCGCCGGCGGCAGCGGCTGGACGCCGCAAGCGTGCGAGGACTTGCGCGGCTTTATCGAGCGGTGGCAGTTGCCGATCGGCCTCGCGTTCCGCTTTCAGGACACGCTCGACAACGAGCATCCGAACTACGCGGGCGACGTCGGGCTCGGCATCAATCCGGCGCTGGCGCAACGCATTCGCGACGCGGACCTGCTGATCGTGCTGGGGCCGCGACTGGGCGAATCGACGACGGGCGGCTACACGTTGCTCGACATCCCGAAGACCCGGCAGACGCTGGTGCATGTGCATCAGGGCGCTGACGAGTTGGGGCGCGTGTATGCGGCAGATCTGCCGATCGTGTCGGGGATGCCGGAGATCGCCGCGGCTTTGGCAGCGCTACAGCCGTCCGCCGCGCCGGCCTGGCAAGGTGCGGCCGAGGAAGCGCATCGTGCGTGGCTCGAATGGCGCAAGCCGCGTTCGATTCCGGGCGAGGTTCAACTGGGCGAGATCGTTCAGCAACTGCGTGAACGGCTGCCGGCCGATGCAATCGTGACGAACGGCGCGGGCAATTACGCGACCTGGGTGCACCGGCATTTTGCGTATCGGCATTTCCGCTCGCAACTGGCGCCGACCAATGGCGCGATGGGATACGGCGTGCCCGCGGCGATTGCGGCGAAGTCGTTGTATCCGCAACGGACGGTCGTCGCATTCGCCGGCGACGGCTGCTTCATGATGTCGAGCCATGAACTGGCGACGGCAATGCAGTATGGGCTGGCTGTGGTGTTTATCGTCGTGAACAACAGCCACTACGGGACGATACGGATGCATCAGGAGCGGCATTATCCCGGGCGCGTGCATGGCACCGGGCTGACGAATCCGGATTTCGTCGCGTTTGCGCGAGCGTTTGGTGCGCATGGGGAGCTTGTGGAGCGGACGGCCGATTTCATGCCGGCGTTCGAGCGTGCGGTGGAATCGCAGCGGCCGGCGTTGATTGAGATTCGCCTGCCGCAGGAAGCGAGTACGCCGGGGGCGACGTTGGAGCAGATTCGCGAGCAGGGGAGGAAGATGCGGGGGGTGTGAGGGAGTGCGGCGCGCGGGGGACGAGAAGGCGGGATTGGTAGCTGGCACTCGCGCGCGCTCTATTATTCATACCTCTCGGCATATCCAGATCCAGCCTTCGTGATGGAAATAAAACGCGATTTTCTTATCGCGGCATATCAACAGACTATCGTCCGACACGTTGTCCAGATCGAGTGGGCTCATCAAGACGCATTTATTAAAATAATCGATATACGTGCCCTTCTCTATTTTTCTATCAACAATCAGCTTCTCCGCCACATCGAAAGCGTTAGCCTCAACCAACGTGCATCGCTCGTTGAGACTCCTTTCAAGCTCGCCTAGTTTTCCGGCAAATTTCTCCCATTTCCCGGCCGCAAAGCCAAGCCACCGGTCGCGGCGCTCCCTTTTTATAAATTTCTCGACAAAGTACACAAAATCATCCATTTCATTTTCCTCTCGGGAAAGTGTGATGGTTATTGATGAGGCAATTGCCTTTCCGGCCCTCGTGGAAATGAGCTTCCGGGTAAGCAGACTCCGGATGCGACTCTGCGTTTCTATACTTCTGTTGGTCTCTATAGCGTTCCACCCGCCTTTTCCATCGGTCATATGCGTGATCGCCGACTTGCGCTCCACTTGGCGGCCGCTTTGGTGGAGGAGGTCTGAGCTTACCTCTATGCGCATGAGCCGCAGCTTCCAGTGCACTTTTTCGGGATGAGTGTGTAGTCGAGATATTTTGCCGCTTGCCCGTCGCTGTCAACCTCAGGCCAAGCGGATCGGTCCATCCAAAGATATTGGGCGCAAACTCGTATTGATTCTCCCCACCTTCGAGCCCGATCGGGTCCTGACTGATGAAGTAGCCTGCGCGTGGATCGAAGTACCGATGCCGGTTGTAATGCTGATTTGATTCAGCATCTAAATACTGCCCCTGCAGCCTCAACGGTTGATCGATCGACTCAGTCGCGACGCTATCTGTCATCCCAGTCGCGCTGTAGTGCGCCTCCCAGACGACCTCGCCATCGCCGTCTCTCAAACGCACCGGTGCGCCGTTCAGATCATTCTGGTAGTAGTACACCCGGTCGCGGCCAGTGGGGCTTGCGGCTGCACTATTCTCTTCGCCGCCGTTGACAGAGAAACCGTGCACCTGCATGACCAGCGGTTCAAAGCTGTCTGGCTGATACAGATAGAAACGTGCGCCGCCTGCGCGCGGCGATGCCTGATCCAACTCGCTTCGTGCGGGTGAGAACCGCACTTCGCCCGCCAGTGCATCGCCATCCCACAGAAATCCCGTTCCAAGCGGCTGAGCAAGGTTGTCGCCCCCACGAATCTCCACTTTCGAGACGCGCCTCCCCAGCGCATCGTATTCGTACAGGCAGCGCTTGCCTCGGCCATTGTCAAAGTGCTTCAGCCGCCCGAAGCAGTCCCACTCCAAACGGTGCCGTGCGCCCCCCTCCTGCCGCTCCACCAGTTGCCCCGCCGCATCGAGCCGCCAAACCGTATCGTCGGCGTGACGCGACGCCCGCCCACCCGATATGTCGCCCGACGTCGCAAACCGATCGCCATGCACATCGACGACGAATTTTTCCAGCCGCCCACCCGGATCGACGTGCTCGCAAATCCGGCCCAACAGATCGTATCGGTAGGTATCCTCGCCGAGCCTGCTGTCGAAACGCGCGATCAGGTTGCCGACAGGGTCATAAGCAAATGCGCTGTAGTCCGCCCGCTGACCGGCGCCGAACACCGTACGGCGGCTCAGGCGCCCCGCCTGGTCGTACTCGTGCCGTTGCTGCAATCCACCACCGAAGCGGATATCGACAAGACGCCCGACCTCGTCGTGCGAAAAGCGGATCGGCTCGTGCGCATCGACCTGCAGCAGATGCGGCTGCCCGAGCGCGTCGTATCGCCATGAGAACGTCTGCGTGAAATCGAACGTCGAACCGCTTGCGCCCTGCAGCCGGCGTCGCTGCGAGCGCAACCGGCCTGCTGCGTCGTATTCGTACTCCAGCGTGCCGTGCAAATGCGCTTGCTGCTGCGTCTCCCTCACGATACGTCCATCCGCATCGTATTCGCGCCGTACGGTGCAGGCCCTGTTGCTCGCCTCGGTTAGTTGTCCGCGCCGGTTATAGGCGAAGCGCTCAAGGTCCCCCTGCTTGCTTTCGCGCCCGGTCGCGCGCCCAAGCACGTCGCAGCGGACGTTCAGCACACCGCCCAACGGGTCGATAGTCCGCGTCAGATGACCCGCTGCATCGTAGCTATAGCGCTGCGTCTGCCCGTAATAGTCGGTCTCGCCGACAAGCCGCCCGGCCGCGTCGCGCTGCAGCCGCCACGTCTGCCCCAGCGCGTTGCTGACGCCAACCAGCCGCTCTTCCGTGTCGTAGTGATACTGGACGACGCTTCCATCTGCTTCGACGCGGCGTGCGAGGCATCCCTGCCCGAAGTAGCCGAACCGCGTGACTTGCCCTGCCTCGTCGCGATAGCAGATCAGGTTGTCTGCCGCGTCGTATTCGTACTGGACAGTCAGTTCGCCGGGCAGCAAACAATCGGTCAGCCGTCCTTTCGCGTCGTACGCGTAGCGCGTCGCATCGCCGTTCGCGTCCACCATCTGCAGCAGATTGCCGCGCGCATCGTGCTCGTAACGCGTCACGCCGCCGAGCGCGTCGGTGATGTCCGTCAGATACCCGAAACTGTCGTAACGCAGCCGGGTCATCTGTCGTTCGGCGTCGATTACCGCGATTACGTGACCGTACTGGTTGTATTCGAACGAAGTTGCAATCCCCATTGGCGTAATCTGCCTCAGCAGATTGCCGTGCACGTCCCATTGCTGTTGCCAGCAGCCGCCCTCCGCGTCGACGATGCGCGTCGGCCGGTGCGCGTCGTCGTAGTCGATGCGCACCACGCTGCGATCGGGCAATGCGTGTTCGAGCAGGTTCCCGTACGCGTCCCATGTCCACGTCGTTACCTGTCCCGCTGGATCGACTTCCGCACTGGTCCGCCCCTGCCGGTCGTAACGGTAGCTGCGCACGGCGCCCGTGCCGTCGATGCGCGCCACGGGCGATTGCTCGCCGTTGTATTGCAGGATGGTCGTATGGCCCAATGAATCCGTGAAGCGCGTCTCGAGGTGCGCGCGATCGTAGATGAAACGGTAGTCGTATAGCCCGCCGTCGCCCCACGCATGCTCGACACGCCATACGTTGTCGCTGTCGCAACCGTGTTCGTAGTGGAAAGACAGGCCGTTGCGGTCGGTGTGCCGCACCATCAGGTGCGAGCCCGCGTATTCGAATCGATAGGGTTCGCCGAGTGCATCGAATACCGCGATCAGATCGGCAGTCTCGTCCTGTTCGTAGCGCACCAGCGGGTACACGACGCCCTGACGTCCGTCATGCAGCGACATCGAGCCGATGCAATGCGCGACGTTGCCCACGCCGCACCGCACCTCCCGTCCAGTCGGTTTGCCGCGCGCAGTTTCGACGAGCCGTAACGCGTCGCCAGCGCCTCGCCCCTCGCCCTCGTCGGCGCGATCGAAACGCCAGGCGTTGCCGTTCAGATCGGCAATGCGCACAACAGGCAGAACAAGCCGGCCGTCTTCGAGCTGCGGCACGTGTTGCCGCCAGTGGTCGGCAGGCGTGAACACATATTCGATGCCCGCGCGCGTGCGCAGCACCAATGCGCCCCTCGTCATGTACAGCGCGTGTCCGTGTTGCCAGTCGTACACGCGGTTCTTCCAGCCGCCGTCGTCGGGCAACGCATCGAAGGTCGTCGAATGATCGGGAAAGCGCGCGGCGGCGCCGAAGCGCTCGCCATCCCGCGCCAGTTCGAGACGGATATCCGCAGGGCTTTGCCAGCCGTACCCGACGGCGCCCGCAACCATTTCGTGGCTCGCGTAGTGACGCTCCCATACCAGCGGCAGCCGTCCCGCAATCTCGAAGTCGCGCTGCTGCACGACCACTTCGCCCGTCACCGAATTGACCGGCTCCGCATCGAACATCTGGCACTTGATGAAACCGGATGGAAACTTTGCGAACAGCTTCTTCGACAGTGCCGACCCACGAAACGCGCGCAGCAATCCGAGCGAGGCCGCCGTGAGGTTCACCACCGGTACGCCGCCCACCAGCACGGGCCGCGTGGCCGGCAGTGGCAGCATCGTCGCGGTTGGCAACGACGGATAAGCGCGCCGCGTATGCGCGCCGTTGTGATCCATCGGCTCGAGGCCGGCGCACCAGCAGCTGAGCGCCGGCAGCGCCATGAACGACAGCGGATCGCCGTTTGCCAGCACGGTGCGGCTGCCCATGAACGACTCCGCGTCGCTCGACGGTCCGCTTGCATCCATGCCCGCGAAGCCCGCGCCGAACGGGAAGTGCAGCCCCGGCGCATGGTACGCATGCGTGCCGGCGGTCGCGCGCAACAGGCCGTTGATTAGCACCGGGCCGCCGCCGCCCTTGCCAACGCTGCTACCGACGCGATCACCCAGTTCGTGCAGCGCGTGCACGCCACCCTGCAGCGCGCGTACACCTTCGCTGTTCGTCAGATCGTCAAGCGCCGCTGCACCGTGCTCGACGACGCCGCTCTGCATCACGGCATCGACCTGCTGCGCGTGCGTGTCGACGAATTCCGCAGCCTGCTGCTCAATGAAATCGAACACGATGCAGCCGATCGCGGCCACCGCTTCGCTCACGTATTCGCGCAAATCGAGCATGAAGCCGACGTGCGGATGCGGTAGCGGCACCGGTGCGGGCGATGGCGGCAGCCTTACCATGTGCACGTCGATGCCGACCACCGGCGACAGATGATTCACGGCGGGCAGCGTCACGCAGCCCCCTGTGCATCAGCGACTGTGGCTAGCCGGCGCGATACCTCGTCAGCCGGTAGGGCTTCGATCGCCTCGGGCCAATTCGCACCGTACAGCGCAGTCAGCCAGTCGTTCAGTTCGTCGCGCCGTTCGTGCGTGTACGGGATATGCTCGAGCATCCACTGCACAGTCCATTGCAAATTGCTGTTCGAGCGCAGAGCCGGTTCGATCCATTGTCCCGCGCGCAACGCGTCGAAGCCCGCGTCGAGCGCGTGCGCGCACTGGCGATCTTTCGCGAGACACCATGCCTGCATGCGTGAAGCCTCGACCGCCAGAATCCCGTCATGCACGTCCCGCGCACCATGCGCAGCCTCGGCATAGCAGCGCGCCGCCGCCGCGTAGCGCTGCTGCATCAGATGCACGCCGGCCTCGCCAAACAGCCCGTTGATCACCAGCTTGTCGCCGGCCGGATGCGCGGCCGCCTGCGCGTGCCGCGCCGCCTCCGTTGCATGCCCATATGACAGCAGCGCCTCGTCGCGCAAGCCCTGTTTCAGATACGCGGCGCCCGCCAGCAGATGCACGACTGCGCTTTGATCGAACCATTGCTGCGCGGCGCTGACCTGCAGCGCTGCTGCGTGGAGCCGCGCGAGCCGCGCCGGGTCAGCGTGCTCGAGGGTTTCGGTCAACTCGACGAACAGACGTCTGAATTGCCCTGATGGACCACGCTCACCTGAATCCGCAACCAGTTCGCGCGGCAGCACCTGCATCTGATAGCGGCCACGCAGCAGCGTCACCTGCTGCGGCCGTTGCCCGCGTAGCCACGGCAGCGGATCGGCCGCTACGCCGTAAAGCACGATGCGGATGCGGTCCGAGCGGCACGGGCCGTGATCCAGCTCCTGTAGAAACGCGTCCAGCCAGCGCTCGAATGCGCTATCGCGGGCTCCGTTCTGCGGTACCAGCAGCAGCACCAGCCCCGGAAACACGTCCGGATGCCGCTGCAACAAGCTGTGCAGCAGTTCCAGCAGGTAGCGCGTCGCGCTTTCGCTTGCCGCGAGCGGAGCCGTCCAGTCAGCGACGATGCCGTTCGCGCGCGATCCGTCGACCCGGCATGCGTAAAACTCGACGATCTCGTTTGCCACTGCTGTCGCATACTGGTCGGCATGCTCGAACGGGGAGTTCAGTCCGAGCACCGCATTCGATATCTGCTGCTGCGCCCCTAAAAACGCGCGCACCAGATCGCAGTCCGCTGCATCGGTTTGCCAGTACAGAACGCGCGCGTCACGTTGGCGTGCGAAACGCAGCCAGTCTTCATGCGCAGCGGCAAAGCGCCGCTCGACCGGGTTCGCCGGTTGCCAGTTTTGTGTCATCGGTACGGGCCTCAGCAATTGAGCTTCAGCACTGCGCCTTCGACGGTGTGCTCGCCGCTGGCCGTACTGACGACCTTCGCGCCGGCCGTCTGGTGCAGGCCCGAACCAGTGGAGGTCACGTTGACGCCGCTGATCCGGATGTTGCCGCCGTTGTCCATGTCGATACGGGATGCACCGCATACGAAGCTGATACGCGTGCCCGCTGTAATCGAGATAGCCTGCGCGACATCGACCGACTGCGTCGAGCCGATCTGGACGTGCTGGTTTCCGGTCACCGCATGCTGCTCGGCGCCATCGATCCGCACCGCGCGGTCGCCGCCTACGGAGAGCCGATCGATACCGCCGATACGGCGCGTTGAGTTGCCTTTCACGGACAGCGCATGGCTGCCGCCGACGTCGTCCGCCCAATTTCCCGCGACCGACGCGGCCGCATTCCCCTCGACACGCGCCGTCGAGTCGCCGCCGATCGCCACCGACGAATTCGCCGCGACGCTCAACGTACGCTTCGCGCGCAGCGTCACCTGTTCGTCGCCGGCGACGGTTTCGGTACGTGTGCCCAGCACGCGCGTGACTTCGTCGCCGCCTACCGACTTGTTGCGATTCGCGCTGACCGCGTGCGTCTCGTCGTGCAGCACACTCGTGACGAGATCGTTCTCGACCTCGGTACGCATGTCGCGCTCAGCCTGCAGCCATAACTCCTCGCGGCCAGACCGGTCGTCGAAGCGGATCGCGTTTGCATTGTCATGATGACCGTGCATCGACCGGCTCAGCATGCCGCTTTGCGCGGCATTGGCAGGTAAAGCCCACGGCGGCATCGTGGCGGCGTTGTACACGCAGCCGGTCACGATCGGCCGATCCGGATCACCGCCTTCAAAATCGACGATTACCTCGGTGCCGACGCGCGGCACGCTCACACAGCCGAAGTTGCCGCCGGCCCACGGGTACGACACACGAATCCAGCATGACGAATTGTGGTCGCGCACCGCCGAGCGGTCCCAATGAAACTTCACCTTCACACGCCCGTATTGGTCGGTCCAGATCTCTTGCCCAGCGGGACCGGTGACGATAGCCGTTTGCGGGCCACGGGTGCGCGGCTTGCCGACCGAGCGCTCCGCGCGAAACACGACGCTCGACGGCTGCACGGTGAATTCGGTGCGCACGCGAAAACCGGCAATCCCGCTCGCCTCGTCAGCTTCGTTGGCCTCGAATGACGCGCTCGTGACCAGGTACTCGCGATTCGCGGCGCGCTGCGCGTAGTTTTGCAACGTAAAGGTCGTGCCACACACGACGTTGCGCAGATTGCCCGAGCCCTGTGCGCGCTCGCCCCGCGCATGCAGCGTCTCCATGCGAACGCGCGCGAGCCGCTCGCCATCCGCACGCTCGGTGAAATCGCCCGGCCACTCGTAGATTTCGAGCGCATTGTGGACGGTCTGCTGCGGCAGTTCGATGCGCGCGGCGAGTTGCACCTGCGGCTTCTCGAAGTCGAAGTCACCGCTCGTCCAGCAACCCGGCTGCAGACAATCGGTACGCGTAAACTGGTCGATGTATTCGCGGTCGATCTTATGACCCGGCGGGTAATATTGCAGCGTCTGATAGGCGACACTCTGCACCGGCTTATGCGCACCGACGTGATCGACCAGCACCAGCCGATGCGCGCCGCCGGAGTGCTCGAAGAACCAGTAGATTCCGTGCTCCTCCAGCAGACGCTGCAAGAACGCGAAATCCGTTTCGCCGTACTGCACCTGGTAGACGAGCTGCGGGTAGGTTTCGGCAAGACGTTTGTCGAACGGGTACGCGTAAGCGGCTAGCACCTCGTCGACAATCTCGATCACTGTCCGGTTCTGGAAAATCCGGTAGTCCGTGCGCGTCGCGGCAAGACACAGCCACGGCTGCAATGCCAGCTGATAGTGACTGCGCCGGTGCTCCTGCCCGATAAACTGCACCTGCGTGACGATTCCGCTGATTTCGCGCGCACCGGCGCCGAGCCTCGACATGCCCGCGGCGCCCGTCTGGCCGGGCGCGAAGGTGCCCATGCCATCCAGTTCGATCGTGACGGTCAGCTCCTTGCCGAGCATCGCTTTCAAATCCAGGTTCGCGGCCGCGGCGTCGGAAATCAGCAGATCGGACGGCGTGTGCAGCGTGAGGCTGTATTCGTAAAGACGGGACAGCTGCTCACAGCCGCCGATGTGGCTCAAATGGAACAACGCGCCACCGCCCGGTGCGGTGGGCAGAGCCGGGCCGCTGACCGATAGCGTGCGTTTCGTTGTGGCTGCTGTCATGTGCTACTCCTTCGAGATGTTCAGGTCGGAACGCGTGGCGCGGTTCGCGCCTGCTTCTTACGGTCGACGATCTGGATGGCTAAACTAAATTCAAGCCTTGGTTCACTGGCTTTGCGGTAGCTGCCTTGAGCTCGCGACCGGCGTCAGGTTTCCTCAGCGCTCCAATTCGCGAGCAATTCCGCTGGAACGGCGTGAATCGTGTCCGCGTAAGGCTTGCCGAAAAACTGTTCGGCGCGCCGCAGCAAGACGGGTATCGGGCTGCTCGGCTCATGCAGCTCGAACCACGTGCGCACGGCGCGAATCTGGTTCAATGCGGCGCGGCGGTCCTCAATCGGAGGGCTTGCCAACGGCAGCGGCGGCGGGGCAGCCGTTGCCGGCTCCGTGCATGCGGCTACTGGTGTCTGGTGCGCGGCGCTTTGGCCCCATGCGGCGGCATGCGCGATATCGCTCGCGCCCGCCGACGTGACTGCATGCGCAGGTTGCGCGACAGGTACGTTCGTCAAATACCGCAGTACGTCGACGAGCGGCCCGAGCTCAGGGATAAACATCGTGCCCAGATACTCGCGGCTCCATGCATCCGTCTGTTCGAGCGCTGCCAGCGCGCGGCCAAAGTCCGTCCGCAGCGCGGCTTGCGCCGCATACAGTTCGTACAGTTGTTGTTCGACTTGATGCGACGCCATTGCGTCGTCTGCATGTGGCTGCGCAAACGCACGTTCGACGTCGCGCACCTGCAGCTGCGTCGACCTCGTGCGGGTCAATACGATGTCACGGACGTCGCCAAGCAATCCCTGCGCATCGGCAAGCGCCCGCAATGCGTTCATGCGGATGGCCCGCGCGGCGTCCACGTCTGGGTCGACGGCAAGCTGCGGATGAATCGCCGCGGGAAATGCCGTGAGCCAGCCGGCGAGCAATTCGAGTCCCTGCGCGACCCCTGCCGCGCCGGCAAGCCGCGTGCGGCAGCGCGCGAACAGCACGGCGAGCCGAATGTCCTTGCTACGCGTCATCAGCCGCCGGCAATCCCGCTCGACGTCGCTCCAGTTGACAGGCGCGGGCAGCCCAACGAAATCGCCGTACTGCACGTCCGGTTTCGCGGCCAGTCGCGCCGACAACACGACGAATTCCGTGTCGTATTCGAGATCCTGACCGCATGGCGCATCGTCACCCAGCGGCATAAGCCATTCCGAGGGCCACGTGATCGACGGTGCATCTGCCGCGGCACATAGGGAGTTGCTGTTCCGCGTCATGACGAGCCTCCGTCGCGCCGGGCCACGCCGCCAGGCCAATGGCGCTCAGGTTCGAAGCGCATACCGACGACCGGCTGGCCTGCCGGTGCCGTGCCAAGCCAGCTGGACCACCCGAGCTGCTGCCCTGCGCCGATTGCCGCGCAGGGCGCGCCGCCGGCTTCGATGCGCAACTCCAGCTCCCAGGCGAACTGGTAGCCGACGAAGGCTCTCACCCATTCGACGAGCCGCGGCAGGTCCTCACCGTGCGGTGTAAAGCGCAGGTACACACCGAAGCCGACCGGCCCGATCACGATGCGGAACCGGTGCTGGCGATCGGGCATCGCCGCGCCGAGCAGCGCTCCTTGCGCAAGTGTCGCGACACGGGGACGGCCAAGACGGCAACAGTCCGACGGATCGATATCGATCCAGTGAAATGCATACTCGTCGATTGCTACCGGCACGCCGAAGAAATGTTCGAGCGTCGCGCGCAGCCCATCGGGATTGCGGGCGTCGCGCACCCGGTGCGGCGCGGCCGACAGTTGTGCATGCGTGGGCAGCTGCCCGCGACGCAGGTCGGCAAGCTCGTCGCCGACGAGACATGCGACATAGAACGAAAAGCGCTCGTCCCCGGGCCGGTCGAGACTCGCTGCCGCCTGCGAAGACGCCCACGCGCGATACAGCAGCGTCAGATACCGGTGATGAAAAATGTCCAGAAAATCGCTTAGCGTCGAATCGCGGCGCCCCTCTTCGCGCTCGCGTGCGATTTCGGTCACATGGGTCGGCAGCGGTCCATTTGGGCCGAGCATGCCGAGTCCGAACAGCCGTACCTTTAGACGGCCATCCGCTTCGTCGATGCTGGCGATCTCGCGCGGCGCGAACATCAGGCTCGGCTGCTGGCCAAGCCTGAACGGCTCCGCCGACGGGCGGCGCGCCGTGCCAACCGGATCGATCCTCAGATCGGCGCCGATGCGCCGCAGCAACGCGAAAAATTCGCTGCGCCATGGCTCGGTTTGCAAATGGCCGAACCGGGTTTCAGAGCACGGTCGGCCGCTGCCGGTTGCGTGCCCACTGTCGTGGCGATCCGTCATACCGCACCTCGCGTACCCATGCGTACCGGCCAACGCGCAAGCATGCCGCGTTGTATCGAGTGCAATTCGGTTTGCGTGAACGCGTTGATCGACACATGACGCGCCAGATAGTGCTCGACGACCAGGCCGAACAGATAGGGACTCGCGCCCGACAGAGCGATTTCATCGACGGTCAACGCGCATTCGATACCGCGCCCAAACACCAGCGGACCATTGCCGGGCAATTTGCGCATTACAGCGCGCGTCCGCACGCCGATCAGGCTATCTACCAGACGCTGCTGCCGCGCATCGTCGGCGTCAATGAAAAGCCGCAACAGATCGCGCACGCCTGCACCACCAACCCGGTGATCCAGATTGTCCAGCGGCAGATGATCGAAATTCAGCTGCCGGATCAGACGCCAAGCCGACTCCCGCTCGGCATACGGCGCGCGCGGTGCGCTCGGTGGCTGGATCAGGCCGATGCTCGCAAGCGGTGCCGATTCCTCGACGAGCGTGAGATCGTGTACGCCATCACGCGGCACCAGCGCGGCCAGATCCCGGTTCGTTAGCCATGCGTCCAGCGACAGATAACGCATCGCCGCGCGGTACGGCGCCTCGTGTTGATCGACGAGCGACAGCCAGGTGTCGGTTCCCGCATAAGGCGCTTGCATGCCGCTGCGGTACGCCGCATCTGCTGACAACGAACGCTCGCGCCGCAGCGAGAAATACCTCCCGTGGTTGCCAGCATCGCGGTTCAAGGTTTCATAGAACGGCCGGAACTCGACTTCGTCTGACTGCGCGGCCATCTTCCCGTATGCGTTCGCAACCGCGTACACCTCGTAGTCGCGCGGAGCGAGACGCTGCGGCACGATCCGATATTCGGTGTGATCGGCGGCAAGTTCGATCGGATCCGTGCGCATCCGGAACAGGTTGATCACGGGCGTGCAGAACAGCGCGAAGCGCGACGCGTCTACGACATGTGCAAGCCGCTCCGCTGGGCGCGTTAGCAGCACAACGATCTCCACCTCGTCGCCCTCGATCTGTCGCAGGCCCGCCTCGAGCCCGGTCAGCGTGAAAAAATGGAAGCGCGCTGGGCACGCAAAGTACTCGTGCAGCAGATTGTGGCCGTGAAACCTCGGCCAGCGAAGCGGCAGCAAGCCCTGATCGACGCCCAGCGAATCGTGGACGACTGCATCCGACGTGACGATGTGAGGCGACACGCTCCGCGCGCCGTTCGCACCGAGCTGCCCCGGCACGCCGACGATCGATGCGACGCTCGCAGCGTGCAACAGCTCGAACAGTTGCGAAGCAACCTGCTCGTCGCCGGGCAGAAAGACCGGCAGACGATCGAGCCCACGCAGGTCGGCAATGCGCGCGCCGTTTAGCGTGCGCACGCGCAGCCGCAGCGCGCCGCGCACCTGCACGTGATCCGGCAGATAACGGTCGAGCGCAGGCAAGTCCGCAGGAACACCGGTGAGCCTCGCATCGGCAATATCGAGCGGATAGAGCACGACTTCCTGGCCGCTACGGAAGCGGCATGCGGTTCGTTCGCCGTCGGGTATGCGCGCGCTGAACGTTGCACCACGCGCCACGCGGAAGCCTTCGGTCAGATTGCCCTCGTTGTTGCCCGGATAGAGGCGCGCGACTGCGATCGATGGCGTCGGCGCGACGTAGTTCGGATACAGCACCTCGAGCAAACGGCCGGTGAAACGTGGGAACTCCGCGTCGAGCCGCAGTTGCACACGCGCGGACATGAAGCAAAACGATTCAATCAACCGTTCCACATACGGATCTGCCACTTCGCCAGCCTGCATGCCGAGACGCCGTGCGATCTTCGGATGAGCTTGAGCGAATTCGCCCGCCAGTTCGCGCATATAGAGCAGTTCATCGTTGTAGTAACCGAGTAGTCGCGGATCCATCGTGGCGTACCTGTTTGCGTTGACTGTTGCGCGTCATGCGCGCGCAGGCGTCAGGCTCACCTGACGGGTTTCGAGATCCAGCGAACTCTGGACGATGAACTCGAGCGGATACGCGTCCATCCGCATCGTTGCGCGGATCTCGAAGCGCAACACGTTGTAGCCTTTCACGTCTGGTGCCGAGAGCGGCGCGATGCTCAACGTGTCGGCTAACAACCGCGGCTCGAAAGTGGTGATCGCACGCCGGAGGGCCGTCTCGATGTCGCGCCACTCGCACGACGCCGCAAACGCGCCCGCGAACGGCGGCACGCCGTAGTTGATCGTCGACGCGGCCGCATGCGGATAGCGCTCGTGATCCAACGAACCTGCGAGGTTTGTCGTGTTCAGCAAAAACCCGAGATCGCGTTGCACGATGTCCCGCATCTGCGCGTGCGTGACCGCGTATTCATCCGGGGATTCGACGCGCCGGTGCGGCGCGTCGTCGCGCAGACGATCGAGCAATGTCGGCAACAGGCATGCGCTCGTACGGCGCAACGCATGCGTGGCGTAGCGAAGAATCATCGCCCCTCCTGCGTGAAGGTGGCGCTGGGCGCGGCATGCGGGCTATCGAGGCCCGGCGTGTGATGATCGCGCCGCACCAGTACCGGTGGCAGCGCCGCCACTCGCCGCGCTTGCAGCGGATGCGCGGCTGGTGCAAACAGCCGCAGCACGTCGGTACGCGGCGCAGGAGCGAGCAGCGCGGGCGTTTTCCCTTCGACGAGCAAACCGAACGCGTGCTGCAACGCGCTCGGGACGACCGCGCATTCGGCGCCGGAAAGCATCAACGGTTCGGCATCTTGATGCCGTGCGAATCCCCGCCCGACGCCATGCGCCGACGCCGCGTCGCCCACCCATTGCCGGACGGATTGAGTGTCCACGCCGTCCAGCGCCATAAGGTACCGGTCTCGCAACCCACGAACGAGTTCATCGCTACGCGCGTTGCGCGCTTCGGAATGCCGGGTTTGCCGGACGCGCGACGTGTCGCTGCTGGTTGCCAACGAAAAGTTGTCCGCCGGCAAGCGGACGCGCGCCGGCATTCGCCAGCGCAGCAGTGCTGCGATGTGCATGTGATCGCCCTCCCCTAAAACCTGACGATGTAATTCGTAATTTGAATTCGATGAAAAACATTATCAGGGCGATCATCTTAATTCCAGATTTATTTTATTGAGATGTAAATCGCGATAATAAGAAAAAATGCCGACTTACGTGCAATTGAGATCGGCAGCATGTCCTACGGATTGAACCATGCGTCTGCGAGACTGGATACCGACAAAAACCGAATTTCGCGGTCAAAATTAAGAAGAGTTCTCAATATTTAACATTTGTGCAAATGGCTGATTGACCGCATTGACTCGCAATTGATTTAATTCGCGCACCGGGCAATGCACGGATAAATCCGGTCATAAAAATCGAACGGGTAAAACCGGTGGGCATTTCGATCATCAACACGGAGCCGCAACCATGTCGTCAGCCAGCAGTTCGCAGAAGTTCATTGCGCGCAACCGCGCGCCGCGCGTGCAGATCGAGTACGACGTCGAAGTCTATGGAGCCGAAAAAAAGGTCGAACTCCCGTTCGTGATGGGCGTGCTCGCCGATCTGTCGGGCAAGTCGGCTCAGCCGCTGCCCACTGTCGCCGAGCGCCGATTTCTCGACATCGACGTCGACAATTTCGACGAGAGGATGAAGGCGCTGCAACCGCGTGTCGCGTTTGCCATCCCGAACACCTTGAGCGGCAGCGACCAGCTAGTGGTCGACATCACCTTCGAGAGCATCGACGACTTCTCGCCAGCCGCGCTCGCCCGCAAGGTGGAACCGTTGCGCCGGCTGCTCGAAGCACGCACGCAGTTGGCCAACCTGCAAACCTACATGGACGGCAAAGCAGGCGCCGAAGCATTGGTGAACCAGCTGCTGCACGACACCGCGCTGCTCGCGTCGCTCGCCGCGCCGGCACCCCGGCTCGATGCGCCACGCGCCGAAGGCTCGCCCGAGTAACCGCCCAGTGACCATCTGCGTCACCGCCCGATCAAGGAAAACGCCTCATGTCTGAACTTGCCCAGCCCACCGCAGTGCGTACGCCCACCCAGGCGAATTTCACGCAACTGCTCGCGCAGGAATTCCGGCCGAAGACCGAGCAGGCCCGCGACGCCGTGGAACGCGCGGTGCGCACGCTGGCGGCCCACGCGCTGCAGCATTCGGTCACGCTCAGCGACGATGCATATAAGAGCATCGAATCGGTCATCGTGCAGATCGACCGCATGCTGTCCGCGCAGATCAATCTGATCCTGCATCACGAAGACTTCCAGAAACTGGAATCGGCGTGGCGCGGCCTCCACCATCTGGTCACCAACTCCGAGACCGATGAGCGACTGAAAATCCGCTTCATGGATGTGTCGAAGGACGAACTGCGCCGCACGATGAAACGCTACAAAGGGCTCGCATGGGACCAGAGCCCACTGTTCAAGCAGATTTACGAAGAGGAGTACGGTCAGCTTGGTGGCGAGCCCTACGGTTGCCTGATAGCCGACTACTACTTCGACCACACGCCAGCCGACGTCGATCTGCTCGGCTCGATCGCGAAAGTCGCGGCGGCCGCGCATACGCCATTCGTTACGGGCGCATCGCCTTCGGTGCTGCAGATGGAGTCATGGCAGGAGCTCGCCAATCCGCGCGATCTGACGAAGATATTCACGCAGAACCTCGAGTACGCTCCGTGGAATTCGCTACGCGGCACCGAAGACGCACGCTATGTCGGCCTCACGATGCCGCGCTTTCTGGCACGCCTGCCGTATGGCGCGACTACGAATCCAGTTGACGAATTCGACTTCGAGGAAGCGGTCGACGGCATGCATCACCGCCATTATGCGTGGGCCAATGCCGCGTATGCGATGGGCGTCAACATCAACCGCTCGTTCAGGCTGTACGGCTGGTGTTCGCTGATTCGCGGCGTGGAATCCGGCGGCACCGTAGAAGGCCTGCCTTGCCACAGCTTTCCTACCGACGACGGCGGCGTGGACCTCAAGTGCCCGACCGAAATCGCGATATCCGACCGCCGCGAGGCCGAGCTATCGAAGAACGGCTTTATTCCGCTCGTCCATCGCAAGCACACCGACCACGCAACCTTCATCGGCGCGCAATCGCTGCAAAAGCCCGCCGAATACGCGGACGCGAACGCCACCGCCAACGCGAACCTGTCCGCGCGACTGCCTTATCTGTTCGCATGCTCGCGCTTCGCGCACTACCTGAAGTGCATCGTGCGCGACAAGATCGGCGCGTTCAAGGGACGGGAGGACATGCAACGCTGGCTCAACGAGTGGGTGATGAACTACGTCGACGCCGATCCAGCCAATTCATCGCAAGACACCAAAGCGCGGCGGCCGCTCGCTGCAGCCGAGGTGATGGTCGAAGTAGCGGAGGGGAATCCCGGCTACTACCAGGCTCGGTTCTTTTTGCGTCCGCACTTCCAGCTCGAGGGTCTCACGGTGTCGCTGCGACTGGTCGCGCGGCTACCGTCTGTGATGGAAGCCGCCTGACACGACCGCGCGCGTTCGCTTGTCGCCGATAACCGGCAGTGCACGCGCTCGAGCCATTCATTTATCGCCGAATCGCAGCAAGGAGGAACACCATGCCCTGGACCTATCATCAGGCCGACGGCACGTTATACGACCCGCAGGGCAACGCGGTAGCCAGCGACGCCTATTCGGGCGCAGGTGCGGGCAAAAACAATACCGCGATGGAACAGATAGCGAATGTCGGACCGATTCCGCGCGGCAGCTATCGGATCGGGCACTCACGCCATTCCGCGCGCACCGGACCGGTTTCGATGAACCTGACGCCGCAGCCGGGCACCAACACGTTCGGCCGCAGCGCCTTCATGATTCACGGCGATAACCGCACCCACACCGCTTCCCATGGCTGCATCATCCTGCGCCGCAACTTGCGCGAGCAGATCGACCGTAGCGACGACAAGGAGTTGACCGTCCAATGAAACACCTCGCCATTTTCAGTTTCGCGCTGCTGGTCTTTCCCGGCGTCGCATGCGCGGACACGCTCACAGCAGCGAACGTATCGCACGATCTCGACGTACGCGGCGCGAAATCGACCGTCAACACACTGGATCGCACTGGCCGCTTCGACAAGGTGCTCGATCGCATCGCCGCGGGGCAGAGCGTATGGATCCAGCTCGCGCCGCGCCTCGCAAAAGGCACCGATGCCGGGCACTCCACCGGCTTGACCGTCGCGCTCGCCCAGGCGCTGCCGCGAAATCCGCAGGCAGTGCTGGCGGTGCTCGACGACGGACCCGTGATCGGCGCCGATGCGGTGTGCAGCGCGCCGTTCATCGAACCCGCGCCCGACGAAGTCAGCGCGTATCTCGGCAGTGCGATTGCCGCGGTGAAAGGCGTACGGATGTCCGCACGCTTTGCGTCGAAAACCGCATGCCTCGCTGTGCTCGAGCAGGCACGAGCCGATTCGCAGGCGACACAGTAGCGCGCGGTCACCGCCACCACACTGGTTTTTACGCATGCAGCGCGCTTTCCTCTGCGCGCCGCACGGACGGTTGCGCGTCTACGGTTCACAACGCCGCGCCGTCCTTATTGATCAAGGAGCAAACAACATGGCACAGGACATCTTTCTGAAAATCAACGGTATTGACGGCGAATCGCAAGACGCCGCGCACAAGAACGAAATCGAGCTCAGCAGCTGGAGCTGGAACATTGCACAAAACTCCGACATGCACTCGGGCTCGGGCGGTGGCTCAGGCAAGGCAACTGTCGAAGATCTCGTGTTCGAACATTACGTGGATCGCGCCAGCCCGAACCTGATGAAATATTGTCTGACTGGCAAGCATATTGATCAGGCCGTGTTGGTGGCGCGCAAGGCCGGTGGCAATCCGCTCGAATATCTGAAGATCACGATGGGCGACGTCATCGTCACGCGTGTGACGCCTTCGGGCTCGCAACAGGACGCGCGCACACGCGAGCAGGTTCACCTGTCGTTTGCGCGCGTGACGCAGGAATACGTGGTGCAAAACCAGCAGGGTGGCAGCGGCGGTGTCGTCACCGCAGCATACGACGTGAAGGGCAGCGCCGAAATCTGAGCGGCCACGGCACCTGCGATGCAACCGATCTTGCTCATTCTTTCCGTAGCCGCTTCGTGCGCGCTGATTGCGTGCGCGAACGGCGATGCGCAAAGCGCGCGCGCGCCGTTGCGGCTGCATGTTTCGCTTGCCGCGTCAGCAGACGTGAATCCCGACGATCAGCAACGCGCCGCGCCTATCGTCGTGCGTCTATACGAACTCAAAACCGACAGCGCATTCAACGCCGCCGACTTTTACTCGCTGCACGACAAGGACAAGGCTGTGCTCACGGACGAGCTCGTCGCGCGCGATGAGTTCCAGTTGCGTCCCGGCGAGCGCAAGGTGCTGCTGCGCCGCGCCGATCCGGCGGCGACGGTGCTAGGCGTACTTGCCGCTTACCGGGATCTGCCGAACTCCGTCTGGCGCGCAACCTACGCGCTGCCCGCCGCGCCCGACGCCGCGTGGTATCGGCGCGCGCCGCAACTGAATCTGAGCATCGAAGTGGACACGCATGCAGTCAGCGTCGTGCCCGCTGTCCCATCACGCTGACTGCAATCCGATCGGTACGACCGCATGAGCTGGCACAACAAGGTAGTCTGGAGCGAAGGACTCTTCATGCGCCCGCAGCTATTCCAGCAGCAGGAGCGCTACCTCGAGCACTACGCGCACAAGCGCGCCGCTCCGCTATCGCCGTTCTTCTTCGGCTTTAGTCACTACAGCATCGACAGCGACGCGCTGTCGCTCGGCAAAATTATCGTCAAAACGGCGAGCGGCGTATTCGCCGACGGCACGCCGTTCGATGCGCCGGATCACTCCCCGCCGCCCGCGCCATTTGCAGTGGGCCCGGAACACGTGGGCGAAACGATCTTCGTCGCCGTGCCGGTGCGCACGCCCAACGGCGAGGAAACCACATTCGAGCCGACACCCACCACGCTTGCGCGACAGATCGTGTTCGACACCGATCTGCGCGACAGCAATTCGATCGGCAGAGGGCCGCAAACCGTGCAGCTCTCCCATTTACGTCTACGGCTGCTTGCAGAAAAGGAACTGACCGATGCGTGGCTCGGCCTCGCGCTAACGCGCGTTACCGCGTTGCGCGCAGACGGCGGCGTCGAACTCGATGCGACGCTGGTACCGCCGGTCTGCGGTTATGGTGCAAGTGGACTGATCAGCAGCTGGCTCGCGCGAATTCACGATCTGACGCGGATGCGGGCGAACGCACTTGCGCAACGGTTGACGGGTGCCGACGGGGAGGCCGGAACCGTCGCCGAAGTGTCCGACTATCTTCTGCTGCAAACGCTCAATCGTTACGAGCCGCTGCTCGGCCATCTGCGCAACGTGCCGGCCACGTCGCCGGCCGACCTCTACGTGCTATTGCTCGGGATGGCAGGCGAACTATCCACCTACGTGCGCACCGACACGCGCCGTCCGCTCGACTCACACCCGGCTTATCTGCATGCAGCTCCGCATGTGTGCCTAAAGCCGCTGATCGACGATACGCATCGGCTTCTCAACGCAGTACTGGTACGCAGCGCACAGGCGATCGCGCTCAGCGAACCGAGATATGGCGTGCGCAGTGCCGCCGTCGATCCGTCCGACCTCGAAAGCTTCAGCGCCGTGGTGCTTGCGGTGTCGGCGCAAATGCCTGCTGACGCGCTCGCGCAGCAGTTCGCGGCGCAAGCGAAGCTCGGGCCTTCCGGGCGGCTACCGGAACTGGTGCGCAGTCATCTTCGCGGCATTGCGCTCGAAGTGCTGCCGGTACCGCCGCGGCAAATTCCGTTCAGCGCGGGCTATGTGTACTTCGCGCTGTCGCGCGACGGTGCGCTGTGGGAAGAAGTCGCGCGTCACGGCGGAATCGCGCTGCACGTGGCGGGAGAATTTCCAGCGCTGAAGCTGCAGCTTTGGGGCGTCCGCGGATGACACCATGCAACGAAGCCGGCGCCACGACGCTGCGCGATATCGGAGAATTAGCGTGAGTCAGTCAGCAGCCTTTTCCGACGACGGCCAGCCGCGCATGCGGGACGCCCCTCTCGCCGCGGCGGCAGGTCGCGAGGCCTCTGCGTTCAGTGACAGCACAAGCCCCAGCGACTGCGCTTCGACATACACCGATGTGTCGCCGCATGCACCCTATGCGCGACCGGCGGCACGGCCGTCCGGCACGCCGCCTGCCGAGCCGTTCGCCACGCGCATCACAGCGGTCCGCGACGCGCGCAGCCCGCTGCTCGAAGCTGCGCGTCCATTGCTGCGCGCCCTGGCGGATATGCCCGACGCACTCGACGAGCGCGCCGCCGTCCATCTGCGCGCGCTGCTGAAGCAGGAAGTTCATGCATTCACCCGCGTGTGCGAGCAGGCGAATATTCGGCACGATCATATGATCGGCGCGCGCTACTGCCTGACCACTGCGCTCGACAGCGCGGCAGTGCACACGTCGTGGGGCACCGATACCGACGCGGGCGCCGCGTGGGCCAAAGACACGCTGACCACCGACTCCAACGACGACCTGCAAGGCGGCGACAAGGTATTCCTGCTGATCGGCCGTCTGCTGACTGAGCCGGACGAGCATTTCGATCTGCTGCAGGTGATCTACCGGATTCTCAGTCTCGGCTTCATGGGCCGCTACGCACACGAAGCGGATGGTGCACGCACACACGAAGCGGTGCGTCAACGGCTCTATGCGGAGATCCGCGCGCGGCACGCGCCGCTGCCATCGGCGCTGTCGCCGCATGCGCGCTCGGACGCGCGGGCGCGGCGCATGTCGCTGCACGAGTTTCCGGTATGGATCACCGTCGCGCTGCTGGCATTGCTGCTGTGCGGCCTGTTTGGCTTTTACAAGTACCAACTGGTCATGCGCAGCCGCGCGGTCGTACAGCAAATTGCCGATATCGCGAGCCTGCGGCCAGCCACGCTTCGGCCACTGCGTCTGGCTACGCTGCTGAAGGAGGAGATCGCTGCCGGCACCGTGCGTGTCGTCGAAGATACGCGGCGCAGCGTCGTCACGTTCCGCGGCGATGCGATGTTCGCGCCGGGCAGCACCGCCACCCGCTCGACGATCGCCCCGCTGATAGACAAGATCGCCGGCGAAATCGCCCGAGTGCCCGGCAAGGTCACCGTCATCGGCTACACCGACACCACGCCTATCCGCAGCCGGCAGTTCGCGTCGAATCTCGCATTGTCCGAGGAGCGTGCGACGCACGTGATGCAGATGCTGCAGACAGCGGGCGTCGCCGCCGGCCGGCTCGAAGCGCTCGGCAAAGGCGCAGCGGACCCGGTCGACGATAACCGCACCGCGCAGGGTCGAGCACAGAATCGCCGCGTCGAAATCGCGGTCGTGCGCTAAAGCGCTTGTGGCGTCACTCGGGAAGCTCCAATGAAAATGCTGTCCTTACTCGTATCGCGCCAGTTTCTTGCGTTCGTCGCATTGATCGCCGTTGCGCTGCTGGTCTGGTTCGTCGGCCCGCTCGTCGCGCTTGGGGAGACCCGACCGCTGACTGGCGTCGGCGTGCGCATCATGATGCTCGCGCTGCTAACCGGCGCCCTGTTGTTGCGGCTCGCCGGCGCACCGCCTGGACCTGCGCTGGCTGCGCTCGCCTGCCTGCTAATCTGGTACGCCGCGCCGTTCGTAGGCTTCGGCGCGCTGCGGCCGTTCGCTCCAGCGTGGCTGCGCGCGACGCTGATCGCCGCGCTGCTCGGATTGTGCGCCGTGTACTGGCTGCTGCGCTTCTGGCAACGCTTGCGCAGCGACGAGCAGTTTCTCAGGAAAGCGCTTGCATTCGGCGGCCAGAAACAGGGATCCATGGCGAGTATGCGTCTGCAGGTCGTCGAAGCGCAGATGGGCGCCGTGCTGAAGCGCCTCAAAGCGATGCGCACCGAGGCGAGTGGTTTTGCACGGCTTTTCCAGCCGGCGGGCTATCTGTACGAAGTGCCGTGGTACATCGTGCTTGGGGCGGGCGGGTCGGGTAAAACGTCGCTACTGCTCAATGCCGGTCTCACCTTTCCGGAACACGACCCTATACGCGAGCCGGCCGATACCGCCACCGCGAACGTCGAATGGCGGCTATCCAACCGTGCGGTGCTGATCGACACCGCGGGCTACTACACGCAACACGGAACCTCGTCGTTGGCGATGCCCGCGGCATCGCCATCAAATGCGCCTGGCGGCGCACGGATGGCCGTTCGCGCCAGCGCGGCACGAACCGGCGCAAGCGCCGTCCGCGTCGGGGTCGCGCCGCCGGCCGCGGCGATCGGCACGCTCGGTCCGGCGCTTCATGCCGATTTCGACGCGCGCACGCGCCTCGACGCAGACGAATGGTTCGGCTTTCTTGCACTGTTGCGCAAACACCGTACTCGCGCGCCGTTGAATGGCGCGCTGCTCGTCGTCGATTGCGCGTCGCTTGCGAGTGCCGACAACGCCGCGCTCGCGCTGCACGCGGCAGCGTTGCGCGCGCGTCTCGCCGAGCTGCGCGAACGACTCGGCATCCGTTTTCCGGTCTATCTGTTCGTCACGCAAATGGATTGCGTGCCGGGGTTTGCCGACTACTTCAGCTCGCTGCCCACCGCGGCCTGCACGCAGGAGTGGGGCTTTACATTACCGGCGCATCGCACGCCAGCCACGGCCGACTCGCTCGTAGACTGCTGTGCGACCGAGTTCGCGCTGCTAGCGGCGCATCTTGCAGATGGCGTCGACGCGCGTCTGAGCGATGAACATGACGTGCACCGGCGTCGCCGTTTGCTGGCGTTGCCGACAGAATTCGGTGCGCTAGCGGCGCCGCTGTGCCAGCTGCTCGAACGCGTGTTTGCGGACTCGCGTTACGACTTCACGCAAGCGCACGCCGCGCTGCGCGGCGTCTACTTCACGAGTGCGCGGCAGGACGGCCGCGACATTGCGGTCGAACGGCACACCGTCATGCAGCGGCTCGCGCGCCACCCACACAACACCGCGCCGCCGCACGAGCGGCAGCGAAGCGCCAACGACAGTTTCTTTTTGCACGACGTATTCAGTCGGATCGTGTTGCCGGAAGCGCACCTCGTTCGCGCAAATTTGCGCTGGGAACACCGCTCGCGTGTCGTATCGTGGCTGGCTCATCTGCTGGCGATACTGTTGTTCACCGGGTTGGCCGCCGGCTTGCTGACCAGCTACGCGAACAACCAAAGCTATCTCGATGCCGCCGCAGATCACGCCGAAGCGCTTGCGACGCGCATCGCGCGGCTTCGCGACGATGCCGCGCCCGCAGCCTTGAGCGCCGCGCTGGACGCAGCACATGCACTACCGGTTTTGCGCGGCCTCGATCCGGACGCGCCTGACAGCACGTATCGCTACGGTCTGTTCACAGGCCCCGCCATCGTCATTGAAAGCGCTCGCACATACGAGACACTCGCGGAGCACATGCTGTTGCCCCACGTGATGCGTCGGCTCGAACATGCGATCCGGCAGGGTATCGCGCGCAACGATCCGAAGGCGACCTACAGCGCGCTGCGTATCTATCTGATGCTGTCCGATCCGGCGAAGTTTTCCGCCAGCGAAGTCCATGCATGGCTCGAGAACGACTCGACCGATGCAGAGGGGGCCGCCACGCCAGACGGCTATCCGGCGTTGGCCGCGCACGTGGCGCAGCTGTTCTCGGGAAAACGGCTCACTCAGACGCCGCCGCCGCGCGACGATGCATTGATCGAGCGCGCCCGCGACTATCTCGACGGCGGCAGCGCGGTTCAGCGTCTTTACGAGCGAGCGAAGGCGGCCATGCAGCGTGAAGCGCCCGACGACTTCACGCTGCTGCGTGCGATCGGTCCGCAGGCCGGTCTGCTGTTCACGCGCGCGAGCGGCGCATCGCTGGGACGAGGCGTGCCGGGTTTGTACACGTTCGACGGCTATCGCCACCTGTTCGACAAACAGCTGCCGGAGTTCGTGCGCGCCGCCCGCGAAGACGACGCATGGGTGATCGGACAGGCGCGCGCCGGGTCTGCTGCGCACGCAGCGGCCGCCCCGCCGGCAGCCCCGGCTCATGCGGCGCCCCCACAAATCGCGGCAACAGCGGCAGCCGCCACCGCCCCGGCACAGTCTCCCATCACACCCGTGAACACAGACCTCGATGACGATCCGCTGACCGCAGCGATCCGCCGTCAATATCTGCTCGATTACGCGCGCGAGTGGGAAACATTCCTCGGCGACATTCGCAGTGTGGCCGGCACTAACCTCGCGGCCAGCCTGCGCACGCTGCGCAGCTTTGCCGCGCCGGATTCGCCGCTGGGGCACCTAATGCGCGCCGCGGTGCACGAGACCTCACTGACACAGCCCGCGAACACCGCGGACCAATCGCTATTGCAAAAGGCCGGCGCACAGCTGGGCCGCAAGACCGGCGCATGGCTCGGCATGCGCAGCGAGGCGCGGCTCGAACGTGAACTGGTCGATACCCGCTTCGGCGGGTTGCGCGAGATCGCGACCGGCAGCGCCGACCCGTCCGCGCTCGGCGAACCGTCCGGCGGACCAGGGGGAGGCAAGACCGGATTCGACGGTATCGTCGCGCTGCTCAACGACTATTTCAACGCGTTGAGCGCCGCTGAACTCGCGCTCGCCAACCACAGCATGCCGCCCGCCAGCGATACGGCCGCGCGGCTGAAAATGGCCGCCGACACGCTGCCCGCACCGCTGCGCGAAGTGCTGCGCGGTCTCGCGATGCAGGGCTCCCGGGAAGTCAACGAAGGGATCGGCCGGTTGTTGTCGCGGCAGCTCGACGCGGTGGTCAGCGACGCATGCCGGCACGCGGTGGAGGGCAACTACCCGTTCGTGCGCAACGCCGCACGTGACATCCGCATCGAGGATTTCACGCGTGTCTTTGCGCAAGAGGGTCTGCTCGACGGCTTCTTCATCAAGCATCTGGCGCCGTTCGTCGACACCGCCGCGCGGCCGTGGCGTTACCGGACGCTGCCGGGTTCGACGCAACCGGTGCAGGGGCCGGACCTCGAGCCTTTCCAGCACGCGCAGGCAATTCGCGACACATTCTTCGGTGCGCAAAACCACCAGCAGATGAGCTGGAATACCGACATCCGCGTCGTGAGCCTCGACCCGACGGTGACGAGCCTGACCATCGACATCGATGGACAAGCCGATCTGTACCGGCACGGCCCGGTTCGTCCGTTCAACGCCGCCTGGCCCGGACCGCGCGGCGGAGCGCACGCCGAGCTGAGCGCAAGTCCACGGATCCGACCGGAAACCTCGACGGTCGCGGCCGACGGCCCGTGGGCGCTGCTGCGTCTGCTGGACAAAGCCGCTGTCGCCGATACCGCGACGCCCGGACGCACGCGCGTCGCGTTCGACTTCGATGGCCGCCGCGCGGTGCTCGATCTGGCGAGCCCAGGCGGCGTCGCCAATCCGCTGACGAGCGACGTGCTGCGCACGTTTCGCTGTCCGACCTCGATGCCGGCGTTCGCGCTGCCGGACGACGGGCCACCACCGGGGTTGCCGCGCGCGCACCGCCTTATGACCGACGACGGTTGAGATAGCACGGAAAGCGGCACGCCGGCACCCCGAAAAACGACATCGGCGCCGCCATTCAGCCCGTTCGGAAAACAGCAAGCCGCGGTATTTTTCCCAACAAAAAAGCCCCGTGAGTTTTCATCTCACGGGGCCTCGCCCAACCGGCCGCGCGCGGCGCGATGACCAGGCGTCAACGCCCAGCCAGCCTCCCCGCCGTCGCACGACCTCAGCTCATGCTGCTCGACACAGGCTTACTTCCCACCCACGCTCTGCAGCGTCGTCCACTTGCCATCGACCACCTTGTACAGCGTGATGCCACCGTTCTTCAGGTCGCCCTTGCTGTCATACGCGAGGTCTTTGGCCGTCACTGCCGACATGTTGGTCTTCGCCAGCACCGGCAGGTACTTCGCCGGGTCGGTCGAGTTCGCCTTCTTCATCGCGTCGAACATCGCCATCGCGCCGTCGTAGGCATACGGCGAGTACGTCTGCACGTCTTCGTTGAAGCGCTTCTTGTACTTCTCCGTGTAGTCCTTGCCGCCCGGCATTTCTTCCAGCGGCAGGCCGGCCAGCGATGCCACCGTGCCGTTCGCCGCGTCGCCTGCCACTTGCAGGAAGGTCGGCGTGCGCACCATTTCGCCACCCATCAGCGGCGCCTTCACGCCCAATGCCTTCATCTGCTTGACCATCGGCGCGGCTTGCGAATCGGCGCCGCCGTAGTAGATCAGGTCCGGGTTCTTCGACTTCAGCTTGGTCAGGATGGCCTTGAAGTCCACCGCCTTGTCGTTGGTGAACTCGCGGTCCACGATCGTGCCGCCCGACGCCTTCGCTGCCTTCTCGAACTGGTCAGCCAGACCCTGCCCGTAAGCGGTGCGGTCGTCGACGATCGCGATCTTCTTCATGCCGAGGTTCTTCACCGCGAACGTGCCGGCCACCGAGCCTTGCTGCGTGTCGGACGTCATCATCCGGAAGGTCGTCTTGAAGCCTTGCTGCGTGTATTCCGGCGCGGTCGCCATCGAGATCTGCGGAATGCCCGCGTTCGCGTAGATGCGCGAAGCCGGAATCGTCGTGCCCGAGTTGAAGTGGCCGAGCATGCCCTTGATGCCGTCATCCACCAGCTTCTGCGCGACCGTCGTACCCGTGCGCGGGTCCGCCTGGTCGTCCGCCACGTCCAGCACGAAGCGCACCGGCTTGCCGCCGATCACCGGCTTGGTCGCGTTCATGTCTTCGACCGCCAGCGTGATGCCGTTCTGGAAGTCCTTGCCGTAGTGTGCCTGCGCACCCGTCATCGGACCGGCAAAGCCGATCTTCACGTCCTCGGTCTGCTGAGCCTGCGCTGCCCCCGCGACCGACATGACGGCAACCACCGTTGCGCCTGCCAGCTTTTTCATCGTGTGTTGCATATCATCTCCTTGGTACCAGGTGTGGATGCAGCGGCTTTCGGGGTCGCCGTACCGCTGCCGTTTTATTGAGTCGGTCGGAAAGGTTCGCTCAGCCGATCGTCATCAAATTCGCATTGCCGCCTGCCGCTGCCGTGTTCACGCTCACCGAGCGTTCCGTCAGCAGTCGCTCGAGCGCGTAGTCTTCGTCGCCGCCTTCCAGCGCGCGCGACGCGACGCCTTGCACCGAGACGATCGGACCCGGCCGCTTCGCGATGTCCTTCACGAGCGTCAGCAGTTCGTCGCTGTCGCCTTCGAACAGCACCGCGTCGAACGTCACTTCTGCGCCGTTTTTCACGCTGGCGTGGCGCTTCAGTGCAGCCGGCAGTGCGCCGACCAGCTGCTCGCCCGCCGCGCCTTCGAACAGTGCGCGGTTGCCCGTCGCCAGCGCCGCCGCCAGCTGCACGCGCGCACCGCCCGGCGTCGACGCAACGCACAGCACCGTGCCGCGCGGCCCGAGCGTGTAGGTGTTGCGCTCGCCGGTCGGGCCCGACAGCACGGCCGTCGCGCCGGCCGGCACATGCGACAGGTAACCGTCGCAACGCGCCGCCAAGGCCGGCTGGCGTTCGGCGATCAGCCAGTCGCGCAAGGCCGTCAGCGCTTCTGCCGGGTGGTCGGCCGTCGCGCCGTCGCCATTTTGCGCGGACGGCCGCGTGTCGGCCACCAGGGTCTGTGCGAGCGACTTCGGCAAGCCGGTCGGACGCTTGGCCAGCAGGCGCTGCAGATACAGCGCGCCGCCCGCTTTCGGCCCTGTGCCCGACAGTCCTTCACCGCCGAACGGCTGCACGCCCACCACCGCGCCGATCACGTTGCGGTTCACGTAGATGTTGCCCACGTGCGCGTGGCCGATCACGTGCGCGATCGTCTCGTCGATGCGCGTGTGGATGCCGAGCGTCAGGCCGTAGCCAGTCGTGCGGATCTGCTCGAGCAGCTTGTCCAGCGCGCTGCGGCGATAACGCACGACGTGCAGTACCGGGCCGAACACCTCGCGCTTCAGTTCGTCGATGCTGTCGAGCTCGATCAGCGTAGGCGGCACGAAGGTGCCGAATCCGCAGCCTTCCGGCATCGGCAGCTGCTCGATGTTGCGGCCTTTCTCGCGCATCGCGGCGATATGCGCATCGATGCCGCGTTTGGCGTCCGCGTCGATCACCGGGCCGACGTCCACCGACAGACGGTCCGGATTGCCAACTGCGAGCTCTTTCATCGCGCCTTTCAGCATTTCCAGCGTACGGTCCGCAATGTCGTCCTGCAAACAAAGAACGCGCAGCGCCGAACACCGTTGACCGGCCGAATCGAAAGACGACTGCAGTACGTCCGCCACCACCTGTTCCGCGAGCGCCGACGAATCGACGATCATCGCGTTCTGGCCGCCGGTTTCGGCGATCAGCGGGATTGGCCGGCCGTCCGCGTCCAGACGTTCGGACAGCGTGCGGTTGATCAGACGCGCGACTTCGGTCGAGCCGGTGAACATCACGCCGCAGGTGCGCGAATCGGCCACCAGCGCCGCGCCTACCGTTTCGCCGTTGCCCGGCAGCAGTTGCACCGCGCCGGCCGGCACGCCCGCCTCGCGCAGGATACGCACCGCTTGCGCGGCGATCAGCGGGGTCTGCTCGGCGGGCTTGGCCAGCACCGTGTTGCCGGCGGCCAGCGCCGCGGCCACCTGGCCCATGAAGATCGCCAGCGGGAAATTCCACGGGCTGATGCACACCACCGGGCCGAGCGGCCGATGCGTGTCGTTCGAGAATTCGTCGCGAATCTGCGTCGAGTAGTAGCGCAGGAAGTCGATCGCTTCGCGAATCTCGGATACCGCGTTCGGCAGCGACTTGCCGGCTTCGCGCACGACCAGACCCATCAGCGTGTGCATCTGCGCTTCCAGCAGATCGGCGGCACGCGCGAGACAGTCGGCGCGCGCTTCGACTGGCGTTGCCTGCCAGATCGGCGCGGCGGCGACGGCATGCGCGAGCGCGGCGCTCACCTGTTCCGGCGTCGCATCGGCGACCGTGCCGACCAGATCGCGGTGGTCGGACGGATTGCGCACGTCGTGCGCCGGGCCGGCCGGAATCTCGTCGTCGGCGAGCATCGGCGCCGCGCGCCACGAATGATGCGCGCTTGCCAGCAGTGCCGACGAAAGCGACGCCAGCCGATGCTCGTTCGACAGATCGAGGCCCATCGAATTG
Source organism: Paraburkholderia sp. (assembly GCA_035536055.1). Lineage (GTDB taxonomy): Bacteria > Pseudomonadota > Gammaproteobacteria > Burkholderiales > Burkholderiaceae > Paraburkholderia. Next base: position 11,644 of record DATLOW010000266.1, on the reverse strand, counting down.
AGGCGCTGCGCGCCGTACAGATTGCGCGGCAGCGGAATCTTCGCGTGTGGCGCACCGAGCGGCACGATCTTCGACGCTTCGTCGACGGGATCCGCGACCAGCTCCTTCACCGGCACGCTTTCATCGGCGATGCGGTTCACAAACGACGTGTTCGCGCCGTTTTCCAGCAGACGACGCACGAGGTATGCGAGCAGCGTTTCGTGCGTGCCGACCGGGGCGTACACGCGGCACGGCCGGTTCAGCTTGTCCCGGCCGGTCACTTCTTCGTACAGCGGTTCGCCCATGCCGTGCAGGCACTGGAACTCGTATTGGCCGGGATAGTAGTTCTGTCCCGCGAGGTGATAGATCGCCGACAGTGTGTGCGCGTTGTGCGTGGCGAATTGCGGATACACCGCGTCGGGCGCGCCGAGCAGCTTTTTCGCGCAGGCAAGATACGACACGTCCGTATAGATCTTGCGCGTGTACACCGGGTAGCCCTCGAGACCATCCACCTGCGCGCGCTTGATTTCGGTGTCCCAGTACGCGCCCTTCACCAGCCGCACCATGATGCGGTGCCGGCTGCGCCGCGCCAGATCGACCACGTAGTCGATCACGAACGGACAACGCTTCTGGTAAGCCTGCACGACGAAACCGATGCCATTCCAGCCCGCCAGCTCCGGGTCGAAGCACAGCGCCTCGAGCAGATCGAGCGACAGTTCGAGGCGATCCGCTTCTTCTGCGTCGATGTTCAACCCGATGTCGTAGCGGCGTGCGAGCACGGCCAGTGCGCGCACGCGCGGCAGCAACTCGTTCATCGTGCGTTCCTGCTGCGCGCGCGAATAGCGCGCATGCAGCGCGGACAGCTTGATCGAAATGCCTGGTCCTTCGTAGATGCCGCGGCCGCCGGCCGCCTTGCCGATCGCGTGGATCGCCTGCTCGTACGACGCGTAGTAGCGCTGCGCATCCGCTTCGGTCGTCGCGGCTTCGCCGAGCATGTCGTACGAGTAGCGGAAGCCGCGCGCTTCGTACTTGCGGCTGTTCGCGAGTGCCTCGGAGATGTTCTCGCCAGTGACGAACTGCTCGCCCATCAGCCGCATCGCCATGTCGACGCCCTTGCGGATCAGTGGCTCGCCGCCCTTGCCGATCAGCCGCGTCAGCGCCGACGACAGCCCCGCTTCGCTATTCGTCGTGACCAGCTTGCCGGTGATCATCAGCCCCCAGGTCGCCGCATTGACGAACAGCGACGGCGCGTGGCCGACGTGCGACTTCCAGTCGCCCTTGCTGATCTTGTCGCGAATCAGCGCATCGCGCGTCGCGCGGTCGGGAATGCGCAGCAGCGCTTCGGCGAGGCACATCAGCGCGACGCCTTCCTGGCTCGACAGCGAAAATTCGTGAATCAGCCCTTCAACACCGCCGCCCGAGCGCTTGCCGCGCAGCGTTTCGACGAGCTTTGCGGCCATCGCCTGCACGTCGCTCGCGAGGTTCGCCGGCAGACGCGCCTGACCGATCAGGAACGGCACGCACTCCGGCTCCGGACGGCGGTACGCAGCGGTGATCGCCGCGCGCAGCACCGATTGCGGCTGCACGCTTTGCGCGAACTCGAGAAACGGATGCGATGCGCTTTCCTCGTCGGCCCCGGTTGTGGCGTCCGTTAGATCGGTGGTGCCGTGCGTGCCCGACAGCTCGGGCGGCAACTGGCCGTGCTCGATCTTTTCGAGGTACGCGAAGATCGCCTGCTTGATCAGCCAGTGCGGAGTGCGTTCCAGACGGGCGGCGGCGTCTTTCAGACGGGAACGCAGCAGATCGTCGACTTTGACGCCAAGGGTGGTGCTAGCCATGGTTCCTTCTTGATTCGCCAGCGCGCGCGGCCGGCAAGAGACTGAAAAGTTGGCGAATCGTAACTCTCCCAATAAAAAGGTGCAACCACTTTACGGATGTGGTTGCACCCCTGTCAGATGCCCTTCTGGCAAGGGTTTGCGGCGGTTATACCGGCTTCGTTTAGCGGCCCGGCTGGTCGGTACTTTCCCTGGCAAATGTTTTTGCGTTGCACCCTACGCCCGCCGCCGGGCGCGCCGATAACACAGGTAAGCAATGCACGAAGGCAGTCTGGGATAAGTAAAAACGACCGGTAATCAGGGTGGATCGTCAAGGCGGGTGTTGAAATGGAAAAGCTTTTGGTTGTCGCAGGAATCTGGACGATGTGCGCGCTGTGCGCGGCGCTGTTTATTCGCGGTGCGACTTGCGCGGCGACGCGCCCGGTCGCGCAGCGCTTGCGCGTCGCTCGCGGTGCACAAGCTGGGAAGGTGCAGGCTAACGACGTCTGAGTGGCCGTTGCGCTCGCGCGAGGCCGACGCGCCTCGCGCCGGCATGTCGGTGTGATGGGATGGAATGGCGGGTGCCGATCGCGCGGCCCGGCGCAGTTGCGCCACGTATGCGATAGACCGCCCGCGCTGGAGCCAGCGAGGCCCGCGATGCTTTGTTCGATCGAATGCCGTTTGTCGGCGCGGTATCAGCAGCCGGCGCAACCGAAGCACCGCAAACCCGCTGCGGCGGGCCGCGGTTTCCGTCACGCGGGAATCGCCGTGCCAGCGGCCGTCCGATACCCGAACAAGGCGCGCATCCGCGCACGCGCTGCGCGCGATCGCCTGCGCTATTGAATCTGCGGCGCAGTGCGCGGTGACCGCCCTACGCGGCTGCGCACCGTTGCTCGTTGCTCGTTGCTCGTTGCTCGTTGCTCGCGCAAGCGCAACAGCAACAGCAACAGCAACAGCAACAGGAATAGCTGACTGGCGACCGCCACCGCCGATCCACCCCGAGCAGCGCGTCAGATATCCAGCGGGTCGACCTCGATGCTCCAGCGCAGCACGCCCTTCAGCGGACGCAACAGCGGCTGCCATGCGCGCAACGTCGCCTGCAGCGCGGCCCGCGACGCGCTTTCCACCAGCAGTTGCGCGCGATGCACGTGCATCACCTTGACGATCGTCAGCGGTACGGCGTCGTAAGCGGTCACGCGCTCGGCGGCCGGTATTTCCGCCAGCAGCGCCGCGGCCTGCTGCAGGAACGCCAGCGCCGCTTCCAGCGTGCGCCCTTCGGCGCGCAACATCGCCTGATAGACGAACGGCGGCAGATGCGCGTCGCGACGCTCGGTCAGGGTCGCGCCGGCAAAGCCGACGTAGTCGTGGCGCGCCAGCGCGTGATACAGCGCATGGCGCGGATAACGCGTCTGTACCAGCACTTCGCCCGGTAATCCCGCACGCCCCGCACGGCCGCTCACCTGCATCAGCTGCGCGAACAGCCGCTCGCTCGCGCGGAAGTCGTGCGAGAACAGCGCGTTGTCCGCGTTCAGCACGCCGACCAGCGACACCCGGCGGAAATCGTGGCCTTTCGCGATCATCTGCGTGCCGACCAGCACGTCGACTTCACCCGCATGCACGTCCGAAAACAGCGCCTGCGCGCTGCCCTTGCGGCGCGTGCTGTCAGCGTCGATACGCAGCACGCGGGCATTCGGCAGCACCTTCGCGAGTGTTTCTTCGATGCGCTGCGTGCCGCGGCCGAGCGGCGCCAGATCGACATTGCCGCATTCCGGGCAGGAGCGCGGAATCCGCGCTTCCCAGCCGCAGTGATGGCAGCGCAGCGTGCGCTCCGGCTTGTGCAGCACGACGTATGCGCTGCAGCGAGGACAGCCGGCCACCCAGCCGCAGGCGTCGCAGGCGAGCTGCGGCGCGTAGCCGCGGCGGTTCAGGAACACGAGACTCTGTTCGCCGCGCTCGAGCCGCGCTTTCAGCGCCGCGAGCAGCGGACCCGACAGACCTTCCACCGATGCCCGGCCGCGCCGCCGTTCGTCTTCCAGATCGATCAGTTTGACGGCCGGCAGAACGGCGTCGGCGACCGCGCGGCGCGACAGCGTCAGCCGTTTGTAGCGACCCTGGTCGGCTTGCCACCAGCTCTCCAGCGACGGCGTCGCCGAGCCCAGCACGACCGGCACGCCAAGCTGCTTGGCACGCCAGATCGCCAGATCGCGTGCCGAGTAGCGCAGACCCTCCTGCTGCTTGTACGCAGGGTCGTGTTCCTCGTCGACCACGATGATCGACAGTTGCGGCAGCGACGCGAGCACCGCGAGGCGCGTGCCGAGCACGATGCGCGCGCGGCCGGTATGTGCGGCAAACCAGTTGCGCGCGCGCTCGCCTTCCGCGAGGCCGCTGTGCAGCGTGACGATCGCGCCGGCGTCGAGCGCCGCGAAGCGCGCGCGGAAAGCCGCTTCGAACTGCGGCGTCAGGTTGATTTCCGGCACCAGCACCAACGCCTGCGCATGCGGCTTTTCGACCAGAAGTGCGGCCAGCGCGCGCAGATAGACCTCAGTCTTGCCGCTACCTGTCACGCCGTGCAGCAGGAAGGGTGCAAAACCCTGGGCCGCGCCGATTGTGTCGACGGCGTCGGTCTGTTCGTCTGTCAGTTTCGGCAGTTCGCCGGTTTCGTGCGGTGCTGCGGTTGCGCTTGCCGCCGCGGCTCCGGGTTGCGGCGCGGCCGCAGCTTCGATCACGTCCAGCTCGACCCAACCCTTGTCGCGCCATGCGTCGAGCGTGGCGATCGCCTTCGGGTGCAAGGCCCGCGCCTCGCCGGCGGTCAGCACGGCGGCCGCGGCCAGTTCGTCGGCAAGGCGTCTGAGCGCCGTTGCACGCGGCGGCAGCGCCTCGGGTAACGCGTCACGCCCAGCAGACAGCAACCGGTAGCGCTCCTCCGGCGCGAGCAGACGCGTCCAGCGTTGCGCGTCGCGCAGCGCCTGCGGCAGCGCCGGCAATGCGACCTCGCCGAGTCCGCGCTGATAGTAGTCCGCAGCGAAGCCCGCCAGTTCGAGCCATTGTGTCGACAGCGCCGGACACGCCGTGCACACGCTGTCGACGTCGCGCAGACGCTCGGCCGGCACGTCGCTGTGCGCGGTCACCTCCCACACCAGCCCGACCACCAGCCGCTTGCCGAACGGCACGTTGACGAGCATGCCCGGTTGCGGCGCGTAGGTCGGGTCGCAGCGGTAGTCGAACAGCGTAGCAAGCGGATGGTCGAGCGCAACTCGAACGAACAGGCCGCTCATCGGTTCAGCGGGCACGAGTGAGCTGATGAGTGGTAGACGCAGCGGGCGAAGCAAGGGCTAGCCAGCCGAAGTTAAAGTGAAACATTACAATCAGCGCTAAGTTTAGGATTCGGCTGAACAAATTGGGCGCATCGACGCCCTGTGGATAACTTTGTTGAGAAGTTGCCCTCACCGGGCCGGAAGGCGCGTCGCGCCGGCCTCTGTGTGGTTTATCGCACACTCGTTCGCGCCCCCGTGAAACCCTTATGCATCAAGGCATCGACTAAAAATTGCCCGGCTTGACAAGGAGAATATGACGACTAAACGTTCTACCGCGGCGCAGCGTGATGAATGTGTATAAGTCAAGTCTTGACATCCGCCGGAACGCCATTTGACGGCCTGTGGAATGCAATTTTCCCCTTAAGGCGAGAGCCCAGCTCATTGCGTTGCAACAATAACGTCACATTTGGCGTCGCATGCGGGATGCCTAAGCGTGCGTCGTCGCGCGCAATGCGCGGCTATGGCGATGCACCTCGTCGACCAGTTCCGCAACATGCTCCGGCGGCGTGAACTGCGAGATGCCGTGGCCAAGGTTGAACACATGGCCGGGATGATTGCCATAGCTGTCCAGTACCGCGCGCGCCTCGCTGCGGATCGTTGCCGGCGGCGCGAACAGCACCGAAGGATCGATGTTGCCTTGTAGCGCCACCCGCCCCGCGACACGCTCGCGCGCACGGCCCAGGTTCACCGTCCAGTCAAGTCCGACCGCATCGACGCCGGTCGCCGCAATCTGTTCGAGCCAGTGTCCGCCGCCCTTGGTGAAGGTGATCACCGGCACGCGGTTGCCGTCGTGTTCGCGCTTGAGTCCGCCGACGATCTGTTCGATGTAATGCAGCGAGAAGCGTTGGTAAATGCCGTCCGCCAGCGCGCCGCCCCAGGTGTCGAAGATCATCACGGCCTGCGCGCCGGCTTCGATCTGCGCATTCAGATACGCGGTAACCGAACGCGCATTGACCTCCAGAATGCGATGCATCAGGTCTGGACGGCTGTACAGCATCGACTTCACCGTGCGGAAATCGTCCGAGCCGCCGCCTTCGACCATGTAGCACGCGAGCGTCCACGGGCTGCCGGAGAAGCCGATCAGCGGCACGCGCTGACGGCCTTGCGCGTCGGTCAGCGCGCGGCGGATCTGGCTGACCGCGGCGGTCACATAACCGAGCGTCGCGCCGATGTCTGGCACCGCGAGCCGCGCGACGTCCGCTTCGGTGCGCACCGGGCGGGCGAACTTCGGCCCCTCGCCGGCGGCGAACTCGAGGCCGAGTCCCATCGCGTCGGGAATCGTCAGGATGTCCGAGAACAGGATCGCGGCGTCGAGCGGGTAGCGCTCGAGCGGCTGCAAGGTCACTTCGGTCGCGTAGTCGGGGTTCTTGGCAAGGCCGAGGAAGCTGCCGGCCCGGCCGCGCGTGGCGTTGTATTCGGGCAGGTAGCGACCCGCCTGGCGCATCAGCCAGATCGGCGTGTAGTCCGTCGGCTGGCGCAGCAGCGCGCGCAGAAAAGTGTCGTTCAGAAGTTGATGAGCCACGGTGCGTGCGCTTGAAAGGCGGAAAGGCAAAGGGGCATTTTAGCGGACACGGCGCGCCCAGTGGCCGGACACACGCGGCGACGGCGCCGTATGCCGGATCGGAAGACGGCGGACACAGCGCGATATCGCGGCCACCACGAATGGACGGCGTCAGGCGTGCAGAGTATGGTGCATCCCGGCAGGTGGTATTCAGCGTCGGCTGAGTCTCGCACGCAAACGATCGGACCACGGGGAGCTCGATGAAGAAAACCACGACGATATTGTTGAGCGTTTTGTGTGGCGCGCTGGCCGGCGTGCTGTTTAATGCGGTGTCGGTGCGCGCACAGGGCACGTCGACAAGTGGCGCGGTAAGTGGCGCGACGAGCGGAACGGTACGTGCGGCCGCCGACGGCGCGGCGCCGGTCGCCGCGCCGTCCCGGCTCGACGAAATTGTTGCGCGCGGTTCGCTGCGCGCCTGCACCACCGGCGACTACAAGCCGTACTCGTACTATCGGCCGGACGGCCAGTTCGAGGGCATCGACATCGACATGGCCGAGTCGCTGGCGAAGTCGCTTGGTGTGAAGGCGCAGTTCGTCAAGACCACGTGGCCGAATCTGATGAACGATTTCGTCGCCAGGTGCGATGTCGGCGTGGGCGGCGTATCGACCACGCTCGAGCGTCAGAAGCGCGCGTTTTTCACGGTCGCTTACCAGGTGGACGGCAAGACGCCGATCGTCCGCTGCGACGACGTGAACAAATACCAGACCGTTGAGCAGATCGACCAACCCGACACGCGGGTGATCTTCAATCCGGGCGGTACCAACGAGCGCTACGCCCGCCAGGCGTTTCCGCATGCGAAGCTGACCGTCTATCCGGATAACGTGACGGTCTTCAAGCAGATCCTCGCCGGCAAGGCCGATGTGATGGTGACCGACGCCTCAGAGACGCTATTGCAGCAGAAGCTGAACCCCGGACTGTGCTCCGTGCACCCGGACAAGCCGTTCCAGTATGGAGAAAAGGCTTGGCTGCTGCCGCGCGGCGATGTGGCTTTCCAGCAATATGTCGACCAATGGCTGCATCTTGCGCGAGAAAGCGGTGAATATCAGGCGATTTCGGATAAATGGCTGAAGTGAGCTAGCGCGCGGCTGCCCGGGCCGCCTGCGTTGGCAGAACCGGACGGTGCGGACCTGTAACTTGATTAGCGGTGGTTAAGCGCCTGCCGGTTAAGTCGTCGCTGCAACGCTGTTACACGCCAGTCGACCGTGGAAGCGTTTCCCGCAATGCATCATTTTTCGCCGGTGCTGCGATTTTGCCGCTTGCAAAAACGCCGTCAGCGACTAGGCTTCTTTCAAATCATCAAGGCTACCGCGCAGCAAAACACGTAAAATTTACCGCAATTGCGGGTGTGAACGCGGTGCAATATCTGCGGCAAATATTAGCGGTAAATGGAGATTTAATGATTTTTTCTGGCTCGGTAAAAAGGTTGTTTTAAACATTTGCGAACGGCAAAAAATCCCGCAGAGCCTTATCTGGCGGGCGTTACAACCTGAAACACTTTGTTACCGCGTTCGCTGATTAATTCGCCCACAATGCCTCTCACGGGTTCAACACGGATGTGGCTTGGTGTGTGGTGTGAGCGGATACCTTTCGCTGAGCCGGTCGGCAAATTGCCGGGTCCCTGAAAAGGGGCATCCCTGTTGGAGTCGTGTCGACGGCGAACGCGTCGTCCGGTCGATTCCTCCTTTGGTCTCCTCGCGCTAACCCCGTAGCGTGTGGTTTTTAGCGGGCTCCAGGCCCGCTTTTTTTTTGCCTCGCCAAACGTTTGCGCAATGCAGCGTTCGGTGTTTGATAACGTCGCTCCGCCCGTCGCCGGCGGGTAAGCCGCGGGCCGTTTAGGTCCTTTCAGCGGCGCGCGGCATGCGATCTCTGCCTCGGTCAGGCGGTTTTGTCCGCCTTCAAGCGCAGTTCTTCGATCATCCGTTCCCGCATCACGAACTTCTGGACCTTGCCGGTCACCGTCATCGGCAGTTCGTCGACGAAGCGGATGTATTTCGGCACCTTGTAATGCGCGATCTGGCCGCAGCAGAACTCGCGGATTTCTTCGGCTTCTGCACTCTCGCCAGCGCGCAACACGATCCACGCGCAGACTTCTTCACCGTATCTGGAGTCCGGTACGCCGAACACCTGCACACTCTGGATCTTCGGATGGCGGAACAGAAACTCCTCGATTTCGCGTGGATAAATATTCTCGCCACCGCGGATCAGCATGTCCTTCAGGCGGCCGACGATGTTGCAGTAGCCGTCGGCGTCGATGGTCGCCAGGTCGCCGGTGTGCATCCAGCCGTCCACGATGCTCTCGCGGGTCTTCGCATCGTCGTTCCAGTAGCCCTGCATCACCGAATAGCCCCTTGTGCACAGTTCGCCGGTGGCGCCAACCGGCACGATGTCGCCGGCCGCGTCGATCACCTTCACCTCGAGATGCGGCTGGACACGGCCGACGGTGGTCGTACGCTTGTCCAATGGGTCGGCGGTCGAACTCTGGAACGACACGGGGCTCGTTTCCGTCATGCCGTAGGCGATCGTGATTTCGCTCAGGTGCATTTTCGACACGACTTTCTTCATCGTTTCGATCGGACACGGCGAGCCAGCCATGATGCCGGTGCGCAGATGCGACAGGTCGAAGCTGGCGAACTGCGGGTGATCGAGTTCGGCGATGAACATCGTCGGCACGCCATGCAGTGCGGTGCACTTTTCCTCGGAGACGGCGGCGAGCGTTGCGCCGGGATCGAAGGCCTCGCCCGGGAACACCATGTTCGCCCCCACCGATACGCATGCGAGCACGGCCAACACCATGCCGAAACAGTGGTACAGCGGCACGGGAATGCACAGCGAGTCCTGTTCGGTCAGCCGCATCGCCATCGCGATGTAGCGCGCGTTGTTGACGACGTTGCTGTGCGTCAGCGTCGCGCCCTTCGGGTTACCGGTCGTGCCGCTGGTGAACTGGATGTTGATGGGCTCGTGCGGTGTCAAGGTGGCGCCGATCGCGTCGAGTTTGGCGCGGTCCAGCGTGACGCGGCCCTGCTCGATCACTTCGGAAAAGCACAGCATGCCCTGTGTATCCGTGTCGCACATACGGATCACGATGCGCAAGTCCGGCAAGCGGGTGGCGTGCAGGTCGCCGGGCGCGTGCGTCGCCAGCTCGGGTGCGAGCTCCTGCAGCATCTGCAGATACATCGACGATTTGAAGCGCTCCGCCGCCACGATCACCTTGCAGCCGACCTTGTTCAGCGCATATTCGAGTTCGGCGAGCCGGTAAGCCGGATTGATGTTGACGAGAATCGCGCCAATGCGCGCGGTGGCGAACTGCGTCAGCAGCCATTCGACGCGATTCGGCGACCAGATGCCGACCCGGTCACCCTTCACGATACCGAGCGCGGCGAAGCCTGCCGCCAGAATGTCGACTTCGTCCGCAAACTCCCGCCAACTCCAACGGATTCCCTGCTCGCGAAACACGACCGCCGGGCGATCCGGAAAGCGTCGCGCAGTATCGTGCAGAAACTGCCCCAGCGTCGCTTCGCTAAGCGGAATCTCGCTCGGCCCGCGCACGTACGAAAGTCCGTCCTTTGGCGCAATAAGCGCAGCAGCGGCTTCAGCCTGAATCGCCATGGTGTTTGTCTCCTGCCGGGATGCGGTGTCCGCTTTATAAGAAATCGATGCCGCACCGATTGTGCATCGGCGTGCACGCGAGCGGCATCAAGGCTTACCCGCAGCTTTCATGACGCTCGTTGCGCCGCGTTGTGATCTCTCGAAAAATTGACGTTAACGTCAGGCAACACGCGAAAAAAAAAGCAGCCACGAGGGCTGCTTTTCAGTTTTGACACTGCTTTTGGTCTTCTTAATGCTGTCCGCGCAGTTTGCGCAGCCGCTGGATCGCCGCGAGTTGCGCCGTTGCGTACGCGAGTTCCGCTTGCGCGGTTGCGTACTCAAGGTTCGAGCCGGTGTTCTGCAGCGCCTCTTCTGCGCGCTTGCGGGCCTGCTCGGCCTTCGCCTCGTCGAGATCCTTGCCGCGGATCGCGGTATCGGCCAGAACCGTCACCGCGCCGGGTTGCACCTCGAGAATGCCGCCGGCGACGAACACGAACTCCTCTTCGCCATTCTCAGCCTCGATGCGTACCGCACCCGGACGAATCCGCGTGATCAGCGGCGTGTGGCCCGGCAGAATGCCGAGCTCGCCCGCTTCGCCCGGCAGCGCAACGAACTTCGCCTGGCCCGAGAAGATCTGCTCTTCCGCGCTGACGACGTCTACCTTGATAGTTGCCATAAAGTTTCTACCCTCGTTCGGGTTGAGCGTGATGCGTGCGGCGCGGGTTTCGCAGCGAGCGCTCGACTACCCATGCGATCGCTGCAAATCCGCGCCTTCCTGCCGACGCGTCAACCGTTACTGGATCTTCTTGGCCTTTTCGAAGGCTTCGTCGATCGTGCCGACCATGTAGAACGCCTGCTCCGGCAGGTGATCGCACTCGCCGTCGACGATCATCTTGAAGCCACGGATCGTTTCCTTCAGCGGCACGTACTTGCCCGGCGAACCCGTGAACACTTCTGCAACGTGGAACGGCTGCGACAGGAAACGCTGGATCTTACGAGCGCGCGCCACCGACAGCTTGTCTTCCGGCGACAGTTCGTCCATGCCCAGAATCGCGATAATGTCGCGCAGTTCCTTGTAGCGCTGCAGCGTCTGCTGCACGGCACGCGTGATCGTGTAGTGCTCTTCGCCGATCACGTGCGGGTCGATCTGACGCGAGGTCGAATCGAGCGGATCGACCGCCGGGTAGATACCCAGCGAAGCGATGTCACGCGACAGCACCACCGTTGCGTCCAGGTGGCCGAAGGTCGTGGCCGGCGACGGGTCGGTCAAGTCATCCGCAGGGACGTACACGGCCTGCACCGACGTGATCGAGCCAGTCTTGGTCGACGTAATGCGCTCTTGCAGCTTGCCCATTTCTTCAGCCAGCGTCGGCTGGTAACCCACTGCCGAC
>DATLOW010000265.1:0-3341 GCA_035536055.1 Paraburkholderia sp. | reverse complement strand
CCTGCAGGTGGTGGCGAGCGACGGCATCCTGCTGTTCGGCCAGACCGTATCGCTGACCGGCGCGGTGCGCGCCGTGCTGTACGTGCTCGGCGTGGCCGGCGAGGTGTTCGTGCTGACCTCGATCTATCTGGTGATCCCGGTCGGCCGGCCCACGCCGCGGCATGCGCTGATGGGCGCGCTGACCGCGGCGTTGCTGTGGGAAATCACGCGGCACGTGCTGGTGTGGTACTTCGCGACGCTGTCGCAGGTCAACGTCGTATACGGTTCGCTCGCTACCGCGATCGTCGTGCTGTTCAGCCTCGAAGCGCTCGCCACGCTGCTGCTGTTCGGCGCGCAGCTGATCGCCGAATACGAGCGGCTCAATGCGGCCGGCACGCTGCCGCGGCCGCAGCCGCTGCGCACCGGCTAGCGCGCCGTTTGCGCCGCGAGCCTTCGTGCTACCGTTCTGCTGGTGCGGGCTGCGCAGCGGCGCATACGGGATGCGCGAGCGCGGCCGTCACGAACCGACAACGGGAGACAAGCGATGAAAGTGGCGGTAATGGGCGCGGGCGCCGTCGGCTGCTATTACGGCGGCATGCTCGCGCGCGCCGGACACGAGGTCGTGCTGATCGGCCGCGCGCAACATGTCGAGGCGATCCGGCGCGCCGGGCTGCGGCTCGACATGCACGGCTTCGACCGATATCTGCAGGTGCAGGCGAGCACCGAAGCCAGCGCCGCGCACGGCGCGCAGCTGGTGCTGTTCTGCGTGAAGTCGACCGATACCGAAAGCGCGGGCCAGCAGCTCAAACCCTATCTCGCGGCCGATACGCTGTTGCTGACGATGCAAAACGGCGTCGACAATGCGGACCGGTTGCGCACGCAAGTATCGCAGCCGGTGGCGGCGGCGGTGGTGTACGTCGCCACCGAGATGGCCGGCCCCGGCCATGTGCGGCATCATGGGCGCGGCGAACTGGTAATCGAACCTTCGGCCGCCAGCGAAACGGTCGCGCATGCGTTCGTCGAAGCGCAGGTGCCGACCGAAATCTCCGACAACGTGCGCGGCGCGCTATGGGCGAAGCTGGTGCTCAATTGCGCGTATAACGCGCTGTCGGCGCTCGCGCAGATGCCCTACGGCCAACTGGTCGAGCGCGACGGCGTGCCGGCCGTGATCGCCGACGTGGTGGCGGAATGTCTGGCGGTGGCGCAGGCCGACGGCGTCGCGATTCCCGGCGACGTCGCCGCCGCGGTGCGGCGCATCGCCGAGACGATGCCCACCCAGTATTCGTCGACCGCCCAGGATATGGCGCGCGGCAAGCGCAGCGAGATCGATCATCTGAACGGCCTGATCGTGCGGCGCGGCGAAGCGCTCGGCGTACGGACGCCGGCCAATCGCGTGCTGCATACGCTGGTCAAGCTGGTCGAAAGCCAACGCGCGGCAGGCTGAGCGTTGGCGGCAGGATCGTAAGCCGCGGTGCGCGGCGCCGCTTCGTCTCATCGCTTCGTGCTAGCATCGTCGGCCGCATCGTCCACATCGTCCGATCAACCCACGGACCGCGGCCATGACGTCGCGGTCTTCGTGCCAACGAGGATTCCGATGACTCATCCCGCCTTCATTCCGGGCGCCGTCGCTGTCGTTACCGGCGGCGCCTCCGGCATTGGTCTGGCCGCCGCACGGCGTTTCGCGCAACTGGGCATGCGTGTGTGCATCGCCGATCTCGGCGCCGAGCGCCTCGCGCGCGCCGTCGAAGAGGTCGCCGCGCATGCCGCCAACGGCGCGGCCGACGTGTTCGCGCAAGCCACCGACGTAAGCCGCGTCGACGACGTCGGCCGTCTGCAGGCGGTCGTGCGCGAACGCTTCGGCGGCACCGACGTGCTGATGAACAACGCCGGCATCCAGCCCGGCAGCAGCATCTTCGGCCCCGAAGAAAACTGGCAGCGCGTGCTGAACGTCAACCTGTGGGGCGTGATTCACGGCACGCAGACCTTCGTGCCCGAGATGATCGAGCGCGGCCGCCCGGGGCTCGTGATCAACACCGGCTCGAAACAGGGCATTACGACCCCGCCCGGCGACCCGGCGTACAACGTCGCGAAAGCGGGGCTGAAGGCGTTCACCGAAGCGTTGCAGCATCAGTTGCGCAATACGCCGAACTGCCGGATCAGCGCGCATCTGCTGATTCCGGGGTTCGTGTTCACCGAACTGACACGGCGCGATCGCACCGAGAAGCCGGCTGGCGCATGGACGCCCGAGCAGACCGTCGACTTCATGATGGAGCGGCTCGCGGCGGACGACTTTTATATCCTGTGCCCGGACAACGACGTGCCGCGCACGCTCGACGAACGGCGCATCCTGTGGGCCGCCGGCGACATCGTCGAGAACCGGCCTGCATTGTCGCGCTGGCATCCGGATTACGCAGCCGCGTTCGAAGCCTTCATCAAGCAGACGCGCTGACACCGTCGGTAATCGCGGCGCATGGTGCGGCCTTACCGCACCAAATGGCACCATACGGCACCATACGACGTCATGCGGCGCGGCTGTAGAACCCTGCAGCCGCGCCGCAATCGCACTGGCGCAAAGCACCGACTTCAGGCTATCTTTGCGCCTGAATCGTCGCACTTCCATTTTTTTTCACATCCACACGACTGCCGACTTCGTCTGGTGGCTGCTGGCCGCTTTCGCATGCGGTGTCGAGCGCGGGCCTCGTGCGCGAATACGTGCTGACCGTTGTATGTCGCGAGAGCGACGAGATCCATATCCGCGCGCTGCGGTCCAATTCGATGTATTCGCAACCGTTGTCGTTTCATAGCCGGACGAGCCGCGACGTCGAGGGCGAGCCGCCGCGCATGGAAGTGCCGCGACCGTGCGCACGCATCCGAACGATCAGGCCAAGCTCGAGCTGATGGCGAGCCGCATCAGCATGGAGAAGGGCGTATCGAGCATCAGTTGGGCTGCTACGGAAGTCGAGCCTGTGCCGGAGTGAGCGGCGCAATCGTCATCGTCGACGTCATCGCTGTTTGAGGGAGGCATATGGATTCCCTGTTCGTTCTGGCCGCCGATCCTGCCGCGTGGGCCGCGCTCGCGACGCTGGTCGTGATGGAAGTGGTGCTCGGCATCGACAACCTGATTTTCATCTCGATCCTCAGTAACAAGCTGCCCGAAGCGCAGCGCGCCGGCACGCGGCGCATCGGCATCGGCCTCGCGCTGGTACTGCGGCTCGCGCTGCTCGGCGCGGTGGCGTGGATCGTGCGGCTGACCGAGCCGATCTTCGACGCATTCGGCCGCGGTTTTTCGTGGCGCGATCTGATCCTGATCGCAGGCGGCCTGTTTCTGGTGTGGAAAGCGACGCGCGAAATGCATCATCACG
>DATLOW010000264.1:0-13772 GCA_035536055.1 Paraburkholderia sp. | reverse complement strand
CGAGCGCGTGATCGGCCAGGACCAGGCGGTGTCGGCGGTCAGCGATGCGGTGCGCCGCTCGCGTGCCGGACTGCAGGCGCGCCATCGGCCGACCGCGGTGTTCCTGTTCCTCGGCCCGACGGGCGTCGGCAAGACCGAGCTCGCGAAGGCGCTCGCTGAAGCGGTGTTCGGCGACGAAGAGGCGATGCTGCGCATCGACATGAGCGAGTACATGGAGCGTCACGCGGTGGCGCGTCTGATCGGTTCGCCGCCGGGCTATGTCGGCCACGACGAAGGCGGCCAGCTGACCGAGCGCGTACGGCGCCGTCCCTACAGCGTGATTCTGCTCGACGAGATCGAGAAGGCGCACCCGGACGTGTACAACGTGCTGCTGCAGGTGTTCGACGATGGGCGTCTGACCGACGGCAAGGGACGCGTGGTCGATTTCAGCAATACGCTGATCATCGCAACCAGCAACCTCGGCTCGGAAGTGATCGCCGGGCAGACGCGTTCGGGCCCGGGCTTTTTGAGCAACGATGCGACCTCGACAGTGCAAAGCGGCGTGATGAGCGTGCTGCGCCAGCACTTCAGGCCCGAGTTCCTGAACCGGATCGACGACATCATCCTGTTCAAGTCGCTCGGCCGCGAAGAGACGCGGCATGTAGTGCGGCTGCAGCTGGAGCAGGTCAAGCGTCTCGCGAGCAGCCAGGACATCGTGCTCGAGTTCGACGATTCGGTGGTCGATCATCTGGCGACCGAGGGTTATCGGCCGGAGTTCGGTGCGCGCGAACTGCGCCGGCAGATCCGTCAGCAGATCGAGAACGAGCTTGCCAAGGAGATGCTGAAGAGCGACATCGGCGAAGGTTCGCACGTGCTGTGTTCGTACGATGCGGTCGAGCAGCGGGTGGTATTCCGCACGACCTCGGTGGATGCGGCGCACAAGCCGCAGCGGATCGGCGCGGTGGCGCTCGAAGCGGTCACGCATGCGCCTGCCGACAAACCGGAAGCTTGATGCCCACGTAGCGTAGCGCGTGCTGCGCAAGGCCGGCGAAATGCGGTGAGCAACCGCATTTCGCTGGTTTTTTTCGGCAATGCCTTCTTGAAGCGTCCGCAAAAAGAAAAGCGTGCGCTCAACGTTTCATATTCTGGTTGCGGCGCGGTGCCAATGCGGCAATCCTTTAGCTACCCGGAACACCTTGCGGGCCGCATCGGTCGCCAGCGGCTCCATCCAGCACTACTTCCGCGCCGCAAACGTTTAAGCACGCTCCGTTCTGGCGCATGCCGGCACCGCACTGGTGAATCCGGAACCAATCGTTAAAGTGCGCCTATCATGCGCCGTTATGTCAGTTGATCCGGCTTTCGCATGCGTGGAATACGGAAGCCGGAAAAAGTGTTCAAGTCATATCGGCGCGAGAATCCGCACTACATGAAACGTCATATCCTCTTTCGTCTGCTCGCGCGCCTTCGGGTTGGCCGGAAGCTGCTGCTGATCTATCTGCTCGATCTGACGGCGGTGGTGTATATCAGCGGCATCCTGATTCACGAGAAATACATCGCGATCGATTTCTCGAACAAGGAAATCGTCGGCAACGTGTATCTGCGCACCGTGCGCGATGCGCTCTACGAAGTCGCGTTGACCGGTGCCGGCGCGCGTCCCGCGCCGCAGACGCTGCAACAGACTGCGTTCGCGCTCGAAGATGCCGAGCAGCGTTTCGGCGCCGGCATGCAGAGCGCGGACCTCAACGCGCGCGTACGCGAAGCGCTGAGGTCGCTCGCGCGCGATGCGCAACCCGACGCCGCCGAGGTGAACCACGCGCTGGACACGGTGCGCGAACTGGTCACGCGGGTGGGCAACCAGTCGAACCTGATTCTCGACCCCGATCTCGACAGCTATTACTCGATGTCGCTGTCGGTGCTGCGCTATCCGGCGCTGCTCGAAGCGGTCAACCAGATCGGCGGCGGTCTGCGCGGCGATCGCGAGCCGGCCACCGCCGACGTGATGCGCACCCGCTATCTGGTGCGCGAAGGCCAGCTCGACGCGGTGCTGCAGGGGCTGCGCACCGACTTCGCGGAAGCGGTGGCGGCCAATCGCGAGCTCGAACGCGCGCTCGGGCCGTCGATCCAGCGCATGAACGCGTCGATCGAAGACTATCGCAGCGCCGCGCGCGCGATCGTCGACAGCGGCGGCACTGCCGATGCCGGCCTGATCGCCGCGGCCGACGCCGCGCAGCGGCGCGTCGTGACCGACGTCAACGACCTGTGGCGCGATACCGGCTTCCAGCTCGACCGTCTGCTGCACGAGCGCGTGCGCGCGTTGTTCGCGCGCATGTGGCTGCATCTGGGCACCGCGCTGTTCCTGCTGTGCGCGATTCTGAGCATGGTCTACTTCGTTGCGCAGCAGATCTCGCGGCCGCTGCGCCAGCTCGCGCGCGTGATGGATACCGTGCGCCGCACCGGCGATCATTCGCTGCGCGCGCGCTGGCATAGCCAGGACGAGATCGGCATGCTGGTGAACGGTTTCAACGAGATGCTCGAGCAGCTCGACCGCGAGCGCGACGTGCAGAAGGAACTGGCCGCGACCGCGCGCGCATCGGCGGCACAGCATGCGCTGGTCGAGGCGACCCCGGTGCCGATGGTGGTGACGGCGGTGCCCGGCCACGAGGTGCTGCATGCGAACCGGCCGGCGCTGTACTGGCTGAACGGCTGTGCGATCGACCCATGGGCGCGCGGTCTCGATTCGGGCACGCGCGCGCGCTTTTTCCAGCAGCTGTCGGATCGCGAAGCCGTCGACGAATTCGAGGTGCACTGGAAAGCCACCGAGGAATCGACGTGGGCGATGCTGTCCGCGCGGCGCCTTTCGTTCCAGGGCCAGGATGCGATTCTGACCGCGTTCACGCCGATCAACCAGATCAAGCTGATGGAGCAGCGCCTCGAACTGTGGGGCCGGGTGTTCGAGGCATCGTCGGAAGCGATCCTGATTCTCGACGAACGGCACCGGCTGCTGACGGCCAACGCGGCGTTCTATCGCACCACCGGCTATCGCGCGGAAGACGTGATCGGCCGCGCGCCGGGCTTTATCGTCGACGGCGTGCCGGGCGACGGCGGCTTTGCGATGCTCGCGCAACTGGTTGATCAGGCGAGCACGTGGAACGGCGAAGCGCAGGTGCGCCGCCGCCACGGCGGCGATTATCCGGCATGGCTGATGGTCAGCGTGGTGCGCGACCAGAAGAGTCACGTCACGCATTACATCTGCACGCTGATCGACATCAGCGACCGCAAGAAGAGCGAGGAGCGCATCCAGTTTCTCGCCGATCACGATTTCCTGACCGAGCTGCCGAACCGCGCGCTGTTCAAGAAACGCCTTGCGGTGGCGCTCGATACCGCGAAGCGCACCGGCCGGCGCGTCGCGGTGCTGTTCATCGACCTCGACCGCTTCAAGGACATCAACGATTCGCTCGGCCATCATGTGGGCGACGGCCTGTTGCGCTCGGTGGCCGCGCGGCTCGTGCGTTCGGTGCGCCACGACGACACCGTGAGCCGCCTGGGCGGCGACGAATTCACGGTGATCCTGAACGGCGCGGCGAATGCCACCGACGTCGCGCGCACGATCGAGGAGCGCATGATTCCGCTGATCGGCGAAGCGCACGACGTGAACGGCGTGGCGATCCAGGTGTCGTGCAGCGTCGGCATCGCGATGTATCCGGAGGACGGCGCCGACATCGATACGCTGATGCAGAACGCAGACCTCGCGATGTATCAGGCGAAGGCCGCGGGCCGCAACCTCGCGAAGTTCTTCTCGGCGGACATGATCGAGCACAGCCGTATGCGGCTCGCGCTCGAAGCGTGCCTGCGCACCGCGATCGAGCGCGACGAACTGTGGCTCGCGTACCAGCCGTGCATCGACGCGAAGAGCGGCGCGCTGATCGGCGTCGAGGCGCTGCTGCGCTGGGACAGCGCGGAACTCGGCCGGATGTCGCCGGCGCAGTTTATTCCGCTGGCCGAGGAAACCCGGCTGATCGTGCCGATCGGCGCGTGGGTGATCGATCAGGCGTGCCGCCAGATCGCCGCGTGGCGCGACGGCGAACTGGCGGGGCTGACCTTGTCGATCAATCTGTCGGCGGTGCAGTTGCGCGATGACGGTCTCGTCGACACGATCCGCCAGAGCCTCGCCAGGCATCGCGTGGCGCCGGGCCTGCTGGAACTCGAGATCACCGAATCGGTGCTGCTCGACAGCGCGGAGCGCAACATCGCGACGATCCGCGCGATTCGCGCGCTCGGCGTGCGCATTTCGCTCGACGACTTCGGCACCGGCTATTCGAGCCTCAGCTATCTGAACCGCTTCCCGCTCGACCGTTTGAAGATCGACCGTACTTTCGTGCATAACAAGCTCGACAAGCCGACCGATCTGGGCATCGTCGAAGCGATCGTCGGGCTGGGGCATATGCTCGGCCTGAGCGTGGTGGCCGAAGGTGTGGAGAGCGAGCGCGAGGCGGGGTTGTTGCGCAGCATCGGCTGCGACGAACTGCAAGGGTTCTGGATTGCGCGGCCGCTGTCGCGCGCGCAACTCGATGACTGGCTGCGCGAGCGCCGCGCCGCGACGCGCAGCGCGGGGCCGGTGGAGGCGTAAGTAACCGCACGACGGTGGTGGCGGTGCGCCGCGCGTCGCCCTCGCTGTCGCCGGGGCACCGTGTCCGGCGCTGGCAGGTGCGCTGGTGCGCGTCTCGCCCGCAGGCGCTGCGCATGCGCGCGGTGTAGCGCGCGGCGGCATCCGCGAAGCGCCGCCGCCGCGTTACGCCGCGAGCGTCACGCGAGGTTCAGCGTGTTGGTCAGATCGCCGAGCGGCGCCAGCCCGTTCTGCGCGAACGCGCGGTCGCGCAGCTGCACGCCGTCGAGCGGCGCGAGGCCGTGCACGCGGCTGATAAAGCGCAGGATCGAATTGGTGTCGTACACCGTGTGATCGACGAAGCCCTTCTTCGCGAGCGGCGACACGACCAGGGCCGGAATCCGCGAGCCCGGCCCCCAGCGGTCGCCCTTCGGCGGCGAGACCGGGTCCCACCAGCCGCCGTTTTCGTCGACCGTGACGATCACCACGGTATTGCGCCACAGCGGCCCGCGCTGCAGATGGTCGATCACGGTGGCGATATGGCGGTCGCCGGATTCGACGTCGGCATAGCCCGCGTGCATGTTCAGGTTGCCCTGCGGCTTGTAGAACGTGACGGGCGGCAGCCGGCCCGCGTCGATATCCGCGATCAGCCGGTTGGTCGAGGCGTCGTCGCCGACGCCGGCGTCGCGCAGGTGCCGCGTGCGCGCGGCGGTGCCCGGCGCGTAGTTGACGAAGTAGTTGAACGGCTGATGGTGATACTGGAAGTCCGGCACCATGCCGGTGTCGCGATGGTCGAGCGCGTACTGCCATGCGCCCGAGTACCACGCCCAGTCGACGCCTTTGTCCGACAGCCGGTCGCCGATCGTCGCGTAGTTTTGCGGCGGCAGCACCTTCGGGTCGGCCGGATTGGCGAGCGCCGGATTGCCGTCCGGCGCGGGCCGCACGAAGCTCGGCTGGTACGGCGGCGCCATCGTGTTGACCGCGTAGCCGTCCGGCGTGAACAGGCCGTCGCTGACGAATTTCGGCGGGCCGTCGAGCGCCGATGCCGGCGAATCGGGCGCGGTCTTCAGGCGCCAGCCGAGCGGGTCGTCGCCTTCGACCACCGACACCAGCTTCTTCGCCGGGCTCGCCTGGAGGTTCGGGTAGAACGGCGCCTGCGCGGAAATCAGATAGATGTGGTTCAGCCACGACCCGCCGAAAGCCGCCATAAAGAAGTTGTCGCACAGCGTGTATTGCTGCGCGAGGCTCCAGATCTTCAGCGATTGCGCAGTGCTGCGGTAGTGGCCCATCACGAGGCCGCCGGAATCGGCCCACGCGACGAACTGGTTGTTGCGGCCCGCGTTGATCTGCATCTGGTTCTGGTAGAAGCGGTGCCACAGGTCGCGCGTAATCACGCTGTTGGGCAGCGGTTCGCCGTGCGCGTCGGTCAGTTGAAACGGCTGGTTGGCGAGACCGCTGATCGCGCTTTCGTTGATCGCATAGCGCTTGCCGTTCACTTCCTGCGCCTGCGGCACGAGGCCGCCCCAGAACTTCGGCAGCGTCGCGAGCGGGGTTTTGCCGTCGCGGTCGAGCTGCAGCGACACTTCGCGCGGCACGTTGTCGAGCGGGTGCAGCAGGCCCGGGAAATTGCCGAACAGATTCGCGAAGCTGCGGTTTTCCGCGTAGATCACGACGATGTGCTTCACCTGATCGGACAGCGCCGCGTCCATGCGCTGCTCGGCCGCGCTGCGCGGCGCGCCGCTGGCGGAGCTTTGCGCGGCGGACTGGCAGCCGGCCAGCACCAGCCCCGCGCCGACCGCGGCCAGTCCGGTCAGGACACGGCGGCGTTCGGGGTCGTCGGGCTGGTCGGCAGCGGCATCGTTGGGCGGGAGCGGATCGTGGTCGTTCATCGGCAATTCTCCTGGGCGTGAGGCGCGAGCGGTTCGGTGACGGCAGGGATATCCGGTGCAAACGGGTACGGCAGGGTACGGCAGGGTACCGTGGGTGCAGCGGGTGCAGCGGGTGCAGCGGGTGCAGCGGGTGCGGCGGGTGCGGCGGGTGCGGCGGGTGCGGCGCTCCGGGCGCGCATGCGAGATGACGCGGCGGGGCGCGCAGCTCGCCCATCCGTACGGCGCGCGGTTGATCCGCATGGTCGCATTGTTTGCGTCGCGCGCGAAGCATACGCGGAAAACGTGACGCGAAATACGTTGCGCTGTCAGATTGCGTCGCGCGTGGCGCGCGACGGTTGCGACGGGGTGCCGGCCGGCTAGCCTGTCGCCTCGAGCCGCGTCGCGGCCTGCGGCAACTGCAGCTCGTAAGCGGTGCTGCGCCCGCCGCCGTCGGCGCGCCGCAGCACGCCGCGCGCGATCAGTTCGTTGATGTCACGCAGCGCGGTATCGGGCGAGCACTTCGCGATCGCCGCCCACTTGCTGCTGGTCAGCTTGCCGTCGAAGCCGTCGAGCAGCCGGTTCAGCAGCCTGGTCTGCCGTTCGTTGAGCGGCACGCCGGCCATCTGTCGCCAGAAGCGCGATTTCGCGAGCACGGCGTCGAGCGTCTGCTGGGCGGTTTCGAGCGCGCGGTGCAGCGCCTGCAGAAACCACGCGAGCCATGCGGTGACCTCCAGCGTGCCCTTCTGCGTGCGCTCGAGAATGTCGTAGTAGCCGCGCCGTTCGCGCTGGATCTGCGCGGACAGGCTGTAGAAGCGCTGGTCGCCATGATCGAACTGCGCGAGCAGCATGTCGCCGACGGCGCGCGCGATGCGGCCGTTGCCGTCGTCGAACGGATGCAGCGTGACGAACCACAGGTGCGCAAGGCCGGCCTTCAGCACCGGATGGTGGTCGTAGTTGTCGTTGCACCAGTCGATGAAGCCTGTCATTTCGGCTTCGACGCGCTCCGCGGGCGGTGCTTCGAAGTGCACGCGCTGCCGGCCGAGCGGCCCGGACACGACTTGCATCGGGCCGCGCGCATCGTCGCGAAAGCCGCCGACGCGAATCGGCGTGAGCCCGCTGTAGCCGGTGGGAAAGAGCGCCGCATGCCAGCCGAACAGCCGCTCGCGCGTGAGCATCGCGTTGCAGTGCGTGGTGGCGTCGAGCACCATTTCGACGACGCCTTCGACGTGGCGGTCGACCGGTGCGAGCGCGCCGATGTCGACGCCCAGCCGGCGCGCGATCGACGAGCGCACCGAGCGCGCGTCGAGCGATTCGCCTTCGATCTCGCTCGTTTTCAGCACGTCCGCGGTCAGCGCGGCGAGATTCGCCTCACCGCGTTGCGCGAAGCCGACGTCCATCATGCGGCCGAGCAGCCGCCCTTGCGCGCCGGTCACGGCGGCCAGCGACGGGGCCAGCGCGGCAAGGTCGTAACGCCATTGCGGCCAGTCCGGCGCCGACCAGATGTACAAGTAATCTCCGCTCATGATGCGGAGATTATCAGGCGTATTCGTCGCATGGGCAAGTTATTCACCGCAAAAAATGCGGAGAATAACTGCCGATTCACCGCACGACGCTTGCCGCGAGCACGGCATTAACTCGACTAAGCGGGCTGCAACACCGCCGCGAAATCCATAAAGGACCTAAATAGTAGGACTATATAAGGCGTTATGCGCGTTTGCACCAGATAGTGGAAAAACCGCCGGGGGCCGCGCGCAACTGTCGAATCGGCAAATTGGCGCAAGCTATGCAGACAGGATGCCGCCCCTCCGGTGCGCTTCTGAGGCTCGGGAAAACACCAATCACTCGCCGTTCGGCACGTAGATATAGTTTGGCTATTCAGCGGACCGCTGCCGGGAGGGGGCGCGCACACAGGTGCGCACAGGGGTCCGTTGCGGCGCAAGCCGCAACAGGTTTCGAGTTGGACTGTTCAGCGATCGAGCAGGTGGTGAGAGGGGGCGCGGGCAACCGCCGTCACGTCGTACATGCAGGCACGCCGGAAAGCGGCGTCGCGCGCCGACAATTAAATGAAATAAATCGGAGACGGAAATGGATCACACGAGACGCCTGACACTTGCCGCGCTGGCCGGCGCGGCGCTGCTGTTCGGGGCCAGCATCAACGGCCATGCGGAAGACAAGAAGATCACGCTCGGCTTCGCGCAGGTCGGCGCCGAAAGCGCGTGGCGTACGGCCAACACGGTGTCGATCAAGCAGGCCGCGAAAGACGCCGGCGTCAATCTGAAGTTTTCCGATGCGCAGCAGAAGCAGGAAAACCAGATCAAGGCGATCCGCTCGTACATCGCGCAGAAAGTGGACGTGATCGCGTTCTCGCCGGTGGTCGAATCGGGCTGGGAACCGGTGCTGACCGAAGCGAAGGCGGCGAAGATTCCGGTGATCCTGACTGACCGCAACATCGACGTGAAGGACACGTCGCTGTACACCACGATGATCGGCTCGGACTTCCTCGAGGAAGGCCGCCGCGGCGGCCGCTGGCTCGAAGAGCGCTACAAGAACGACAAAGGCCCGATCAACATCGTCGAACTGCAGGGCACGGTCGGCTCGGCGCCGGCCAACGACCGCCATGCGGGCCTGATGGAAGTGATCAAGAACGATCCGAAGTTCAAGATCATCGCGTCGCAAAGCGGCGACTTCACGCTGGCCGGCGGCAAGCAGGTGATGGAAGCGTTCGCGAAGACCTACGGCAAGCAGATCAACGTCGTGTACGCGCATAACGACGACATGGCGCTGGGTGCGATCCAGGCGATGGAAGAAGCGGGCCTGAAGCCGGGCAAGGACATCAGCGTGGTGTCGTTCGATGCGACCAAGGGTGGCTTCGAGGCGATGGTGGCCGGCAAGATCAACGTCGACGTCGAATGCAGCCCGCTGCTCGGGCCGCAACTGATGTCCGCGGCCAAGGATCTGGTGGCCGGCAAGACGCTGCCCAAGCGCATCACGACCGAAGAAACGGTGTTCCCGATGAGCGTCGCCGCCCAGGTGCTGCCGCAGCGCAAGTACTGAGCATCGCTCGCGAGTCCGGCGCCGGCCGCGTGTGCGGCGCGCCGGACTTTTCTTTAGTGCCGGTCTTTTTCTGTTCGCTACGTTCATGAGCGATTCACCGATTCTCGAGACTGTCGGCATCAGCAAAACCTTTCCTGGCGTCAAGGCGCTGCAAGGCGTCGATTTCCGGCTGTTCCCCGGCGAGATCCATACGCTGATGGGGCAGAACGGCGCCGGCAAGTCGACGCTGATCAACGTGCTGACCGGCGTGCATGCGTACGACGCCGGCGAAATCCGCCTCGGCGGCCAGCCGGTGCAGTTCGACACGCCGCTCGAAGCCGAAGCTGCCGGCATCCGCACGCTGTATCAGGAAGTGAACCTGTGTCCGAACCTGTCGGTCGCGGAGAACGTTTTTGCGGGCCGGCATCTGAAGCGGCGCGGCGCGATCGACTGGAAAACCATTCACGCGCGGGCCGAAGCCGCGCTGGCGGAACTCAACGTGTCGCTCGACGTGACGCGCTCGCTCGACGCGTATCCGATCGCCGTGCAGCAGATGGTGGCGATCGCGCGCGCGGTGTCGGTCGACGCGCGCGTGCTGATTCTCGACGAACCGACCTCGAGTCTCGACGACGGCGAAGTCGCGCGGCTGTTCGACGTGTTGCGCAAGCTGAAGCAGTCGGGCATCGGCATTCTGTTCGTCACGCACTTTCTCGAACAGACTTACGCGGTATCGGATCGCATTACGGTGATGCGCAACGGCGAGCGCGAGGGCGAATACCTCGCGAAAGACCTGCCGGTCGAAGAGCTGGTCGCGAAGATGGTCGGCCATGCGCGCATGACCGAGCGCCTCAAACGCGCCGCCACCGAAGCGCCCACGCCGGTCGACGCGGCGCCGCCGCTGTTCGAGATGCGCGGCGTCGGGCGGCGCGGCCTGATGAACCCGATCGATCTCGACGTGCGGCCCGGCCAGATTCTCGGTCTCGCGGGTCTGCTCGGTTCGGGCCGCACCGAAACGGCCAAGCTGCTGTTCGGCGCGGAGAAGTCCGACGCAGGCACGATGCTGGCCGGCACGAAGCGCGTGAAGATGCGCTCGCCGCACGACGCGGTGCGCCACGGCATCGGCTATTGCCCGGAAGACCGCAAGAAGGAAGGCATCGTAGCGGATCTGTCGATCCGCGAGAACATCGTGTTCGCGCTGCAGGCGCGGCGCGGCTGGTGGCGCGCGATCAGCAAGGCAAAGCAGCGCGAAATGGCCGACGAATACATCAAGATGCTCGGCATCAAGGCGCGCGACGCGGAAACGCCGATCGGCCTGTTATCGGGCGGCAACCAGCAGAAGGCGCTGCTGGCGCGCTGGCTCGCCACCGAGCCGAAGATGCTGATTCTCGACGAACCGACCCGCGGCATCGACGTCGCCGCCAAATTCGAAATCATGGACCGCGTGCTGGCGCTGTGCGCGAAGGGGCTCGGCATGCTGTTCATCTCGTCCGAAGTGAGCGAGGTCGTGCGCGTGAGCCATCGCATCGCGGTGTTGCGCGACCGGCGCAAGGTCGCCGAGGTGGCGGGCAACGCGGTCACCGAAGACCAGGTCTATCAGCTGATTGCAGGGGGCGAACAATGAAGGCGATCAAAGCCGCGTTGCAGCATTCGCTGGCATGGCCGGCGTTGACGCTGGTGCTGCTGATTGTGCTGGACGTCGCGCATCGCGCCGATTTTCTCGCGATCACGATGCTCGACGGTCATCTGTTCGGCGCGCCGATCGACATTCTGAATCGCGCCGCGCCGCTGGTGATCGTCTCGCTCGGCATGACGCTGGTGATCGCGACGCGCGGCATCGATATCTCGGTGGGCGCGGTGGTGGCGATCGCCGGCGCGGCGGCGGCGACGATACTCGCCGACGCGCCGTCGCAGGTGTTGCTGGCGGTCGGCGCGGCGCTGGCAGTCGGGCTCGCGGCGGGCGTATGGAACGGTCTGCTGGTGGCCTTCGTCGGCATGCAGCCGATCATCGCGACACTGATCCTGATGGTCGCGGGCCGTGGCGTCGCGCAGCTGTTGACCGGCGGCCAGATCATTCCGATCGGCGCGCCCGGCTATCTGGTGCTCGGCGGCGGCTTTCTGGCGCGCCTGCCGTGCGCGGTGTGGGCCGCGATGGCGGTCACGGCGGCCACGGCGATCCTGATGAGCCGCACCGCGCTCGGCCTGTTTATCCGCGCGATCGGCGTGAACCCGGTGGCGACGCGGCTGGTCGGTCTGCGCGCGAGTGCGATCGTGTTCAGCGTCTATGTGTTTTCCGGGCTGACGGCGGCGATCGCCGGCGTGCTGATGAGCTCGAACGTGCGCAGCGCGGACGGCAACAACGCGGGCCTGCTGCTCGAGCTCGATGCGATCCTGGCGGTGACGCTCGGCGGCACCTCGCTGACCGGCGGCAAGTTCAGCCTGGCCGGCACCGTGCTCGGCGCGCTGATCATCCAGACGCTCACGTACACCACCTATTCGATCGGCGTGCCGCCGGAAGCGACGCTGGTGGTCAAGGCGATCGTCGTGCTGCTGGTCAGCGTGATCCAGTCGGCCACCGCGCGCGCGTTCGTGGTCAGGCATGTGCGGCGCGCGCTCGCCTTTGCGCAAACCAAACCGGTCAGCGAGGCTGCAAAATGACAAGCCAAACCACAAGCCCCATGACAAGATTCGTCGCCCGTCTGATCGACCCACGAACGCTGCCGATCGTCGTGACGATCGTGCTGTTCTGCGTGCTGTTCGGCTTCGGTTCCGTGATGTACACCGGCTTCTTTTCGCTGCAGGTGCTGCTTGGCCTGCTGGTCGACAACGCGTTCCTGCTGATCGTCGCGCTCGGCATGACCTTTGTGATCGTGTCGGGCGGCATCGATCTGTCGGTCGGCTCGGTGGTTGCGCTGACCACCATTCTTTGCGCGGTCGCCGCACAGTGGTGGCACTGGCCGATCTGGGTGATCGTGCCGCTGGTGCTGGTGTTCGGCGCGCTGTTCGGCGCGGCGATGGGCGCGCTGATTCATTTCTTCAAGCTGCAGCCGTTTATCGTCACGCTGGCCGGCATGTTCCTCGCGCGCGGCGCGTGTTTTCTGATCACCACGCAGTCGATCACGATCGACGAGCCGACCTTTCATGCGGTCGCGCAGTTCAGCCTGCCAGTGGGTAGCGGCACGCTCAGCTCGGGCGCGCTGATCGGCATCGTCGCGCTGATCGTCGCGATTTACGTCGCGCATTACACGCGCTTTGGCCGCAACGTCTATGCGGTCGGCGGCAATGAGCGCTCGGCGCTGCTGATGGGCCTGCCGGTCGCGCGCACCAAGGTGCTGGTGTATGCATTGAGCGGTTTTTGTTCGGCGCTCGGCGGCGTGGTGTTCACGCTGTATCTGCTGTCCGGCTACGGGTTGCAGGGGCAGGGCATGGAGCTCGATGCGATCGCCGCGACCGTGATCGGCGGCACGCTGCTGACGGGGGGTGTCGGCTATGTGTTTGGCTCGGTGTTCGGCGTCGGTATTCTCGGCACGATCCAGACGCTGATCACGTTCGACGGCACGCTGAGTTCGTGGTGGACCCGGATCGTGATCGGCGCGCTGCTGTGCGCGTTCTGCCTGCTGCAGCGCGTGATCGAACGGCATGCGGCGCGCCGCAAGTCGAGCGGCACGGGCCTGCATGCGCAGGCGAAAAAGACGCAGGAGACGGACAGCGCGCCGGCTGCCGACGCGAAGGACAAGCCGGGCCTGGCCGCGATGGTGACGCGGCGTACCTGAGGGGCAAGTGAAAAGGCTCCAGCGCGCGCAGGCAGCTTGTCGTGCAGGCGCGCGTGGTGTCGGGATATGCGCGTTGTGACTGCGCGTTGTGAGCTGCGCGCTGCGCGTTGCAAAGCGCGCTTTGCCGCGCGCCGCTACGGTGCGCTTTGCTCCGCTTCACCGTCCGTCGCGATGCCCAGTTCCGCGGCCATGCGCGCAACCAGCGCTTCGAGCCGCGCGACCTTGCCGGACAGCGCCGCGTAATCGGCGCGCAGCGCTTCGAGTTCGTCGCTTGCCGCGTGGTGTTCGGCATAGCTGCGCTGCGCCGCTTCGTTCGTATGCGTTTCGCCGACATGCACGTCGCCACACAGCAGGTGCACCCAGCGGCTTTCGCGTTCGCCCGGCGTGCGCGGCAGTTTCAGCGCATACGGCCGGTCGCGCGCGGCCAGTTCGTCGAGAAACGCCTCGACCGACGAGGTGTCGGCAAACGAATGCAGGCGCGCCGTCGCGAGGCGCAATTCCGCGGCGGTTTGCGGGCCG
>DATLOW010000263.1:0-13206 GCA_035536055.1 Paraburkholderia sp. | reverse complement strand
CCCTTGCCGTACCACATCGCGAATACGCCATCGACGGTGCGTTCCGGGTCGGCTTCGACGCGCTGCGTGCCGAGCACAGCGGTACCGCCGAGTTCTTCGTTGATCGCGGGCAGGAAGCGGATGTCGTGCGCCTGGAGCAGTTTGCCGGCTTTCCAGAGCTGCTGGTCGACCATGCCGAGCGGCGAGCCGCGATAGCCGCTGATGAAGCCGGCGGTGGCGAGGTTGCGTGATTTGTCGAGTGCGCTTTGCATCAGCGCGAGGCGTACCAGCGCCTGGGTGCCGGTCAGGAAGATGCGGCCGCGCGTGGCGGTGAGGTTGTCGGACAGTTGGTAGTTGGCCAGCGCGGGCGTGTGGTCGAGGGGCTGGCGGGCGGTCATGGGGC
Organism: Paraburkholderia sp.; assembly: GCA_035536055.1. Classification (GTDB taxonomy): domain Bacteria; phylum Pseudomonadota; class Gammaproteobacteria; order Burkholderiales; family Burkholderiaceae; genus Paraburkholderia. The sequence goes on along the minus strand of DATLOW010000263.1, from coordinate 12,824 downwards.
GTCTCCTGTTTGCTTCGGTCGCCTGCGGCGCGGATTGTGGTTCGCGCTTCGCGGCGCAAGATGCTCTATTCTTTCGCGGGGGAACGAGGAGATTTTTGCTAAGTCGGTGGCTGCGGGGAGGGATTGCGCGAGCGGGGGAGAATTTATGGCGCGTTTTGAGATGAATCTGCCGAAGGGGCGGAAGTTTGGGGAATAGGCGGCGCACAAGCGGCGCAGCGATCGCGACGGAGACTGCGAAACTGCCCCCCAGCAATACAGCGGAGAGCACGTTTTCGTCCTGTTCTACACCTATCGATCCGACTGCTTAAAGAATCGGACAAGTGCGTCCCATCCGGGGCCTTCGTTGAACCAGCGCCACAACCATGGTCTGCGCGAAATTCCTGTTTAGATCGGCAAGGTCAAAGTGCACGCGAGCACGACGCATGTGACGGTTCTTTTTATTTAATCTGGACGTCGCTTGCCACGCTGGTGTGTTACGCGCCGCACGCAAGCCAGCAATGTCGCCGATACCAGCATTGATATCACGAAGCTTGCCGCTAGCAGCAATATCAGAAACACATTTTCATCTTCTTCTACACCTATCGAGCCAACCGCTCTCAAGAGTGGCGCGAGCGTGTCCCAACCTGAGCCGTTGTTGAACCACTCGATGAGCCAAGGCATGCGAGCAATCCCGATCGAGACGGGAATGGTCAATGCTGTTGCAAGGACAGCGCAGATCAAGAAGTTCTTCATCTAACCTGAATCGTGCCGTAGTAGGTGATGGACGTGCCTGGAATGTGCGCTGCCGGTTCTGCTTTTAGGAAGTTTCGCAGGCGCTCGAATTGCACGCGGTCGGGTACTGTGATGCAGCCTTTGCTCAGGCCGAAAAATCCCGCGGCATGCAGCCGAAAATTGCCTCGTTGTACCCCTTGCACAAATGTGGAGTCGTCTACTTTGCCGTCGTTGCGATATAGAGCAAACCAATCCGAATGTTTTGTACTACTGGTCCACTCAGCGTAGCTGTCGCGGAGCCAACCTAACCTTCCGCCGCTCTGGCGATCAACGATGTAGTAGAGCCCCTGCGGTAACGGCCCTTCGTCGGGCAGGTGGCTGAAATCAGGATTGTTGATATAACGCCCACGCCCCGAATACGCCGCTGCGAAACCAAAACCAGGGCAAGTCAGGTTCGAGATTGAACGTCGATTCAAAAAAAACGTGCAGCTCGCAGGCATGACGATTATCCCAAGGTGGCTATCCAGATCGATCGCCATCCTAATGGATAATTGGGTGAGTTTTATAAAGCGTTCAAAGACATCATTGCAGATTGTTAAATCTTTCTCAAATCGTCGGCAGCAACATCAGAGGGCCACCATCACAAAATAAGACTGCTCCGAATCGCTCCCAATAAATCGCAAAAACGAAGCCTCGATTCTGAGCTTAAAGCTCGCCCGCAACCGGCACCACGTCATGAAACTTCGTATAGTCCACGTGACTAACCGCCCCCGCCTCACGCAGCACATCCACATACCGATGCTGCCAGCAGATATCCGCACTACGCCATGAATGCCGCGCCTGCATCGGCTGCGCGGTGTTCTCGTCCGAGCCTTCGATGGTCAGCAGCAACACCGCCCCCTGCTGCGCCAGCGAGTCCGCCGTCTCCCCAAACAGCGGACTCGCCTCATCGATCACATGCATCAGGTTCCAGCCGAATGCAAAGATCGGATGCTGATCGCGCACCAGCGCGAGATCGCGAATCCGTCTGATCTGGTAACCCTCGGTGGTGGTTTCGAGCCGCATCATCCGCAGCCGCGCGCGAGCCTCGGAAATCACGTTCTGCCGTGCGTTGGCCGCGCGCACCATCAGCGTCGTGCGGCCTTCCACCGGATGCACGACCGCCACGCGCGCAAACATGATCTGCGCTTTCGGCCGCGAGAAGCGCGCAAATACCAGCCCGGTCGCCAGCGCGATGCCGGACATGCCGACGAATATCTCCAGCGTCGCGACCAGATGCCCGTAGATCGACTGCGGATGCATGTCGCCGTAACCCACCGTCGCGAGCGTTTCGACGCTGAAGAAAAACGCGCCGATAAACCCCGGCGGATTCTGATTTGCGATCGATGCGCCGCCCAACACATACAACGACGCAAAGCCCGTGTTGAGCACCAGAAACATCGCCGCCAGCGATGCGAAGAAGGTCGGCCAGCGCATCGTCAGCGCGCGGTGATACAGGTCTTGCCAGATGCGCAGCGGCAAGCCATGCGTGACGATCGTGTGTGAACGGATCCGCACGGTGCGATCGAGTTTGCGGCTGCCTTGCGGCGGCGGAATGTTCGGCTCTTCGTGCCGATCGGGTGCGCTGCTGCTCGCCATCGCGTCCCTCTGAGGAGTGGAAAAACGCGCAAAGCGTAGCACGCGGCTCACGCAAAATAGCTGCAATCGGGAGGGGATCAGGTAAGAAAGCCCGGTGCGGGCGCGTGCTTGTCGTATGCCGTTGCAAGCGGCAAAAACATCCTCGACGCGGCGTCAGTTCACGCACCGCAATCCGCAGCGGATAGCGGCGCGTGCGCTGCATCAGCTTCACGCGCCGGCCGCGTTGCGCATCACGTCAAGGAAACGCCCGCGGCTTCGGAATGCCCGCGCCGTGCTCGATATCGGCCACCGCATGCTGATGCGCCGATTCCACTGCTTCGGCTTCGCTCGCATAACCCGCGTCGCCGCCGACCGTCGTCCAGCGCTGCACCGGATGGTCGCGATGCCGGATCTCATACTCGGCATCCCAGCGCGCGCCCTGCAGTTCGAGCGGGCGCACGTGGATCGAGTACACGCCGTAAAGAAAAAGCGGTTCAGTCATGATTGCCTCCGCCTGTCCGCAATTACTGCCACTACCGCAACTACTGCAACTACTGCACTCGTCGTCCCGCGCCGCTACAGTTCGATTTCACCAAGAATGCGGTGCGCCAGTGCCTTGGCTTCTTCGAGCGCTTCTTCCGAACTCGCAGACGTCGATTCGACTTCGTAGACCGTGTTCTCGGTCTCGTCGCCTTCGTCGCGGATCAGCGTGACGAGGCCCTGGTAGCGGCCGCTTTCCTCTACCGCGCGAACGGTAGCCGTGGCCGTATAGAGCCCTTTCGTGTAGGTGACGTCCTCCATGATGCATCTCCTGCAGGAAGGAAATTTCATCCTAGCACGTTGATATGCGCCTTTCAGGCGCGGCTCGCGAAGCCTAGCCGGCCAGCAGCGCCACCACTTCGTCGAGCGTCGGCGCATGCGCGCCCGCGTGGCCGCAGGCCGCCGCGCCTGCCGCCAGCGCGAAGGCCAGATGTTCGGCCCACGTGCGCTGCGGCGCGCTCATCTGGCTGAACAGCAGACCGCCGATCGACGCGTCGCCGGCGCCCACGGTATCCACCACTTCGACGCGCGGCGGCGCCGCTTCGATCACCTGTTCGCCGTCGATCAGCGTCGCCTTGTCGGCGCCGCGCGTGACCAGCACCACCGCGCGCGGATTCATCGCGCGCAGCTGCGCGATCGCGTCGGCTTCGGAAGTCTTGAAGATCATCCGCAGGTCTTCGTCGGAAACCTTGATCAGGTCGGCGAGCGCGGCCATCTGCCGCAGCGTCGGCTCGTAGCCGTGCGCCATCAGATTGCGGTAATTCGGGTCGAAGCTGATCTTCACACCGTTGGCGCGCAAGTCGGCGGCAAGCGCGGCGAGCGTCGCGCCGAGTGGCTGGCGCACGAGGCTGATGCAGCCGAAGTGCGCCCATTGCACATGCGAGATCCAGCCTTGCGGCAGCTTGCCCGGGTCGAACGCGAGATCCGCGCTGTTCTCGCCCATGAAGAAATAGGTGGGCGGATGCGTCTCGTGAACGATCGCGAGCAGCGGCGGGCGCTCGACGCGCTGCATGAAACGCATGTCGAGCCCGGCGGCTTCGCTGCTCTTCCACAGTTCGTCGGAAAACCAGTCGGTGCCGAGCGAGCCGGCGCACGCGGTCGGCAAGCCGAGCCGCGCGACTGCGCGCGCGACGTTCCAGCCGGCGCCGCCCGGCACCGACAACCAGTGCGAGTCGCCGTTGCGCACGAGGTCGGTCAGGATGTCGCCGGCCGAGACGAAGACGGGAAATTCAGTGCGTGCGCTCATCGTAGTCACCGTGCGGTCTGGTTCAGTCGTTCGGCGGCCGCGGCGGGCGGCGTCTGCGCGCTCGCGTCGTCGCTGGCTGCCGCAGCCGTTGCGTCGGGCAGCGCATGCATCAGCACTTCGTAGCACGCGCCCATCGTGTGATAGTCGGTCTTGCCAGCCGGGCTTTTTTCGTCGCTGTACTTGCGGTTGTCGCAGGTCAGGATGCGGTACCACGCGCCGTGCTGGTGATCGACAAAGTGGTTCCAGCTGTAGCGCCAGATCTCGTCGTACCAGTCCCAGAAGCGTTCGTTGCCGGTGCGCTTGCCGAGCAGCGCGGCGGTCGCGAAGGTCTCCGCCTGCACCCAGAAATACTTGTCGTGGTCGCAGATCGTGCGGTCGGGGCCGAAGCCGTAGTACAGGCCGCCGTGATCGTCGTCCCATGCGTAGGCCATCGCGGCGTCGAACAGCTCGATTGCGCGCGGCAGCAGCCACGGCAGCGGCCGGTGCCGTTCGAGAATCAGCAGCAGCTTCGCCCATTCGGTCTGATGGCCCGGCTGGAAGCCCCACGGACGGAAGATGTTCGAGCTGTCTTCTTCGTTGTAGTGCCAGTCTACCGACCAGTCCGCATGGAAATGCTCCCACACGAGCCCCTGCGACAGCTTCGCCTGGCGCAGCGTGATGTTCGATGCGACCCGTTCCGCACGGTCCAGATACACGAGATGGCCGGTCGCTTCATAGGCCGCGAGCAGCGCCTCGGTGGTGTGCATGTTCGCGTTCTGGCCGCGGTACGAGCTCACGCTCCAGTCCTGCGTGGCTTCGTCGGCGTACAGGCCGGCGGCCGGGTCCCAGAAGCGGTGTTCCATCAGGTCGAAGGTGGCCGCGATCATCGGCTTCGCTTCTTCGATGCCGGCCATTGCCGCGTGCGCGTACGCGAGCAGCACGAAGGCGAGGCCGTAGCAGTGACGCGTCGCGTCGAGCGTGCGCTTGCGGCCGTCGCGCCATTCGATTTCCCAGTCGTAGCCCTGATGGTGCGTATCCCAATGCGCGTCGTGCAGAAACTTCAGGCCGTGGCGCGCGTATTCCAGATGCTGCGGGTCGCCGAACTGCCGGTACGCCATCGCATAGTTGAACACGTAGCGGCAACTGCTCACCAGATGGCGCGTGGTGCGGTTGTAGATCGAACCGTCGTCGCGCAGGAAGTGGTGGAAGCCGCCGCTCGGGTCGAGCACGTGCGGCGCGTAAAAGCGCAGCGTGGTGTCGATGTGCGCGAGCAGGAACGCCGGGTCGCGGAAGCTTTTGACAGCGGGCGCCTTGGCGGCGCCTGCGGGAACGGAGTGGAGCGTGTCGGATCGTGTCATGACGGGTTCACCAGGGTACTGGCACGGACAACGAGATGGACGGGCAGCCGGACCTCGAGTTCGGCCGGCGCGTCCTCCAGCAGCAATTCGACGCCGCGCCGGCCGAGCGCTTCCTTGTCGACAGCGATCGTCGACAGCGGAGGCGTCGCATGCGCGGCGGCGGGAATATCGTCGAAACCGACGATCGCGATGTCGTCGGGTACGCGCAGGCCGTGCGCGCGGCATACGCGCAGCGCGGCGAGCGCGGCGGCGTCGTTATAGGCGAACACCCCATCGGGGCGCGGCCCTGGCGCTTCGAGCAGCTGTTGCATCGCGCGTGCCGCACCGGTGTCGGGGTCGAGGCCCGCGTCGATCGCGACTTCGAGTGACGGGTCGAACAGCAGCCCCGCTTCGAAGAATGCGCGGCGATAGCCGAGTGCGCGCTGCGCGATGCTGAAGTGCGCGAGCGAGCCGCCGATAAACGCGACGCGCGTACGCTTCTGCTCGAACAGGTGCCGCATCGCCAGCGCGGCGCCGGCCGCGTTGTCGAGATTCACCGAACGCAAGCCGGGTGCCCACAGGTCGATCAGCACCAGCGGGCGCTGCATCGCCGCGAGCGTGGCGAGCGTTTCGGGCTCGACGAAGCCCGCTACGGCGATCGCGTCGGGCGCGTGCAGGCGCATCTGCTGCACGACGTCTTCCGTCGGGCCGGCGGTCAGCACCGACGGCACGATGCCGCGTTCGCGGCACGCGTCTTCGACACCGTGCAGTACGTGCGAGAAGAATGGGCTGGCCGCGAAATTGTTGTGCTGCCGGTGCAGCAGGAACGTCAACCGGCGAATCCGCGGGCGCAACTGCGCGGCGTCGTAGCCGAGGCGGCGCGCGGTTTCGACGACGCGCACGCGGGTGGCGTCGGATAAGCCCGGCTGGTTTTTCAGCGCGCGCGACACGGTGCCGATCGACACACTGGCTGCACGGGCGACGTCGCGGATGGTGGTGGCCATCTGAATCTGGATCTGATGCGGGAAAGAGGCTTGAGACCGCGCGCGCAGCGGCGCGCGGCGTCGTCGTTCGAGTTCGGGCGATTGTATAGTAAAACGCGTCGCAAAAACCCGTATTTGCGGGCCGTCGATACGCGGAGATACCCGTATACGAAGCCTCTGAGCGGTAAGTGTTCGTTTAGTAAAATTGCTAAACAACGCATCAGCAATGCGGTAGGTAAAGGCGTGCGCGGGCCGCACTTCGTCATTGAAGCGCAGCCGCAACGGAAAGGATGGGGAAGCAGGAATGACCGGCGTGCCGGACGCGGCCGGCCGTCGGTCGAGGCGTTGCTTATTCGACGCTCGCGGTCGCCTCGGCGCGTCGGCTGATCATCGCTTCGCTTTCGCAGGCATCGATCACGAGCAGGCCGGAGGCCTCGTGCTTCGCGCGCCGTTTGGCCAGCGCTGCCACCGACGCGATGTCCTCGCTGCTGTACAGCGTACCCGTGCAATCCGGCGGCACGTGCACGCAGCCGATCGCCATCGTGACGAAGCCGAAAAAGGTCGGGTTGCCGCGCCGGTCTTCACCGTGAATACCGCCGGCAAGTCGATCCGCCGGCGCGTAGAAGCGTTGCGCACCGTGGTTGAACGCGTGAATCGCGCGGCGCGCGCGGGTCGTGCAGTCTTCGCTCTGGAACAGGATCAGGAAGTCGTCGCCGCCGACGTGACCGAGGAAATCGCGGGTCGGCTCGCACACGTCCGCGAGCACCGCGGCCGCGAACTTCAGCACTTCGTCGCCTTGCCAGTAGCCGTACTGGTCGTTGAACGGCTTGAAATGATTCAGATCGACGTAGCACGCATGAAAGCCGGCGCGGTTGCCGAGCAGCCGGTCGATGTGCGAGCTGATCGGAATGTTGCCCGGCAGGAAGGTCAGTGGGTTCGCATAGCGTGCCGCTTCGATGCGCACCTCGGTGACCGCGCGCACCAGGTTCTCGCCGGTGCCGAGGCCGGCGTACCGGCCGTTGTCGGTGATCACGAAGCCGTCTGCCAGATAGCGCTGATCGTCGCTGGCGAGCAGCTTGGCCATCTGCTCGACGGTCATCGACTTTTCGATGATCACCGGCGATTCGTTGGCGAACAGCAGGCACGGCCGCTTGCCGAACAGCTCGCGGTGATACGGCAGCGCGTAGCGGTCCATGAACGCGCGCCGGTTGATCAGCGCGACTGGTTCGTCGCGTTCGACCACTGCAGCCGCGTGCAGATGCGGCAGACGGTTGAACAGTTCGAGCACGTCGTTGTTGGTGGCGTGGCGCGGCAGTGCCGGCGCGTGCACCATCATTTTCTCCGACGCCATGCCGCCCGACGGCGACGCGGACAGCGTGCGCGTCGCCTCCGGGAATACCGCGATATGACCCGCGCCGATCGCCCGGCGCGCCTCGTCGGCGATGCTGCGCGGCGGGCGGGCGTTCGGCTTGCCGAAGAAATAGCCCTGCCCGCAGCCGATCCCCATGTCGCGCACGACGATCAGGTCGGCCTCGTTCTCGATGCCCTCGGCCACCAGCGTCGCGCCGCTCGCCTTCGCGAAAGACTGCATCGCCTTCACGGCGGCGAACTTCAGCGGGTCGCCGGCGATGTCGTGGATGAAGAAGCGATCGATCTTCACGACGTCCGGGCGCAGCCGCACCCACAGGTTCATGCTGGCGTTCGCGGTACCGTAGTCGTCGAGCGCGAATTGCGCACCCGCGGCGCGCAGCGTCGCGATTGCCGGCAGCACGTGGTTCACGTCCGGAATCGCGCTCTGTTCGGTCATCTCGATCACGATGCGGCTCGCGTCGACGCCCGCGTCGCGCAGCAGCGCGAAGGTCTCGTCGCGCGTGTCGGCCAGTTGCCGGATCGCGCCGGCGCTGAAGTTCAGGAACAGCTTGCCGTCGCACGCAAGCCGCGCGAAGGCCTCGATGCAAGTGCGTGCGGCGGCGCGTTCGAGCGCGACGACCACACCTTCGGCTTGCGCCTGTTCGAACAGTGCGTACGGCGTTTCGAGGTCCGACCCGGCCGGGCCGCGGATCAATCCTTCGTAGCCGACGATCGCACCGCCATCGAAGTTGACGATCGGCTGGAACACGGCAGACAAACCGCGCCCAGCGATCAGTTCAGCAACGCGCGGGGCGTGGGACCGGGCAGACAGGCGAAGTGACATGACGAACAGCCGAGCAGGGGATGGTCGGCATATCGGCGCTGGGGCTCACGACTTGAATGAAATTTTCATGACAGTTCGCGGCCGCGCCGCGCGCCGGACGCGGTACGGCGCTTTTGCCTATGCCATCCGGCCAGGCTGACGCCGCCGGGCGCTCACGGTGAAATAGCAACGCAGCAATCAGGCACCCGGCAACAACGGCAGGCAAACAAAAAGCCGCACCAGGCGGCTTTCGGCAAACAGTCTCAGGGAGAGAGTGTATGAATGTCTTTTCAGGCTCGCGGGCCCACCTGGCCGCGGCTCACAGCGCCCGCAGCGTCCTGCGCGCCCGCGCGCTTCTGCGCTTTGGCCTCGCGGGCGCCCCAGCGTTGCGCAAGGGCGGCGCAAGTCATCAGCTGCACCTGGTGGAACAGCATCAGCGGCAGCACGGCGGCGCCCACCGCGTGCGTCGCGAAGATCACCTTGGCCATCGGCACGCCGGCGGCGAGACTCTTCTTCGAGCCGCAGAAGACGATCGTGATCTGGTCGGCGCGACTGAAACCGAGGCGCTTGCTGACAAACATCGTCAGCGTCAGCGCCAGCGCGAGAAGCACCGCACACGCGACGAGCAGCCCACCCAGCGCCGAAAGCGGAATGTGATGCCACAGGCCTTCGGTCACCGCCTCGCTAAACGCGGCATACACGACCAGCAGGATCGAGCCCTGGTCGACATACTTCAGCACGCCGCGGTTGCGGTCGATCCACGCGCCGATCAACGGCCGCAGCAGCTGGCCGCCGACGAACGGCACCAGCAGCTGCAGCACGATGTTCCACACGGTGTGCCACGGCGAGGTACCGCCGGCGCTCTGGCTGGTCACGACCACGCTGACGAGTGCGGGGGTGATGAAAATGCCGAGCAGGCTGGATGCCGAAGCGCTGCACACGGCGGCGGGCACATTGCCCTTGGCTATCGAAGTGAAAGCGATCGACGACTGAACCGTAGAAGGCAGCGTGCAAAGGAAGAGGATGCCGACATAGAGCGCTGGCGTGACGATCGGCGCAAGAAGCGGCTTGAGCGCGAGGCCGAGCAGCGGAAACAGCGCGAACGTGCTTAACAGCACCACCACGTGAAGGCGCCAGTGCGTCGCGCCGGCAACGATCGCTTCGCGCGACAGCTTGGCGCCGTGCAGGAAAAACAGCAGGCCGACTGCGATGTCCGTGACCCAGTTGAACGCCGCGGCGGCCTGCCCGTGCACGGGCAGCAGGCTGGCGAAGATCACGGTGCCGACGAGGCACAGTGTGAAATTGTCGGGAAGCAGTTTCGGGCGAGCCATCTTGGTATCTCGGAACAGAGCAGCGCGTGGCATTAGGGAAAACGCTTATTTTCCACGTAAACGCATTAACCAGGCAAATTCATTTGCCGAATTGATTAATGCGAGTAGTGCATGAAAATGTCGTCGTCCATTCGTCAGGCGTCAGATCGGGCGCCCTGATTTTCGCGTCGGCGGGCGCGTCGGCGATGTCTTGAATCTATGCGAAAAAGGTTCGCGCAAGCGGTCTGAAAACCGATTCAGAATTGCCCTTTACTTGTGACGAAAGCCCGCTGTTTTACCGTCCCGCCGTGCATTTCCTATACGCCGCAGAGGTCGCAAAAACGACCGTAACATGGTGTTACAACCCTGCCGAGGGCATAACATTTTTTGCCTCGACACCGCCTGGAGGCGCCCATAAATTACTGCTGAAAGGCCGCCGGGACCTTGATAGATGCGCCATCAGGGCAGCAATTTCAAAGCGTTCCGCAGTGGGTCGCGCCGTTATCCGGACTGCGCACGCCACCGGCCTGCCGTCGGCAGGTACTTCATTGTGAGCGCAGGGAATTTTCGAACAAGGTTTTGGCTGGTCGGCGCGGTTTGCATCGCCGCGGCGTCGTTCGTCCATGCCACTCCGTCGCACGCGCCACATCGCGCGGACGCGGCGCCACGCGCCCATGAACTGACGCTGGCGGTCGCGCCGGACAACGCCGCGATGTTCGACACGAAGTACCGTGTCCCGCCGGCGTCCGCGATGCACTATGCCGGCGTGCAGTACGCAGACTCCATCACGCAGGTCAGCGCCGAGACGCATGGTGCGCAACGTCCTCAATCGAACGGGCAGTCAATGCATACCGGCTCGATCCGCGACGACGTCGCGCGCTACAACGAAGAACGCGTGTCTCGCCAGATCGCGCGGCCTCCTGTCGAGTCGGGGCGTCAACAGGGCGGTTCGACTTACCGCAACTAGCGGCCGGGCGAACTGCTTCGCCCGCGTGGCTTTCGCTTTATCTCTCTCTGTCCGTTTGCACGATTGACGGCTTCGCGCGTACGCGCGAGGTCGGTGCATGTGATTGCCGCGTCGAGCGGCGCTTGCGCAATCGCTAATCGCATCACGGCTTTCATTGCGTAAGCCTGCTGCGCGATGCACGTCTACATCGCTCATTTCCTCTCTGACGTACCAACCCCGTAGTTCCCAGCCTTCTCCTCGTCGCGCGCCCGGCGGGCCCGGCAAGCTACGCGTGCCGCTATACCCGCAATAACCGCAGATATTTTTGTCCGCGCGAATAGTCCGCAAAGATGACCCCGCCCAGATTGACTCGATCCTGAACGGACCACGCAGCACGCCGCAACCGGACGAGCGCCCCGCCGCACAGCCCACATCCCTTTGACAAAGACAGGAGAACCCATGAGAACAACGATCGGCGGTGCGTGGCGCACAACGCTGAAGATGAGCGCCGTGGCCGCGCTCGTAGCTGGCGCAGCATCCGCGTTCGCGCAATCGAGTGTGCAGCTGTATGGTCAGGTAGACGAATGGGTCGGTGCCCAGAAATTTCCGGGCGGACAGCGCGCGTGGCAGGTATCGGGCGGCGGCATGTCGACGTCGTACTGGGGCATCAAAGGCTCCGAAGATCTCGGCAACGGCTTCAAGGCGATCTTCACGCTCGAAGATTTCTTTCGCGCACAGAACGGCCGGTTCGGCCGCTTCGACGGCGACACGTTCTTCGCACGCAACTCGTATGTCGGCATCGAATCGCCGTACGGCACGCTTACCGCGGGACGACTGACCACGCAGCTGTTCGTGTCGACGATCCTGTTCAATCCATTCATCGATTCATACGTGTTTTCGCCGATGGTGTACCACGTGTTCCTCGGCCTCGGCACGTTCCCGACTTATACGACCGACCAGGGCGTGGTCGGCGATTCGGGTTGGAACAACGCGATCCAGTATTCGACGCCGAGCTTCGGCGGCCTGTCCGGCAGCGCAATGTACGCGTTCGGCAATAGCGCCGGCCAGAATGGCTCGAAGAAATACAGCGTGCAGTTTCTGTACTTCAACGGTCCGTTTGCGGCGACCGGCGTCTATCAGTACGTGAATTTCAACAGCGATCCGGCCGATCTCGGCACGCTGGTGTCCGGTATGAAAAGCCAGGGCGTCGGCCAGCTCGGCCTGACCTACGACCTGAAGTACGTGAAGTTCTACGGTCAGTACATGTACACGAAGAACGACCAGCAGATCGGCAGCTGGCACGTGAACACCGCGCAGGGCGGCGTGACGATCCCCGCCGGGCCGGGCACAGTGATGGCGTCGTATGCGTGGTCGCGCGATGGCGGCGGGCTCGACCAGACGCATCAGACCTGGGCGGTCGGCTACGACTACCCGCTGTCGAAGCGCACCGACGTCTACGCCGCTTATCTGAACGACCATTTCACCGGCCAGTCGACCGGCGACACGTTCGGCGTAGGAATGCGCGCGAAGTTCTGAGCGCAGCGCGGCACGCCGCGGCGACGGCGACAGCGGCAGCCCCGACGCGCTTTGTCGACCGGCCTTTGATAAAGTCCGTGGAATCCCATCGATTGATTCCCGCCTCGAGCGATTGCCATGGACACCCTGATCAGCATGAAAGTGTTTCGTCACGTCGTCGAAGTCGGCAGCTTTGTCGGCGCGGCGGAGCGGATGGACATGTCGGCGGCGATGGCGAGCAAGCACGTGATGCATCTGGAGCAGCAGCTCGGCGCGCGGCTGCTGAACCGCACGACGCGCCGCGTCGCGACCACCGAAGCCGGCCGCGAGTACTACGAGCGTTTGAGCCAGGTGCTCGCGGAGCTGGACGAAGCCGAGCAGGCCGTCGGCGCGGCGAGCGTGGTGCCGCAGGGGCGCCTGCGCGTGAGCTCGCTGTCGGCATTCGGGCTGCGGCATGTGATGCGCGC
>DATLOW010000262.1:0-3506 GCA_035536055.1 Paraburkholderia sp. | reverse complement strand
GACCGTCGAGAATGGTCGCGCGACCAAAGTGACGGGCGATCCCGACCATCCGCCGACGCAAGGCGTGCTGTGTACCAAGGTGAGCCGCTATGCGGACCGGGTTCATCACCCGCGCAGGCTAAGCGTGCCGATGAAGCGCGTGGGCAGGAAGGGTGACGGACACTTCGAGCCGATCAGCTGGGACGAAGCGCTCGCGCTCGCGGGCGCAAGGTTGTCGGCGATCGCCGCCCGCGCGCCGGAGGCGATCGTCCCATACAGCTATGCGGGAACGATGGGTCTCGTACAAGGCGACAGCATCGCGCAGCGTTTCTTCCACAAGCTAGGCGCATCGCAACTCGACCGCGCGATCTGTGCGTCGGCCGGCGCGGCGGGGCTCAAATACACGTATGGCGCGGGTCTCGGCATGCTGACGGAGTTCTACGCCGAGAGCGAAGTGATCCTGATCTGGGGCGCCAATCCGATCGCGTCGAATCTGCACTTCTGGACTCGCGCGCAAGAAGCCAAGCGCAACGGCGCGCGGCTGATCGCGATCGACCCATACCGCTCGCTGACCGCGGAGAAATGCCACCAGCATATTGCGCTGAAGCCCGGTACCGATGGCGCACTGGCGCTCGGCATGATGAACGTGCTGATCAGCGAAGATCGGCTCGACCACGCGTACATCGCCGAACACACGTTGGGCTTCGAGCAACTGAAGGCCCGCGCGTTGACTTACACACCAGCCCGCGTCGCAGAAATTTGCGGCATCGCCGAACAAACGGTGGTCGACCTCGCACGCCTTTACGGCAGTACGCGCAAAGCCGCGATCCGGCTGAACTATGGCATGCAGCGCGTCCGCGGCGGCGGCAATGCCGTGCGAGCGATCGCTAGCTTGCCGTCGCTGACCGGCGCATGGCGCGAACGCGCGGGCGGCCTGCTGCTGTCGTCGTCGGGATGGGCGCCGGTCGATTCGTTCGCGCTGACGCGTCCGGACCTGATGCCCGGCTGGCCGTCGTCCCAGCCGCGCGTGGTCAATATGAACGAGATTGGCAACGCGCTGTTGAATCCGGGCGACGCGAACTTCGGCCCGCAAATCGAAGCGATCATCGTCTACAACTCGAATCCGGTCGCAGTCGCGCCCGATTCGGAGCGCGTCGCGCAAGGCTTCGCACGCGAAGATCTGTTCACGATCGTACTCGAGCATTTCCAGACCGATACCGCCGATTACGCCGACCTTCTGCTTCCCGCCACCACGCAGCTGGAGCATCTCGACGTGCATAAGTCGTACGGCCACACGCACGTGATGGCGAACTTGCCCGCGATCGAGCCGGTCGGCGAGGCGCGGCCGAACACGGAGATTTTCCGCGGCATTGCACGCGCGATGGGTCTGACCGAACCTGCGCTATATGAAAGCGACGAAACCGTCGCGGCCGCCGCTTTCCGCTGGGACGACGCGGCGCTGGCCGGCGTCGACTGGCCGACCCTGAAGCGCGACGGCTGGGCGCAGCTAAAGGTTGCCGACGCGCCATTCGCCCACGGCGGCTTTCGCACCCCGTCGGGCAAATGCGAGTTCTACAGCGAGCGGCTCGCGCAACAGGGACTCGATCCGCTGCCCGACTATCTGCCGCCGCACGAGTCGGCGGAAAACGCGCCCGAACTCGCCGCGCGCTATCCGCTCGCAATGATCTCTCCGCCGGCGCGCAATTTCCTGAACAGCACCTTCGTCAACGTCGAGAGCCTGCGCGCGACGGAAGGCGAACCGCACCTCGACATCCATCCCGCCGATGCCGCGCAGCGCGGCATCGCCGATGGCGCGCCGGTCCGCATCTTCAACGACCGCGGTTCGATGCAAGCCCGCGCACGCGTCACCGACAAGGCACGCGAAGGCCTTGTGGTGGGCTTGTCGATCTGGTGGAAGAAGCTCGCGCCCGACGGCCGCAATGCCAATCAGGTCACGAGCCAGGCGCTGACCGATCTTGGCGGTTCAGCCACTTTCTACGACTGCCTGGTCGAAGTCGCACCCGCCTGACGCAACATCGCGCGCGCACGGAATGCATCCGGTGCGCGCGTGTTCTACGTATTCGAGACTACCGTCTAACACGGTGGTTTCCCGACCCAGCCTGTCAATGAGCGCGTGCTACGATGCGCTCTTTTAGCACGACCATTCGAAAACCAGGGAGAAGCATCGCATGGACAAGATCTGGCTGAAATCGTATCCGCCGGGCGTACCGGCTGAGATCGATCCGACGCAATACGCATCGGTAGCCGATCTGTTGGATGAGAGCTTCGGCAAATACGGCGACAAGGCGGCCTTCGCGTGCATGGGCAAGGAAATCCGCTATCGCGAGCTCGACGCGATGTCGCGCCAGCTGGCCGCGTGGTTCCAGTCGAAGGGTGTCGCTCCCGGCGCGCGGGTCGCGATCATGATGCCGAACGTGCTGCAGTATCCGGTTGCGCTGGCAGCGCTGTTGCGCGGCGGCTATGTGGTCGTCAACGTGAACCCGCTCTACACGCCGCGCGAGCTCGAGCATCAGATGAAGGACAGCGGCGCCGAGGCGATCATCGTGCTGGAGAACTTCGCGTCGACGGTGCAAAAGGTGATCGGCAATACGTCGATCCGGCATGTGATCGTCGCGTCGATGGGCGAGATGCTTGGTCTGAAGGGGCTGCTGGTCAACTATGTCGTGCGTCATAAGAAGAAGATGGTGCCCGCATGGAACCTGCCGGGCCACGTGAAGTTCAATGACGCGCTCGCCGCGGGCAAGCAGCAAACCTTCAAACCGGTGCGACAAGGCCCGGACGACATCGCGTTCCTGCAATACACCGGTGGCACGACCGGTGTGGCGAAAGGCGCGACGCTGTTGCAACGCAATCTGATCGCCAACGTGCTGCAATCGCAGGCGTGGCTCGCGCCGGCCCGTGAAGCGCGTCCCGACATCGAGCAGACCATCACCGTGGTGGCGCTGCCGCTGTACCACGTATTCGCGCTGACGGTGTGCGGCCTGCTGACCATCCGCACCGGCGGCCTCGGCGTGCTGATTCCGAATCCGCGCGACGTCGGCGGCATGATCAAGGCGCTGCAGGGCTACCCGATCACCACGTTCCCCGCGGTCAACACGCTATATAACGCGCTGCTGAACCACCCGGACCTCCCGAAGCTGAACCTGTCGAAGCTGATCGTTGCGAACGCCGGCGGCATGGCGATTCAGGAAGCGGTCGCGACGCGCTGGTACGAAAAGACCAGGACACCGATCATCGAAGGTTACGGCCTGTCGGAAACCTCTCCCACCGCGACCTGCAATCCGGTCACGGCGAGCGCCTACAACGGCACGATCGGTCTGCCGGTCTCGTCGACCGAAATTTCGATTCGCGACGACGACGGCAACGAAATGCCGCTCGGCGAACGCGGCGAGGTCTGCATTCGCGGCCCGCAGGTGATGGCGGGTTACTGGAACCGCCCCGACGAAACCGCCAAGGTGATGTTCGCCGACGGCTTCCTGCGCTCGGGCGACATCGGCGTGATGGAC
>DATLOW010000261.1:0-18132 GCA_035536055.1 Paraburkholderia sp. | reverse complement strand
TCGCTATGGACGTCGAAATCGTCGATAAACGGCCCATGAAGCTACCCCTTGCAACCTGTTAGCCGAACTGGCGTTTTTGCTTATATGTCGGTGCGGGAAGCTTTTTTGCCGTTCTGATCGCGCCGAGCCTCGCGATCATCATATATCTCCATGACAGTAGAGAACTGATCAATAAAGATTTCGGCGTGTGCGCAAGCCGATGCGCGGCAGTAAAGCGCCTGAAAACAAAGCATTTGGGACACGCGACTGGACGCGCAAGCGTTTGCGTCTGCGGCAGCCTGAGCTAAACCGATACACCACGACATCGTGCATTTCCGACACGCGATACGTTAGCAGCGCATCGCGAGTCGCCGATTTGGATGATGCTTCGCTTAGCCCTGCGCGGTTTCCGCCTTTTCTTTCTGGCGCTTGCGGTGCGCAGCCACCTTGGCGCGGTTTCCGCAGATTGCCATGCTGCACCACCTGCGCGCATGGCCGCGTGTGTGATCGGCAAACATCAACGTGCAAGCCGGACCCTCACATGCTTTCACATGCGTAAAGTCCTCGTCGCAAACCAGCCTCGCCAGAATCTCCGCGATCGGCAGCAGCAGCGATTCCGGTGCATGCCAACGGCGCTTTTTCTGCAGCTCGAAGAATGGGCTCGCGCCGTCCGTTTTTGCCACCACTTCGTTGAAGCTCTCGTCGCGCGCCAGCAGTTGCTGCACCGGCGCCAGTTCGGCAAGCGCGGCGACACTCAGCGGTTTGCCACGATGCTGTTTGACGAAACCGCGAAACCATTCACGCAGCTCGCGCGCCTGCGCGGCAACCGCATCCAGTTGGCCGGGCGCCGCGTGCGCGCGCATCTCGTCGAGGACTTCCGCCGGCACCAGCCGGGCCTGCGCAAGCCACGACAGCAGGCCTTCGCCGCTGTCGATCCAGTCGACCGGCACGTCCACCGGCGTCGCGACCGAGTTCAGGAAATCCAGTCCCGGCGCGTCCGCGATAAAGATCGCCGGCATCGGTTGGTAATCCATTTCAATCGACCTCGCATCTTTGATTGATTGTTTTCAATCGTAACCGCCAAAAACGATCTTGACAAGTTACCTCTGCTCTATGTAACCTTTCCAAGATCATCTGTGCGGTTACACAACCCAGATCGACGAATCTCTTCTAACCCGCAGTCTTCGAAGGAGTGGCAAATGTCTTCGCACCAAAACGACGTGAGCGTAGTGCTGGCACATGGCGCCTGGGCCGATGGATCAAGCTGGAGCAAGGTCGTCGGTCGGCTGAAAGCCGCCGGTGTGAAAGTAATCGCCGCGCCGCTGCCGTTGACTTCGCTGGCTGACGACGTCGCCGCGCTGGATCGCACGCTGGAACGCGTCGCAGGCCCGGTGGTGCTGGCGGGCCATGCCTACGCAGGCGCGGTGATCGGTTCGACGCGCAGTGCGAACGTGAAGGCACTGGCCTATATCGCGGCGCTCGCGCCCGCCGAAGGCGAAACCGTCGCAGAGGTGTTCTACCGCAACACGCCGCATCCGCAAGCGCCGCAACTGGCGCCGGACGCGCATGGGCTGATCTGGCTGCCGGACAGCGCGTTTGCCACGGCGTTCGCGCAACACGCCACGGCTGAAGAACTGGCCGTGCTTGCCGCGGCGCAACGCCCGATCGCAGCGGCGTGCATCGGCGTACCGGTCGGCCGGCAGCTGTGGCAGGACGTGCCGAGCTGGTATCTGGTGGCGCAGGAGGACCGGATGATCGTGGAACAGACGCAAGCTTTCATGGCGCAACGTATGCAGGCGCAAATCAGCACGCACGCGGTGGATCACACGCCGCTCGTCACGGCGCCCGACCTGGTCGCGCAGCTCATTCTCGAAGCACTCGGGCACGTAAGGAACGGTTGATAAACGCCGTGCGCGGGGCTGCCGAAGTAGCCCCGGCTTGCAAAAGCAAGCAAACCTTGCGCGCCGCTTTAAAGACATCTCGCAGCATCCCTAATCATCAGGAGTATCGCCATGAAAGCCATCGTTATCGCCAAGTTCGGCCCGGAAGTGGAGAACCTCGTCTACAAGGACCTGCCCGAGCCGGAACCGAAAGCCGGCTACGTGGTGATCGAAATCAAGGGCTTCGGCATCAACCATGCGGAAATGCACATGCGCCACGGCACGTGGGCGGAAGCCGCGGAAGTGAGCGGCATCGAATGCGTCGGCATCGTCAAGTCGTGCCCAGGCGGCGAATTTCCGGTGGGCGCAAAAGTCGCCGCGCTAATGGGCGGGCTAGGTCGCACGATCAACGGCAGCTACGCGGAATACACGCGTGCGCCGGTATCGAATGTCGCGCTGATCGAATCCGATCTGCCGTGGGCCGAACTCGCGGCGATCCCCGAAACCTACGCGACGGCATGGACCTGCGTGTTCCGCAATATCGACATCAAGCAAGGCGAAACGCTGGTGATTCGCGGCGCCACGTCGTCGTTCGGACAGGCCGCGCTGAAGCTCGCGGTCAACGCGGGCGCCAAGGTGATCGCGACGAGCCGCAATCGCGCGCGCTTCGGCATGCTCGAGGAACTGGGTGCGACGCGCGTCGAACTCGAAGGCCCGGATCTGTCGCAGCGCATTGCCGAAGCGAAGCAGATCGATGCCGTGCTCGACCTGGTCGGCAACAGCACGATTCTCGATTCGCTCGCGATGCTGCGCCGTGGCGGCCGCGCGTGTCTGGCGGGCTGGCTCGGCGGCCTAGATCCAATCAAGGACTTCAACCCGCTGCTGCAGATGTCGAGCGGCGTGTATCTGTCGTTCTTCGGCAGCTTCGTGTTCGGCACGCCGGGTTTCCCGCTGTCGGACGTGCCGCTGCAGCAAATTGCGCAAGACGTCGCAGCCGGACGGCTCAGCGCCAAGCCTTCGCGCGTGTTCGGCTTCGATCAGATTCACGATGCGCATCGCGTGATGGAAGCCAACGCGGCAAACGGCAAGATGGTCGTGGTGCTGTAAGCGCGCACGCCTTCACTTTTTGAACGGTCACAGACCCATTACAGGAGCATTCCCATGTCGAACAAGGTAGCGATCGTCACCGGCGCGAGCCAGGGTATCGGCCGCTCGACGGCCATCCGTCTGGCGCGCGATTTTTCGTCCATCGCACTGGTTGCGCGCAATCGCGCGAACCTCGAACAGACCGCGGCCGACGTCAAGGCGGCCGGCGCCGAACCGCTCGTGATCGAGCTGGACCTCGCCGAGCCGCCCGCGGCGCAACAGGTGGTCGACCGCACGCTGGCCGCGTTCGGCCGCATCGATGCGCTGCTGAACATCGCCGGCGCGGTGCCGCAAATCGACCTGTTCGACATGACCGACGACCAGTGGGAAGGCGGCCTGGCGCTGAAGCTGCACGGTGCACGGCGTCTGACGATCGCCGCATGGCCCGCGCTGAAGGAAAGCTCGGGCGCGGTGGTGCTGATGTCCGGCAACTCGGCGGTGTTTCCGAAAGCGCCGTATGCGGCGGTCGGCACCATCAACGCGGCGATCGTCGCGCTGGCGAAGGCGTTTTCCGATCGCGGCATCACGGACGGCGTGCAGGTAAATAGCGTGCTACCCGGTCCGGTAATGACCGGCCGGCGCCAGTCGTATCTGGAACACTGGGCGCCGCTGCACAACATGACCGTTGCGGAAGCAACCGAAAAGTTTCCGCGTGAAGCCGGCATTGCGCGCTACGGCTCGCCAGAGGAAATCGCCGAACTGATGGCGTTCATCGTGTCGCCGGCAGCGCGCTGGATGACCGGCACAACGCTGCGCATGGATGGCGGCGAGGTGAAGTCGATCTGAGCGCGACCGCAGGCGCAGGCTGGGCGCGTCGTGCGATAAACGACGGCGCCCGGCGCTATTTGTCTTTACACGCGATGTAGCGCGGCTGCGTCTCGATGTGCATGCGTTGACCGTTTACGTCGATGTCCTGCAAAACCGGCGGCACCCGTTTGAAGCTGCCGTCGGCAAGTGCCTTGCGCACGCCCGCGCAATCGGGCGCGATGATGAACTGGCCCAGCGCCTGCCAACGCTGCGTGGCGTCCTGACCAAACACGTAAGCCATGTGCTCGCGGCTGCCGATCAGCACGACGCTGGTTTGCCCGTTGCCGGCCAGATCGACCATGTAGACATCGCATTGCATTGAGTCGACGGTCAGGCAATTCGGCAGCATCCAGTGTTGCTCGGCGACCTGCCGCCAGTCGTTCGACAGGAACGAGGCCGGTATGGCCACGCCGGGTGTGCGCGACGTCAGGTTGCGTGCAAGCGCGGCCGCGTCGGGGTGCGTCAGCATGAGATCCGCGTCGTCGGCACGCTCGGCTTTCGCGCTCAGTTCGCGAATCGCCGCGGCCTGCGGACCTTCGGTGGTGGTCTTGAGCCGCGCCAGCGCTTGCCGTCCGTAGATCGCCGCATGAAAGCGCAGATAGCCGAAGTCGAATCGACCAGGCTGCACGCGTCCCGCCAGCAGCCGCCCGACCTGACTGTTCACCGACAGCCGCGCAGGATCGGCCAACGGTGTGAGCAAAGCAATCAGCACCGCCAGCGCGACCCACGCAGTCGCCACGTTGACCGGCGCGAGCCGATCGAGCGTCGCACGACGATCGAACGCGGCCCACGCGTAACCGAGCGCGTGACAGGCCGCGACGAGCACGCAAGCACAAGCCAGCACGCGTTCGTTGGTCAAGCCGTACTGGCCGATGCGCAACGCAAGCGCATACGCAGCGAGCGCGGTCAGCAGCGGCAGCATCAGACTGGCCGCACGCATGCAGATACGCAGAATGCGCGGCGGCGTCTCGCTCGCACCGCCGCCCTTGAATACCGCGTTGACGAAGACGATCGTCAGCGCGACCACGCCCAGCAAAATCGACGTTGCCGAGCGGGTCGCCCACAATGCGTCGAGTCCCTTGAATGGCAGACTCAGCAGAAACCCGGCGGTGATCACCACCAGCACCAGCAACAGCCACGACATCAGCGAATGCGCGAGCGTGCGCGTGCCGCGGATCAGTTCGGGACGCACATCGGTGATGTGCAGGCCGCCGGCAAACGCCATCGAACTGATCGGGATGTAGAACCACGCCTGCTGCAGCAACTCTTTCAGAAAGCCCAGCTTGACCAGCATGAATAGCGCCGCGCCAGCCCATAGCACCAGATGCAGCGCGCCGACGAAAACCAGCGACAGCGCGATCTGCAACGCGAGCTTCCAGCTACTCTCGAAGTACGCCTGATACGGCGCAATCCACGCGTGCGCGGTCTCGCGCGCCACAATCAGCGCATACGCGATAAACACCGCGACACCGGTGAAAAACGTCGCGGGCGCGGACGGCCAGCGCACATTGCCGGCGCCGAACAGCGCGCTTCCCGAGCTTGGGCCGACCGCGCGCCATGCATCGTGATAGCCGATGAAGGCCACCAGCACGCCGATCAACACCGCCCACAGAATGAGCCGCGCGCGCCGCAGGTGGCCGAGGCCGACTACGACAACTGGCGCGACGTATAGCGAAACCAGCAGCAACGGCACGAACACCAGTGGCAGGTTCGCTAATGCGGCGTGGCGGCGCGCTGCCTCGAGCAGCGCGTATAGCGCGACGCCTTGCACGACGCCGACGATCAGACGTCTGGCGAACAGAAGTCGCGAAGCCGGCGCAGCGTAGTGCGGCGGCAGGTTCGATTGTTCATTTTGCATAGTTCCCCCCGGGCTGCGCGATCGCATCGACACTTGCATCGACGCGATTGTCAGCGAAGCACGGTGGGAAGTCCAACGGCCGCGCCGGCCACCGGATTGCCGGCCAACCGGAATGCCGGCGGCTGCCATTCAGCGCTGGCGCACAATGGCCGCAGCCGTACGCATGCCTAGTGCGAAACGTTCTCGAGGCTCTGCCGCGTCACCTTCGGGCCGAAGATACCGATCGCGCCCATCACCACCACCATCGCCGCGGTAATCAGCGCGAACACGCCGCTCGTACCGAAGTTGCGCAACGTGAACGCGATCATGAAGCCGGAGAACATCGCCGACAGCCGCGACATCGAATAGACGAAGCCGACCGCGCGAGCACGTATGCGCGTCGGAAACAGCTCCGCCTGATACGCGTGATACGCAGCCGACAACATCGCGTTGCTGAGCGTCAGCAGCACACCGAAGGTCATCAGCGGCAATGCGGCGCGCTGCATGGCGAACAGGCTGCCGAACACCGCGACGCCGAGCGCGCACAGCACGATCAGCGTCTTGCGTTCGATGCGGTCGGCAAAGGTGATGCCGATCAACGGGCCGATCGGATTCGAAATCGCGATGACGAACGAGTACAGCAAGCTATGCGTGATCGTTACGCCATTGGCCACCAGCAGCGTCGGCACCCACGACGCGAAGCCATAGAAACCGACCGACTGCACGAGGTGAAACACCAGCAGCGTGATGGTGCGGCGCCGGTACGGCGGCTGCCAGATCTCCTTGAAGCTCGCCTGCGTGGTCGCCACTTCAGGCTGCTCGCGCGGCGCATCCAGCGCTACGCCGCGCGCGGCGATGCGTGCTTCCAGATCGTCGAGAATGCGCGCCGCCGGTTCGACATGACCGCGCTGCGCGAGCCAGCGCGGGCTTTCCGGCACGCGGCGGCGGATCCACCAGACGGCAAGCGCGCCGAGCGCACCGATCACGACCACCACGCGCCAGCTGTCGAAGCTGCCCAGCGGATGCGCCTCGAACCACCACGCAAAGAACGCAGCCGCCGGCACCGCGGAAAACTGCACGACATGAATGAACGCGAACGCGCGGCCGCGGAAATGCGCGGGCACCAGCTCGCTGACGTAGGTATCGATCACCACCAGCTCGACCCCAACGCCGATGCCGGCAATCAGGCGCCACAGGTTGATCGCCTGCGCGGAGTCCTGAAACGCCATCACTAGCGTTGCCACCGAATACCACAGCAGCGACGCAGTGAAGATCGTGCGGCGGCCGAAGCGATCCGCGAGCGTGGCCAGAAAGAACGTGCCGATAAACAGCCCGGCAAACGAAGCGGCAACGAATGCGCCGAGCCCGGTAAAGCCGATGAACGACGCGGTCGTGACCGAATACATGCCGCTCTTGACCAGCGCCGGCCCGACGTAGGCGGTCAGAAACAGATCGTAGAATTCGAACCATCCGCCAATCGATACGAGCAGCACCAGCATCCAGACCGGACCGCTGGCGGGCAACCGGTCGAGGCGCGCGTTGATCTGCGCGGCCGTAGTCGACGCGCGTTGGAAGGATTGCGGCGCGGCGGGGGTCGCGGTCGCGGGAGTCGCGGGCATGAAATCTCCTCTTTGATATGTGCACAATACGACGGCCGGCGCACTATCTTTCAAATGCATGACAGACATGAAGGCCGCGCGCAAATTCGTGTTGCATGATGAACGGATGCGCTGCGGTCAGCAATGACAATTCGCTCGACCAGGCGAAAGCGAAGCATGCCAGTATCGAGTGTTTTCGGTCTACCCGAACGGAACGGTCGCCGCAGTTTCCGGTCCGATGAGCAAACGCAAAAGGAGCACGACAACACATGGAGACTTCGAACCCCAACGGGTCAGCGAGCGCGCGGCAACGTCACACCTTCGTGCTGGTGCACGGTGCGTGGCACGGCGGCTGGTGCTGGCGCTTTGTGGTGGAACGCCTGATCGCCCGCGGCCACCGCGTGTTCGCACCGACGCTGACCGGCCAGGGCGAGCGGCATCATCTGCTTGCGGCGGTGACGTCGCTGGACGTCGCGATCGCGGATATCGAGAACCTGCTCGAAGCGGAAGAGCTCGATAACGTGGTGCTGGTGGGACATAGCTATGGTGGGCTGGTGGCTTCGGGTGTGGCGGACCGCAATGCGCACCGGCTGCGCTCGCTGATCTTTCTGGACAGCTTGCTGGTGGAAAGCGGGCAATCGGCGATGGATGTGTTGCCGCGCAATGTGGTGGAAGAACGGCTCGAGTCGGTGAAGCAGAGCGGGCAGACGTTGGCGATGCCGGTGCCGGGCCTTGGCGGCACTGGGATTCCGGAAGATCATCCGCTGGCCGGCTGGGTGCGCCGACGGATGACGCCGCATCCGCTAGCCACTTATCAGACGCCGCTCAAGCTGCGCCATCCGCTGGGCAATGGGTTGCCGCGCACGTATGTGCATTGTGCGGAGCCTTCGTATCCGACGCTCGAGCCGGTGCGGCAGAAGATTCGCGCGATGAGCGGTTGGGAATGGGCGGAGATCGCGAGCGGGCATGATGCGATGGTGTTGCATCCGGATTTGTTAACGGATTTGCTGGAGGAGTTGGCGGACGGGGCGGTGTAGTGCGGCGAAGCCACCTTTGCGGGGCTTGCGTCAGGACATCATGAAACGACCGGCAGAAAAACCAAGCAGATTTGAAGTCGTGCAGAAAAAAGGCCTCGCAAGTGCGAGGCCTTCTAGAGGTGGGGGCTTAAGCCTACAAGACTGCACAGCTACGCTGCCGCATCTCTTCGGGTCGCGCCCCGCTTAGCCGATGGGCCAACATCAGTTGGCCGAGGACAAAACATATTCTGTAAGCTTGCGATTGTCAACCGCCCAAGCAAGTCCACCTTAGCGGACTCCACTTATTCCTATTGCAGCGAAAAGCTCGATTCCTATGGATTCGTACGTGTCGCGATAGAAGAATCGCATCGGCTTCGCGGAACTGCATCACTCACGCGTCAAGCCGCAACCGCATGCACCTGCCGCCCAAAAGTCTTCGGCAACCCCGCCCGCGCAATCGCGCCGGTAAACGGCTCACCCGGCAGCCACATCGCCAGCTGATCACGCATAGCCAGCAACCTGCCGATATCAACCCCCGTCCGCATCCCCTCCGCTTCAAGCAGGAACACCGTATCTTCAGTATTGATATTGCCGGTGGCATTCGGCGCAAACGGACAACCGCCGAGCCCGCCTAGCGAAGCATCGAAGCGTCGCACCCCGGCATCGAGCGCCGCCACCACATTTGCAAGTCCAAGACCACGCGTATCGTGAAAATGGCACGCCACCGGCACATCGCCGGCCAGCGCACACACTTCACGCATCAGCGCCCGCACCTGACCAGGGTTCGCATAGCCAACCGTATCCGCAATCGTGATCTCATCCGCGCCTGCCTGTAGCAGCGTCTCTACGAGTCCCAGCACGATGCCCTCGTCCACCGTACCGGCGATCGTGCAGCCGAACGCGGTCGCGATACCCGCACCGAGCGCGACACCACGCACCCCTGCGTCAGCGCTTTCGTCGCGCGCCGCAACGATACGTACAAAATCCTCGACCGATTCCGCCGTACTGCGCCGTACATTCTTCAGGTTGTGCTCGTTGCTCGCCGACAGCACGTAATGCACCTTGCGCAAGCCCACGTCGAACGCGCGCTGCGCGCCCTTCAGATTCGGCACCAGCGCCGCCGCATGCAGTCCTTGTATCGCCAGCGCGCCTTGCGCGACCTCGGCCGCATCCGCGAATTGCGGCACCACTTTCGGCGGCACGAACGACGTCACTTCGATATCGGTCACGCCCGCATCGACCATGCGCCGGCACCATTCGAGCTTTTGCGCACTGGTCAGGATCGTCTGCACCATCTGCAGTCCGTCGCGCAGCCCGACCTCGCGGATCTGCACTGCATTGTCAGTCGTCATCTGAAAATTCCTTTCGTTGCGCCGCGTGTTTCCGCGCACGCGGCTTCGACACCAACGGCGCGCCGGCTATCCGCTACAGCGTCGCATCCACCGCAACCGCCCTGCCGCCACCGTCGGCCGCGCCTTGTGCATCGTCCGCTTGAGCCGCCGACGACGACGTCGCCGGTGCCAGCACAATCGCCGCAATCGCACCCAGCACCATCAGCACCGCAATTGCGCCCAAACCGCCCGCCATACTGTTAGTCCACGTCTTCACCGACCCGATAATCATCGGACTCACAAACCCGCCCAGTAGCCCGACGCAATTGATAATCGCCACGCCGCCCGCCGCGCCGCTGCCGCGCACATAGTCGGTCGAAATCGCCCAGATCAACGGATTCGGCGCCAGAATGCCCGCCGTCGCGACCGAAAGCGCCACCAGCGAAAGCACCAGATTGCCGCCCGTAAAACCCGCCGCCACCAGCCCCGCCGCGCCGCACAGCATCGCGATCGCGCAATGCCAGCGCCGCTCCATCGTGCGGTCCGAGTTACGGTTCAGCATCACCAGCGCGACCCAGCTGACGAAATACGGAATCGCCGAATAGCACCCCACTGCCAGCGCACTCGCCACGCCAGCTCCCTTGATCAACGTCGGCAACCAGAAGCCAATCGCGAACACACCGGCGATCTGCGTAAACCACACGAAGCCCATCACGTACACGCGGAAATCCGACGCGGCACGGCCAAACGTGTGTTCCGCGTGCGTGGCGCTGACGCCCGAGCTGCGATGCAAATCGTTGAGCACGGTCTCCTTGTCGACGTCGCTCAGCCACTGCGCCTGCTGCGGACCGTCGTCGAGATAGAAAAACGCGATCACACCGAGCACGCTGGCCGGCAACCCTTGCACGATGAACATCCATTGCCAGCCATGCAAGCCATAAACGCCGTTGAAATACGTCATCAGCGCGCCCGACAGCGGCCCGCCGAACAAACCCGCAATACCGGTCGCACAGGTAAAAATCGCAATCACCTTGGCGCGGCGCTCGACCGGGTACCAGCGCGTCAGATAAAAAATCACACCGGGGTAAAGCCCTGCCTCGGCGAGCCCGAGCAGAAACCGCACCGTGTACAGATGCGACGGCATCGTCACAAATGCGGTGCCGGCCGCGATGATGCCCCACAGAATCATGATCCGCGAGAACGTGCGCTTCACGCCGATGCGCGCGAGCAGCAGGTTGCTCGGCACTTCCATCAGCACGTAGCCGAGAAAGAAGATGCCCGCGCCGATGCTATAGGTCAGATCGCTGAAGCCGACGTCGTGCTTCATGTCGAGCTGCGCGATGCCGATATTGATGCGATCCAGAAAAGCGAACACGTAGCACAGAAACAGAAACGGAATCAGCCGGCGCGTGATCTTGCCGTATGTCCTCTCCGCCTGCGGCACGTCGATGCTGCCAGTGCTTGGGGTCATCGATGTCTCCTCCGGTTTTGACCGGTCATGTCCCGTCGGCCGGTCAGCGCCGGCCGATCATGGTGCTGCGTGGTACTGCGTGGTGCTGCGTGCTGCTTCTTGCCACAGGGATGCTTCGTGCCACATGATGCCAGCGGCTATTTGCCCTTGAACGCAGGCTGCCGTTTCTCGTTGTAAGCGCTGATGCCTTCCAGCCGGTCCTCAGTCGGAATCAGCCGGTTATACGCCTCGATCTCCAGATAAAGCCCAGTGCGCAGATCGCCCTGCATGCCGAGGTCGATCGCTTTTTTCGCTTGCGCCACCGAAAGCGGCGCGCTCGTGCAAATGTCGCGTGCCGCTTCGATCGCTTCGGCCAGCACACGGTCCGGCGCGCACAGCTTATTCACGACGCCCCACGCCAGTGCCTCTTCGGCGCTAAAGCGCGCGCCGCGGAAAATCAGTTCCTTCGCGCGCCGTGCGCCGATCGTGCGCGGCAGTTGCTGTGTGCCGCCGCCGCCCGGCATGATGCCGCGCTTCACTTCGGTGAAGCCGAACACCGCACTACGGGCGGCATACGCAAAATCGCAGGCCAGCAGCAATTCGAGGCCGCCTGCCACTGCCGAACCGTTCGCCGCACCGATCAGCGGCAGCGGGCAATACGTCAGCGCGCGATTCATCCGCTCGAACAGATAGTGCTGCACGCCGAACTGCTCGTCGCTCATTCCTTCGCGCTGTTTCAGGTCGGCGCCGCCGCAAAACGCACGTTCGCCGGCACCGGTCAGAATCACGCAGCGATACGCGGTGGGGTCCGCTTCGAGCACGCCGAACAGGCGGATCAGCTCCTGGCCCATTGTCGTGCTGATCGCATTCGACACTTCCGGCCGGTTCAGCGTGACGACCAGAATCTGCTGGTCGATTTCTTCGAGGCGTAGCGTGGTGAGCGGTTCCGCACCGAGATGCGAGGCAATCTTCAAGGTGTCTCCAATGGCGTCTTCGCCAGCAGATGGTTGTGTTCGCCGAGTTTCGGCGTGCAGCCGGTATGCGCAGGCCGCACGCCGCCGAACGACACTGGCAGGCCGACAAAGGTCGCGGCGCCGTCGTCGGTGGTGCGCAGGATGTCGAGCGCCTTGGTCTGCTCATGTGCGACTACCTGGTCGATAGTCTGGATCGGGCCGCACGGAATCCCTGCGGCGTCGAGCGCGGCGAGCCAGTGCGCGGTGCCGTGCCGGCCGAACGCCTGTTGCAGCAGTTCGATCAGCGCGACGCGGTGGTCGACGCGCGCGCCATTGGTCACGAAGCGCGGATCGTCGGCCAGCGCCGCGATGTCGAGCACATCGCACAGGCGGCGGAATAGCCGGTCGTTGCCCGCTGCCACCATGATCGTGCCGTCCGCGCATTCGAACGCCTGGTGCGGCACGATGGCGGCCGTGCCGGAACCCCAGCGGCCCGGCAGCACGCCCGACGCCAGGTAATCGGCGATCTGGATGCCGGCCCAGCTGACGGCGGTCTCGTACAACGACACGCCGACGATTTCACCCGCGCCCGTCGCCTGCCGGCGGAACAATGCCGCCAGCACACCGATCGCGGCCCACAGCCCGGTGCCCATATCGTTGACCGAAACCGGAATGCGGCTCAATGGCTCGCCCGGTCCGCCGAGAAAACTCATCAGCCCGGCCAGCGCCTGCGCAAGCGGATCGTAGCCGGGCTTGTCGCGCCACGGCCCGCTGGTACCGAACGCGCCCAGATTGCAGTAAACGAGCGACGGCTTCAGCGCGAGCATCTGCTGCGCGCCGAGGCCGTATTTGTCGATGCCGCCCGCCTTCAGGTTTTGCAGCACGACGTCCGCGCGGCGCTGGATCAACTCGCGCAACGCCTGCGCTTCGTCGGGATTGGACAGCGACATCGCGATGCTCGACTTGCCGTGATTCACCGCATGAAACAACGCGGCCGCGCCATCGATAAACGGCGGGCCCCAATCGCGCGCGTAGTCGCCGCCGTCGGCGCTCTCGATCTTGATCACCTGCGCGCCAAGCGAGCCGAGAATCATGCCCGCGTAAGGCGCAGCCAGACTGTGGCCGATCTCGACCACGCATACGCCGTCGAGCGGCAAAGGACGTGAGTTCAGGTTGGCGGCATCGCTCATTCGGTGGTCACCGCGACGGTCAGCGAAACTTCGACTTCGTGCATCGGCAGGCCTTCTCCGTAGCCGTAATCGCGCTGCGCGGCGGCTTCGCTGATATAGCCGTCGGCCAGATCCGCTGCCACGCGTTCGGCTTCGCGCAGCGAAGGATCGCCGTAGCCGCCGCTGCCGGCCGGCTGCACGGTCACGCGGTCGCCGCGATATACGACGGTCTGACCTCCCTTGGCCGGCACCTTCTGCTCGCTGCCGTCCTCGCGCTGCACACTGCACAGGAAGCGCGTGCCCGGCAGACCGCCGAAGTGCCCTTCAGGTGCCGTACGGCCGCGCTCGCCGGAAACCGTGAAGGTCGCCTCGTCGTATTCGACGCGATACACGCGGCGCGACGTCAAGCCACCGCGGCGCCGGCCCGCGCCGCCGCTATCGGTAACCAGCGACCACTCCTCGACGACCAGCGGCGACGTGCGCTCGATCATCTCGACCGACTGGCTGCCCGCATTGCCGACATACACGCGGATGCCGTTCACGCCGTCCTTGTCGGCGCGCGCGCCCATGCCGCCCGCGTGCACGTCGTGCATCGTGACGAACTCCTGGCCGGTTTGCTGCCGGCGCGCCGCATCGGTATCGCGGCCGCTGAAAATGCCGGCGCACGATGCGCAATTGCTCTGCCCGGTGATACGCTGCGGCACCGCGGGCGCCAGCGCTTTCAACAACAGGTCGATTACGCGCGGCGAGGTTTCGGTATTGCCCGATACTACCGAGGCCGGATAGCGGCAATTCAGCACGCTGCCTTCCGGCGCGATGATGGTCACCGGCCGGTAGCAGCCCTGGTTGATCGGAATTGCCGGGTCGGTCAGTGCCTTGACGGTGAACCACGTGCTGTTGCACGTTACCGATAACGGACAGTTCACGCCGCCGCGCACCTGCGCGCCGGTGCCGGTGTAGTCGAAGGTCAAATGATCGCCAGCCTTGGTGATCTTCACCTTCAGCAGCGGGCGTTCCTGTTTCCAGCCCGGCGCTTCGATCGGATCGAGATACTCTTCGGCCTCGTACACGCCGTCCGGAATCCGCGCGATCTCCGCGCGTATCAGCTTTTCCGAGTGATCGAGACTCTGGCTCATCACGTCGCGCAGTGCGTCCGCGCCGTAGCGCGCCACCAGTTCCGCGATGCGCCGATCGCCGACGAAGGTGCCCGCATACTGCGCCTGAATGTCGAGCAGCAACTCGTGCGCGTTGCGGCTGTTGCGCGTCAGCAGTTCGAGCATGTCGCGCACCGGTTCGTCGTTGCGGTACAGCAGCACCGGCGGGATGCGGATGCCTTCGGCAAACACGTCCCACGTCGTGACCGTGTAGCTGCCCGGTGACTGCCCGCCGATGTCGGTCCAGTGGCCGCGCGTCATCACGAACGCGACGATCTTGCCGTCCGCGAACACCGGCCGCGTGAACTGCACGTCCGGCTGATGATTGCCGCCGCCGACATAGGCGTCGTTACTGACGATCACGTCGCCGGGCCGCAGGTTGTCGCGGCCGACCGCTTCGACCGACACGCGCGTCGACATCACCGCCGAGCCGAGCATCGTCGGAATGTCGTTGCCTTGCGCAACCAGTTGCATATCCGCGTCGAAGATGGCGGCGGACGAATCGCCGCTCGCATGCATCAACGGGCTGCCGGCGGTGCGCATCATCGCGATCTTCATTTCGCGCGCAACCGCAAACAGGCTACTGCGGATGATTTCGTAGGTGACGATATCCATAGATCAGGCTGCCAGTTCGATGACGAGGTTGAGGTCCGGGTCGACACGCGCGACGTGCGTGTCCTTCAGCACCGCGCAGCTGCTGTGCTCTTCGATCACCGCCGGCCCTTCGATCGCCGCGCCGACGGGAATCTCGCCGCGCGTGAACACCGGCAGCGTACGCACGCCGCCGTCGAAATACACGTCGCGCATGCGCGCCGGTTTCAGTTCCGCGCGCTGTTCGGGCTGCGCGACGCCGCCGCGCCAGCCGGTCGACGTGACCAGTTGCAGCCGCACGTTTGCGATTACGATCGGCTTGTCCTTGCTGACGAAATTCCATTGCCGCAGGTGCGCGGCTTCGAAAGTTTCCGCGAGCGCCGCACACACACCGTGCTCGCCGTCCTGCACCGGCACGGTCATCACGTCCGGCTGGCCCGCATAGCGGCAATCGGCAAGCCGCACCGCTTTCGCGCTGCGCGGATCGACACCGTGCCGGCGCAACTCGTCGGTGCCTTGCGCGAGCAACGCGTCGAGCGCGCCGTTTAGCGTCGCGTCGTCGAGCTTCGCGAGATCGGATTCGAGCGGGCTCTGATAGTCGTACTGCTGATCGGCCACCGTCATGCCGAACGCGCTGAACAGGCCCGGCAGCGGCGGAATCACCACGCGGCGAATCCCCATCTCCTGCGCCAGGTCGACCGCATGCACCGGCCCTGCGCCGCCGTAACAGATATACGAGAACTCGCGCGGATCGTAACCGCGCTCGACGGTCATGATGCGGATCGCCTGCGCCATCAGCGCATTGGCCACCGAGCGCACCACCTGCGCCGCTTCCGGCACGCCGATGCCGAGCGGCTTGGCGATGGCTTCGTCGACCACGCGCCATGCAGCCTTGGCATCGAGCTTGAATTCGCCGCCAAGGAAGTTGTCCGGATCGATATAACCGAGCACCAGGTTGCAATCGGTGACCGTCGGCCGCGTACCGCCGCGCCCATAACATGCTGGCCCCGGATCGGCACCTGCGCTTTCGGGTCCGATGCGCACGCCGCCGCCCGCGTCGATCCACACGATCGAGCCGCCGCCCGCGCCGACCGAATCGATGTCGATGCTCGGCGAGCGCACCGTGTACGTGTGCAGCAGGCTCTTGTTGCGCAGCTCCGGACGGAATTCGCGGATCAGCGACACATCGAAGGTGGTGCCGCCCATATCGCCGAGAATCGCGTTGCGCAGCTCGCTCTTTTCGCAATTGCGGATCGCCGCGCTGACGCCGCCGGCCGGACCGGATTCGAGCAGCACGATCGGCCGGTCCGCGACCATCGCGGGGCTGGCAAGACCGCCGTTCGATTGCATGAACAGGAACTTGCCGGCAAAGCCGAGCCGCGCCAGCGCATCGACGAGGCGTCCGATATAGCGGCCGCACACCGGGCCGAGCATCGCGTTGATCACCGTTGAGCTGGCGCGCTCGTATTCCATCGCCTCGGGGTTCACCTGATGCGATGCACAAACGAAGCGGTCCGGCAGCAGGCGGCGCAGCACGTCCACGGCGTCGCGCTCGTGCTGCGGATTGACGTGCGCATGCAGCAGGCACACCGCCACCGCTTCGATATCGGACTCGCGAATCCGCTCGGCGAGCAGTTCGAGCTCCGCATGATCGAGCGCGGTCAGCACCTGTCCGTCATGGCGTACGCGCTCGGTCACTTCGAGCCGCCAGCGGCGTTCGACCAGCGGACGCGGGTTGTCGAACAGCAGATCGTAAAGATCCGCGCGATCGTGGCGCGATACGCGCCGCAATTCCAGAATGTCGCGAAAGCCACGCGTGGTGATCAGCGCCGTTTTGGCCCCGGTGCCTTCCACCACCATATTGGTCGCCATCGTCGTGCCGTGGCCGAGGAACGACACGTCAGCGCTCGCGGTACCCGACAGTTCGAGAATCCTGCGGAAGCCGTCGACCGTGCCGAGCACGCGGTCTTTCGGCGTGGTCGGCACCTTGGTCGACCAGATGCGCCCCGTTTCGTCGTCCACCATCACGACGTCGGTAAAGGTGCCGCCGACATCGATGCCGATTCTTTTCAAATTTGCCTCTCTCCAAGGGCAGGCGCTGCTGCGAGAGGGCTTCGCGCCTGCGTTGCTGACGAATGCGTGCGGCTCGCGCGACGCGCTGCAGCAGGCTCTGACGCTCGGCTGGTGCAGCGCGGCATTCGCGCCGCGTCCGCTTCCGGCTATGATCGGCCGGGCGTCCGCACCGCGCGGCCGGGCCGCTTCGCTGCCGGGGTATCGACAGCACGAGTGTAGGAGCCGGCCGCAGCGCACAGATAATGAAACCTTCCGATCAGGTGAGACCTTGGAGTTATATCGGTGATAACCAGTATCGATGCGATCTTGAGGAGACTGCGCGGCAGCCACGTCGCGCTGCTGATTGCGCTCGACGACCACGGTTCGCTGCGCAAGGCCGCGCAACAGGTGTCGCTGTCGCAGCCGGCGATGACCAAGTCGCTGCGCGAAATCGAGGCGATGTTCGGCGCCGAGCTGTTTGCGCGCTCGCCGCGCGGCATCGTTGCGAACGAACTGGGGCGCTGCGTGATCCGCCATGCGCGCGCGCTGCGCTCGGAGCTTGCGGCGCTGCGCGACGAGCTCGCGGCCATCATGCGTGGCGGCGGCGGCACGCTGGCGATCGGTGCGGTAATGGGCTCGGTGCCCGTGTGGCTGACGCCGATCCTGAAAGCGCTGCGCGAGGTGCAGCCGGATATTTCGGTGGAAGTGTGGGAAGACAACAGCGCGCGCCTGCTGTCGATGCTCGATCAGCGGCTGCTCGATCTGGTGATCGGCAGGCCGAATGTCAGCGTGCATCCGGAAGCTTACGATTTCGTACCACTCGAAGTCGAACAGGTATGCCTCGTGGTAGACGGCGCCGATGCGCTGGCGCAGGCGCGCACCGTCGCACTTGCGGAGCTCGCGGCCAATCCGTGGATCGTGCCGCAAGCCACCCTGCCGATGCGCTCGTTGCTCGAACAACTATTCGACGACGCACAGGTGCCGTTTCCGCGTTATGCGATCGAAACTTCGTCGACCTTCGCGACGCTTTCGCTGCTGCGCTCGGGGCCCGGCACGATCGCGCTGATGCCGCTGAAGGTGGCGCAGTACTTTGCGGAACATGGACTGGTCGCGGTGCTGCCGATTGCGATCGAACGGCGCGGGCCACCGTATGGCATTGCCACCCGGCG
>DATLOW010000260.1:0-29061 GCA_035536055.1 Paraburkholderia sp. | reverse complement strand
GATGCGAGGTCGATTGAAATGGATTACCAACCGATGCCGGCGATCTTTATTGCGGACGCGCCGGGACTGGATTTCCTGAACTCGGTCGCGACGCCGGTGGACGTGCCGGTCGACTGGATCGACAGCGGCGAAGGCCTGCTGTCGTGGCTTGCGCAGGCCCGGCTGGTGCCGGCGGAAGTACTCGACGAGATGCGTGCGAACGCGACGCCCGGTCAACTGGATGCGGTTGCCGCACAGGCGCGCGAGCTGCGCGAGTGGTTTCGCGGTTTCGTCAAACAGCATCGCGGCAAACCGCTGAGTGCGGCCGCGCTGGCCGAACTGGCGCCGGTGCAGCAACTGCTGGCGCGCGACGAGAGCTTCAACGAAGTGGTGGCAAAGACGGACGGTGCGAGCCCATTTTTCGAGCTGCAAAAAAAGCGCCGTTGGCATTCGGCGGAATCGCTGCTGCTGCCGATCGCGGAGATTCTGGCGAGGCTGGTTTGCGACGAGGACTTTACGCATGTGAAAGCATGTGAGGGCCCGGCTTGCACATTGATGTTTGCCGATCACACACGCGGCCACGCGCGCAGGTGGTGCAGCATGGCAATCTGCGGAAACCGCGCCAAGGTAGCTGCGCACCGCAAGCGCCAGAAAGAAAAGGCGGAAAACGCGCAGGGCTAGGCGAAGCATCATCCATATTTGCGCGTCGCGATGCGCTGCTAACGTATCGCGTGTCGGAAATGCACGATGTCGTGGTGTATCGGCTTAGCTCATGCTGCCGCCGACGCAAACGCTTGCGCGTCGAGTCGCGCGGCCAGAATGCTTTGTTTACAGGCGCGTTTGCGCCGTGCACCGGCGTGCGCACACACTGAAATCTTTATTGATCAGTTCTCTACTGTCATGGAGATATATGATGATCGCGAGACTCGGCGCGATTAGAACCGCAAAAAAAGCTTCCCGCACCGACATATAAGCAAAAACGCCAGTTCGGCTAACAGGTTGCAAGGGGTAGCTTCATGGGCCGTTTATCGACGATTTCGACGTCCATAGCGATTGCATGCATTGCGACACTGGCGCCGGTGCTGACAAGCGTTTATGTGGCGAATCGCGATGCGGTCCGGCGCGAACAGAACGATCTGAAAGCCTTCGCGGCGAAAGCGCTGATTCGCGCCGAACTGGTCACGTATCAGGCAATCGGCGCAATTGGCGATATCGACCGCATTCCCGGCGATGCGTGCACGCCGGTCTATCTCGACGAATTGCGCCGCATCAGCTTCGATTACCGTTATATCCAGGATGCCGGGGTATTCAGCCACGGCAAATATGTGTGTTCCGCGCTGCTCGGCGACGCGCGGATGCGCGGCCTCGCGTTGCCGCCGGCGGACTGGCAAAGCCGCGACGGCTACCAGTTCTGGTTTCATCAAAAGAACCCGCTCGATACGCCGCGCGACGACATCCTGGTCGGCCGCGACGGCCAATACGTTTCGATCGATCCGCAGTCGTACGTCGACGTGATCGATCAGGAAGGACGGCCGATTGCCGCGGTCAATACGGAAACCGGCACGCTGTTCGCGATGTCGCCGGGCGCCGACGGCCACGAACTGCTCGACGCATGGAAGCATGCGGGCAAGGTCGATAGCAAACATTGGCTGTATGCGGTCGCGCATTCCACCTCGCGGCCGCTCGGGGTGGTTGTCAAGGCACCGCGCCGCAGCTTGCTGGCCGGCTGGAAGAAGCTGCTGGCCGGTTGGCTTTCGGTCGGTGTGCTGGCCGGCGGTGCCGCAGGCTGGTTCGCTTTCCGGCTGCTTTCGCGGCAGCTTTCGCTGCCTGCGCTGCTCGAGCGCGCGATTCGCCGCGAGCAGCTCGACGTGCAGTACCAGCCAATCATTCGGCTGGCCGACGACGAATGCATCGGCGTCGAGGCGCTGGTCAGGTGGAAGCTGGACGGCAAGAACATCTCGCCCGACGTATTCGTGCCGATGGCCGAAGAGCAAGGCCTGATCCAGCCGCTGACCGACCTCGTGCTGGACAAGGCACTCGACGAGCTGGGGCCGCTGTTGCGCGAGCGCCCTGGATTTCACGTGTCGATCAATCTGGCCGCGGCCGATTTGCAAACCGACCGCTTTCTGCAGGTGCTTGCGGCACGTCTTGCGGGTACCGGCATTCCAGCGCGGCAGATCCATCTCGAAGCGACCGAGCGCAGTTTCCTCGACGCCGATGCGACGCGGCAAACGATTGCGGCATTCAGAAGCGCGGGCCATACCGTGTATATCGACGATTTCGGCACCGGTTATTCGAGCCTGTCGTATCTGCAGAACTCGAAGGTGGATGTGCTGAAGATCGACAAGTCGTTCATCGATACGATCGACCAGCAGGCTGCTTCGAGTATCGTTGCGCCACATATCATCGCGATGTCGCATGCATTGGGGCTCGAAATCGTCGCGGAGGGCGTCGAGCATGTCTGGCAGGCCGACTATCTGAAGCAGCGCGGCGTGCAGTATGGCCAGGGATGGCTGTTCGCGAAGGCGATGCCGGCAGGATCCCTGATCGAATATCTGCACGGCAAGGCGGCGCCAGTCAAACCGGTTAAAGCGCTGGCCACCACGCTTTAAAGCGCTTTTAAAGGCGCGGCAGCCGGCGTGCAATTTCGACACGCATGCCGATTTTCAACCGTTCGATATGCCGCACGCAAGCGGCCCGTGCGAGAATAGCGCGCCTCGTGTCCAGTACGCTTTCGTACGCTTTTGCAGGCGCACCATGCAAATCGCCCGTTTACTGCATGCCATCCGATTGCCGTTGCTGATTGCCGCCGTGTTCGCATCGGGCGCGGCAGTCGCGCATCCGCACGTATGGATCAAGTACTCGGCGCAGCTGCGCATGCAGGGCACGTCGATCTCTGCGATCAACGAAAGCTGGCGCTTTACCGAGGGCTTTCCGGTGCAGCTCGTTGGTGTCGATGCGTTGCCCAATAACGGCGTGCTCGATGCAAAGCAAACCGCTATTTTCAGGGAGCAGGCGTTTGCATCGCTGGCGGGAGCGCAGTACTTCACGCACCTGTTCGTCGACGGTCAGCCGCAGCAGGTGCTCGATCCCGACGATTTCCGCGTATCGGTCGAGCAAGGCAAGGTGGTGTACACGTTCACGCTGAAACTTGCGAAGCCCGTCAAGGTTACCGGCCATCAGATCGCGCTGGGCATCTGGGACGACTCGTTTTTCGTCGACTACGAACCGGATGCCGCGCATGCGGTCAGCCTCGACGGTGCGGCATCCGCGTGCACGTCCAAACCTTTTTCGGATCGTGCGCATCCAATTTTCAACGGCATCGTTGTACCTCAAGCGACGGCTATTTCATGTTGAAGCGCGCGCGTCTTTTGATAAGCCTGACTTGCCTGCCGGCACTGGCCATGCTGTGTTTCTTCTTTGCGATACCGGCGGCGCATGCGGCGGGGCCCGCCGTGGACGTGTTCGGGCGGCCGGTTCAGGCGGCGGGCGCCAACGCGGCGGCGGCGCACGTCACGCCCGCGGTAACCGCCGCACCGGCAAAGCCGCCCGCGTTGTCGCTGCCCGAGCCGGTGCGCGCCGTGCTGGCCGCGGGCATCGTATGGCAAGGCCGGCTGAATGCGCGCATCGAAGACGCGGCCGCACGGCTGCGCAACGACGCCACGCCGCGCACCTGGCTCACGTTGCTGTTGATGTCGTTTGCGTACGGCGTGCTGCATGCGATCGGCCCGGGGCACGGCAAACTGGTGATCGGCGCCTGGCTCGGTTCGCGCCGTGCACGCGTGACGCACGCGGTCGTGTTGAGCGGCTGGACTGCGCTGGTGCAAGCGTTGAGCGCGATCGTGCTGGTGATCGGCGCGGCATCGATTGCTCGAGCGGGCGTCGCGAACGTACTGTCGCAGGCGGAAACGCTTGAAGTGGTCAGCTACGTGCTGCTGTGTATCGCAGGCGGCTGGACCTTGTGGACGGCGTTTTCGCGAGCCGATTGCTGCTTCGATCCGACCGCGGTCGAGCTCGTGCCGACACGGCGCGCGATGGCGCGCCTGTCCAGCGAGTCGACGCCATCCGAAGCCGCCTACCTTGGCGCAAAGCTGTCACTGCGCCCGCGCGGCAGCGGCGCGGGTTTCGCCGCGGCACGTGGCCCGGTGTATTCGCAGATCTTCAGCACGGGGCTTGCCGCCGGCGTGCGGCCCTGCGTCGGGGCGATCTTCGTGCTGGTGGCCGCGGTAGCGGCACGCATGCCGCTGGTGGGCGTGGCGGCCAGCCTGGCGATGGCCGCAGGCGTCGCGGTGACTGTCACGCTGATCGGCCTTGGCGCGCTAGGTGTAAACCGTATGCTGTTGCGCGCATCGCGTTTTCGTTCGCGCATACAGACGGTCCAGCGCGTCTTCGCGATGTGCGGCGCACTGCTGATCGTGCTGTTTGCCGCCGCACAGGTGGCGTTGCTGCTGAGCGGATACGTGCAGCCTTCGCTAGCGTGAAGCCGTCAACGCATACGCCGCCCGTTGGGCTTGCGAAGAGCTATCGCGTATATTGCAAACGGATTGCGTCATCACGTGCTTGGCCCGTGTGATCAGCCGTTTTAAAACGCCGCAGTCCGCTGCAGATAACGGCGCTTTAATTGCCTATTCGGCGCCATGCAATACCGTATTAATGCGCGCGGCATATAACGTTGCTTGGCGGATACGCTAATACACGATGCAAACGTTTGCTTTCCGCCTGGGCGAGCCTATGCGATTTAACGCCTTCTATAATGAGCCGCTTTTCAGACGGAACATTCATTTCCCGTGCGGCTCGCGAATTCCGAACCGTGTTTTTGCCGCGGCGGCTTGCGCATGATCAACCGCATGACCAACCAGTACGCACCGGTAACTGAAGCGACGCTCGTGCGCGCAGGACGGTTTAGCAGAACCAGTCTGTGGGCCAGCGGCGTGCTTGCGTTGATGTTGGCGAGCCCCGTGCACGCGCAGGCCGCGTCGTCCGAACACGAGGCCGCGGTACGGCGCATCGTGTTGGGCATCATCAGCTATACCCATTGGCCGCAACCGCGTGACAACGTGCGGCTGTGCGTGACCGGACGGACGCGCTTCACGCTTGACGCATCCGGCGGCGGATCACCGCCGGGCGCGCCGCCGGTGGTGACGCGCGCCGTACAGCCCGCCGACCTGAGCATCGGCAACAGCTGCGACGCGTTGTATCTGGGGGAACTGTCGGAAGCCGAACGCGCGCATATCAACGCGCGGATTGCCGGCAATCCGGTATTGACGATCAGCGAACACGACAGCACCTGCACACTCGGCGCGATGTTTTGCCTGAACGACGACGCGGGGCGCGTGACGTTCGACATCAATCTGGATAGCGTGGCGCGCAGCGGTGTGCGCGTCAGCCCGAACGTGCTCGGGCTCGCACACAAACGAGGAGCGTCATGACGACTCGCGCGCCACGCGCACGCGCAGAAACGCCGGGCGTCGAAACGCCGGGGGACGACAAGCCGGTGGACGACAAGCCGGTGGACGATAAGTCCCGCGCGGTGCCCTTTGCGTTGCGTGCGCGCCGTCCTTCGCTTGCGCGCGCGCTGCTGAGCACGTATTTGCGCCTCGCGTTTTCGGCGGTATCGCTGGCGGCCGTCTCGTTGATCCTCGTTGCGTGGATCGTGCTGCGCTCGTATGCAGCGGACAACCTGATGCTGCTGGCACGTTCGATGGCATATACGGTCGAAGCGGCGGTAGTGTTCAACGACAGCGTGGCCGCGCAGGAAGCGATTGCGATGATCGCGGACCACGAAGACGTCGCGCAGGTCGTGGTGACCGACGTGCGCGGCGAGGCCTTCGTCGTCTGGCAGCGCGCCGACGAAGGACCGCTCGTGCGTTTATTGCATCGCGTGTCCGAGCTCGCGCTGCGCAAGACGGTGACCGTGCCGGTGATGCACAACGGCACCGTGCTCGGGCAGCTTGAAGTGCGCGGGCGCGGCCATCAGTTCAGCCTGTTCGTGCTCGGTGTCGGCGGCGGTGTGCTGGCGTGCCTCGCGATCATTCTCGGTATCGGCACGCTGATCGCGCGGCATATGCATCGCGACATCGTAGCGCCGTTGCGCGCGCTCGCCGATGTCGCGCACGCGGTGCGCCGCGACCGCGTGTTCGGCCGCCGCGTGCAGCCTACGCCGATCGCCGAATTGCACGAGCTGGGCGAGGATTTCAACGCGCTGCTCGACGAATTCGAAACCTGGCAGCATTCGCTGCGCGAGCAGAACGCGAGCCTTGCGCACCAGGCGAACCACGATGGGTTGACCGGATTGCCGAATCGCGCCTATTTCGACATGCGGCTTGAACAGGCGATCGCCGATGCGCAACTGTCGGGCACGGCGGTCGGCGTGCTGTTTATCGACGGCGACCGCTTCAAGGACATCAACGACACGCTCGGCCACGCTGCCGGCGACGCCGTGCTGGTGTCGATGGCCGCGCGGCTGCGCGCGCCGCTGCGCAAGAGCGATCTGGTGGCGCGTCTGGGCGGCGACGAGTTCGTCGTGATGCTGCCCGGCGTGCGCGAAGTGGCGGACGCGGCGCGCATCGCCCAGACGCTGATCGACGCGATGCGCGCGCCGATTGCGCTGCCGGATGGACGCATGGTGACGACCACTGTCAGCGTCGGCATTGCGTTTTATCCGCAGCATGCGCGCGGCTTGTCGAGCCTGTTGCGCAGCGCCGACGCGGCGATGTACGAAGCAAAACGGGCCGGGCCCGGCGTGTGGCGCGTGGCCCAGGCCGAGCGCACCGCGCGCGCCGCCGAAGATGCGCCGTAACGGCGCTTGCGGTGGCGCAGTCGATCGAGCAGATGGTTTTAACGAAGGCGAATGGGGAATCAACGTGAAATGGCTGGCAAAGCGGGGATTAGGGGATTCGGCGAGAAACTGGTGCATCTGTTTGCTGTTGCTGGGCTGCCTTGTGGGGCTGAGCTCGCTGGCCGGCTGCCAGAGCGCACCGCTGCAGCACGGATTGAGCGAAAAGCAGATCGCCGCGCTGAAGGACGCCGGCTTCAAACACACTGACGAGGGTTGGGAGTTCGGTCTGAACGATCGCGTGCTGTTCGATACGGACCGCTTTGCGATCAAGCCGCAAGCGCAGGAAGTGGTGACGCGGGTGGCGCATACGCTGACCGGTGTGGGCATTTCGCAGGTGCGGGTGTACGGCTACACCGATTCGACCGGTGCCGACGCGTACAACGAACACCTGTCGCAGCAGCGTGCCGACGCGGTGGCCGATGCG
This sequence comes from Paraburkholderia sp., assembly GCA_035536055.1. Classification (GTDB taxonomy): domain Bacteria; phylum Pseudomonadota; class Gammaproteobacteria; order Burkholderiales; family Burkholderiaceae; genus Paraburkholderia. The sequence continues at coordinate 21,820 of DATLOW010000260.1, read as the reverse complement.
CTGGCAGCGGCGGGTATGCAGCGCAACGGCATCGAGGCGATCGGCGCGGGCGAGCGCGACCCGGTTGCGGATAACAGTACGGCCGAAGGGCGTGCGCAGAACCGCCGCGTGGCGATCGTCATTTCGACGCGGTAACAGGCGCTGCGGCTTTTTTTGCTGACTATTGTGTACGCGCGTTCGCACCGCTGCGCCGTTGCGGCGCACGGGTCGCGCGTTACACTCGATGCTTCCGTTCACGAGGCAGCGATGATAGACCTTCACGAAGCCGCCTTCCCCGACGATGCCGATGCCGTTCGCGCGATTTTTCGCGAGTACGCGGCGAGCCTCGGCGTCGATCTCGGCTTCCAGAACTTCGAGGAGGAACTGGCGGGTTTGCCGGGTAAATATGCGGCGCCTGCGGGGTGCGTGCTGCTTGCTTATGACGGCAGCCGCCAGACGGGCGACAAAGCGGACGATAAAGCGGACGATAAAGCGGGCCTTGAACTGGGCTGCGTCGCGATGCGTGCGCTTGACGCAAACACATGCGAAATGAAGCGCTTATACGTGCGGCCATCTGCGCGTGGGCGCGGTCTTGGCAGACAGCTGGCCGAGGCCATCTGCACGGCTGCCGCGCAGGCCGGCTATCACTTCATCAGGCTCGATACGCTGCCGACCATGAACGACGCGCAAGGCCTCTATGACGCGATGGGCTTCAGGCAGATTGCCGCTTACGTGTTCAATCCGGTGGCCGGCACGAAATACATGGAACTCGATCTCGCCAGCTGGCTACGAAACCGGCGTTAGCGCGCTACGCAAACTGCGCGGTGGCGATGCCGAAGAAACGAAACGCCGCAGCGGGTAACGGCGCACTGGCGCCGTTACCCGCCCTTCCTGCTGCCGGCCTAAGCCGACCCATCAAGCTCAGAAGCCGTGATGCGAGCCGTGATCGTGATCGTCATGATCGTGGTCGCCATGTCCACCGTCGTGGTCGTCGTCAGCGTCGCTGACGAAACGGCACTGGCCGCCTTTGCCATGCGAACCGGAGTCGTTCAAGCGTTGCGCCAGCTGCTGCGGCACATAGCCCGGCACATCGCTCGGATCCATCGCGAACACGAAGAACTGGTTCGGATTGGCGATGCCGTTCGGATGGTTGTCGTCGGTCACGGTGCCGATGAAGTCATTGTCGTTCGCGATCAGGAACGTGTGCTTGCGTTTGCCGTCGATCTTGATGTCCGGTCCGAAGGTCAGGCTTTCGAGCTTCGCCGGAATGTCGTTCGGGTTGAGGCCGTGCGCGCTCAACACCGCCACCACGTCGAGAAACAGCGTCTTCTGCACCGCATACGGCTTGAGGCCTGCTGCGCCGCTGGTCTGGCTCACGTCCTGCGCGTCCGCGAGATCGATACGGAACACCTTCTTGAACGCGGCCGTCGAATCGTCGCCGAGACCTTTGCCGTCGCGTTCGTCCATCAGCAGCACGTGATCGTTGACGGCCACTACGTCGCTGATCGTCGTGAAGTTCGGCTTGGCGTCCGTTCCGATGTTCGACAACGGATACGCGTATTGTTGGGTCTTGCCGGTGCGCAGATCGATGCGCAAAATTCGCGTGTACGCGCCCTTGGTGCCGCCGTCCTGCAGCAGCGGGCTTTGCATCGCGCCGAACAGCGTCTTGCCGTCCGGCGAAATCGCGAGACCTTCCATGCCCTTGTTCGCGACGCGGCCCACGGTGTTGTCGCTGATCTCTGTGTTGCCCACCGGGCTCAGCGTTGTCACCGCGAAGCTGTCCGGCACCTTGATCACGTCGATGCGGCGGCCGGTGCTGCGATCGAACTGATAGATGTACGGGCCGTACTCGTCGGAAATGTACACGCTCTGGCCGTCGTTGCTGACGCGCACGCTTTCCGGATCGAGACGTGCGTCAAGCGGATTGGTCGAGTGGCGCGTCGGGTCGAAGTTGTCCGAGCGGCCCGTGAAGTAGTTCGTGTGATGCGTCTGGTTCAGCTTCGGTGCGCCGTTCGGCACGCCTGCTGCTGCGCCGTTGCCGTACACCAGATGATCGGACGTGTGCAGCAGCGTGGTGGCGGTCAGCTTCGGCGTCAGCACGTACGGCAGATCGGCGCCGGCCGGCGCGCTCGACAGCTGCAGATTCAGCGTCTGGAAGCGGTTGATGTAGGAAGCGGTGTCGTCGATCGCCGGATTGAACGGAATCGCATTCGGACCGCGGTCGGGTACCGCGATGAAGGTCGTGCAGCCGGCGTAGGTCATCGCCGAGCCGATGCCGCCGAACAGGTTGCCCGGCGCGCCGTTTTCGAGCGGCGCGGCAGTTTCGCGGGACAGGTCGCCGGTGGTGCCGGACAACTGACCTTTGGCGATCAGATCGACGGTAGCATGAGCGGACGACACGGCAAACAGCGACGCGATAAGCGTCAACGCCAGCGAGCTTGATTTGGACACCGATATCTCCTTGGGGGAAGTGAACAGGCGTGGAGAGATCGTGCTGCAAGCGTCCACGCCATGCTGCAAACGAGGGGACCGACGGCAATGCAGGAGAAATACTCGGTAATCTATGTGTCATCGCGGTGACACCCACCGCCATGCGAAGTGCAAGCCATCACGGCAGGAGGTTGCATGAACGAACCGCAGCACAGACTGACCGCTATTCTCCCGTGCAACGATCTCGATGCGTCGGAGGCGTTCTATCGGCGGCTCGGGTTCACGCGGCCCAGTGAAGATGGGTCGGCTACCGCCGAAGCGGACGACGCGTACCGGATCCTCGCCGATCGCCAGGGCGGCCATCTGCATCTGACGCGCGCCGTCGACGGATGGCTGGTGGCGGGTCGCAATCCGTTCGGCGTCTATCTGTACACGGAGGAAGTCGATCGGCTCGCGCAGGTGTTTGCCGGCGAGGTCATCGAAAAGCACGGCCCCGAGCACAAGCCGTGGGGCATGTATGAGTTTGCGTTGTCGGACCCGGACGGCACGCTGGTGCGCATCGGCTGGCCGACGAGGCTGCGCGCGAGCGGTTGAAGTGCGCACCGCGGGCGCGGCGCTAGTCGCGGTAGCGCACCCTGCTGTTACACGCGCGACGGCGCTGCGTTAGCGTGCGGCCGGCGGCGCACTGTTCCACTGGCGGATCACGCGATCTTCGCGGTCGAAGCCGAGAATGCTGACCGACGCGGTGTCCAGATACAGATGCGCGCCGATCGCAGCCGAACCGACCCAGCTGCCTGCCAGCACGCGCAGAAAATGCGCATGCGAAAACAGCGCAATGCGGCCCTGCAGTGCCAGCAGCCGTTCGATCAGCGCGCCGGCGCGTGCTTCGATTTGCGCGAGATTTTCGCCTTCAGGAATCGGTGAGTTCCACACCGACCAGTCAGGGTCGCTGGTGCGGATCTCTTTCGTCTTGCGCCCTTCGTAGATGCCATAGTCCCATTCGCGAAGCTGCGGTTCGATCTGCACGTGCTCGCCTTGGCCCGCTAGCCGGCAGGTTTCAAGCGCGCGCGACAGCGGGCTCGACAGCACCGTATCGAACTGCAGCGCGCCGAGCACGGGCACCAGCGCGCGCGCCTGTTCGCGGCCGTGTTCGGTAAGCGGAATGTCGGTGCGGCCGGTGTGCTGGCCGCTCAGGCTCCACTCGGTTTCGCCATGGCGAATCAGCCAGATTTCGCGCAGGCCGGCATGGGGTTGTGCCGCGGCAGTGTTCATCGATCGGCTCCATCAACGGCATCGCAGCGGGGAGGCGGTGCAATGCGCACGGGTTAAGCGGGCAATCTGCAGCCGTTCATTCTATGACAGCGGCGACGCAATCGCAGCGTGGGCGGGGCACGCGACGCCAGACAAGGGCTGCGCGTCGCGTCGCCGCTAATGCGATGACACATACTCCGCGCCTGGCAGCGGGTCCGGCAGCGCGAAATTGCGGCGCATGCGCTCGACTTCGTCGATCGGGCTCAGGCCAAATAGCCGTTTGAATTCGCGGCTGAACTGCGAGGTGCTTTCGTAACCTACCTGCGCGGACGCGACCGCGGCGGTGACGTGGTTGCGCAGCATCAGCAGACGCGCCTGATGCAGGCGCGTCGATTTCAGATACTGCATCGGCGAAGTGTCGGTCACTGCCTTGAAGTGCGCATGAAACGACGGCATGCTCATGCCCGCCACGTCGGCCAGTTGTGCGACGTCGAGCGGTTCGCCGAAGCACTGGTGAATCTTGCGCAGCGCCCGCGCGATCTTGCCGAACTGGCCTTGCTTCGTCAGCGCAGCGCGCATTGACGGACCCTGTTCGCCGGTCAGCACGCGGAAATAGATTTCGCGCACCAGTGCGGGGCCGAGCACCGGCGCCGCGACCGGGTCGCTGATCGCTTCGAGAAAACGCAGCACGGAAAGGCTCAATCGCTCGTCGAGCGGGGTGGACAGCATGCCGCGCGGCTCGGCGTCCGCTTGCACGCCCAACTCGTCGAGCTGCAGCAGCAGCTCGGCGGCGACGCCGAAATCGAGCCGCAGATAGATCGCGAGCAAGGGCTTGTCCGCGCTTGCATCGGTTTCCATCGTGAACGGCACCGGCACGCTGACGGCCAGATAATGCTGCTCGTCGTACAGATAGACCTGCTTGCCGAGCATGCCGCGCTTGCGGCCCTGACACACGATGACGATGCCGGGGTCGTAGAGCACCGGCGTACGGCTAAGCGGCCGGTTCGAGCGCAACAGGCGCACGTCGGGCAGCGCGGTGAGGTTGTAGCCTTCGAGCGGTGCGAGCGCGGCAAGCAGTTTCACCATGCGGCGGCGTACGGGGGTTGAGTCGTCGGGCGGATTCGTCACGGGCATTCAATGGGTATCGATCGCGGATACCAATGTGCCATCGATACGCGCGGAAATCTACGCGTTCATAGGATCAGGCAATCAAAACAGAAGAACTCGCATTGGCCAGGCTCGCAGCTATCCTTAAGATTCGCTTCGGTAGGCGCTGCATCGTTGCGGCGTCAAATGTCTGACAGAAAGGAGAAAACCGATGGCACAGTCCGCATTCAAGACGTTTTTGATTACCGGCGTCAGTTCCGGTTTTGGCCGTGCATTCGCGCAGGCTGCGCTCGATGCCGGGCACACGGTGATCGGCACCATACGCAAGCCCGATGCACGCGCCGCGTTCGAACAACTCGCGCCAGGCCGCGCGCATGCGGTAGAACTCGACGTCGCGGATTTCGAGCGGGTCGAGCCGGTGATCGCGAACGCGCTGGCGGAGCACGGCCCGGTCGACGTGCTGATCAACAACGCGGGTTACGGCCACGAAGGCACACTCGAAGAGTCGCCGCTCACCGAGATGCGCCGGCAGTTCGATGTCAACGTTTTCGGCGCGGTGGCGGTGACCAAGGCGGTGCTGCCGTCGATGCGTGTGCGGCGCCACGGGCACATCGTCAACATCACGTCGATGGGCGGCTTCATCACGCTGCCGGGCATTGCCTATTACTGCGGCAGCAAGTTCGCGCTGGAGGGCATTTCGGAGGTGCTCGCCAAGGAAGTCGCGCAGTTCAACGTGCATGTGACCGCGGTCGCGCCCGGCTCGTTTCGCACCGATTGGGCGGGCCGTTCGATGGTGCGCAGTGCGCGCAGCATCCCGGACTATGACGCGCTATTCGATCCGGTGCGTGCCGCGCGCGAAGCCAAGAGCGGCCGCCAGGCCGGCGATCCGGCCAAGGCTGCGCAGGTGCTGCTGCAACTGGTGGACATGGAGCATCCGCCGGTGCATCTGGTGCTGGGGTCCGACGCGCTGAAGCTCGTCAATGAAAAGCTCGATGCGATGCGTGACGAAGTTGCGGCGTGGGAGCAGGTGTCCCGCTCGACGGACTTCAACGCATAACAGCTGAACGACTGGTGCGGCTGCAGCGCGCCGCCGTGCCGCGTTGCAATGGCGCCTGCCGAAAAACTCACGACACCGATGTCAAACGCCGCACGATCCGCGCGCCGTCATCGACGTCGAGCGCGCCGTGCTGCGTCGGCGCGATGTGGTCGTGCGTGAGGCTGTTCGAGCGGAAACGATCGCGGTAGTCCGCCGGATTGATCTGCAAACGCCGGTTGAATGCGCGCCGGAAGCCGTCGGTATCGTCGAAACCGCAGCGTTGCGCGATTTCGCGCAGCGTCAGATCGGTGCCCTCGAGATAGCGTCGCGCTGCATCGATGCGCGCGTTATTCAGGAACGTCATCGGCGTGGTGCTGCATTCCTTCATGAAAGTGCGCGACAGGTTGCGCGCGCTCATATGCACGCGCGCCGCGAGCGAGGCGACCGTGTGCTCCGCGCTCAGGTTGTCGAGCATGTATTGCTGCAACGTGACCATCTGCGAGCCCGGCGAAGCGAGCGCATCGAGCAGCGGGCTGAACTGCGACTGACCGCCGGCGCGGCGCAGATACACCACCAGATACTTCGCGACGTCGAGCGCCATTTGCCGGCCGAAGTCGTCTTCGATCATCGCCAGCGCGAGGTCGATGCCCGCGGTGACGCCGGCCGTCGTGAAGATGTTGCCGTCACGCACAAAGATATGGTCGGCCTCGATCTTCGCCTTCGGGAACGTGGCAGAAAGACGCGGCACGTCCATCCAATGTGTGGTTACCACGCGGCCATCGAGCAGGCCCGCCGCGCCGAGCGCGAACAGGCCGTTGCAAATAGCCGATATGCGACGGCAGCGCTTTTGCTGCTCTTTGAGCCAGCCGCCCAGCGCGGGGTCGTCGTATGCGTCGAAAATGCCGAGGCCGCCCGGCACGATGACCGTGTCGAACTCAGGGCACATGTCGAAGATCGTGCGGTCCGGCAACGTCGTGAGCCCGCTCGACGACTGCACGCTGCCACGCGTCGTACCGATCGTCATGATTTCATAGTCGGATTCTCCGTTGCTGAGAACCTTGACTTCGGCAAAAGCGTCCCGCGGCCCTGCTATATCGAGCAGCTGAAAACCTGGGAACACTACCATGCCGATCTTGATGCGTTTCATCGCGCGCCTCCAAATACGCGGCAGGACACGCGTCGCGGTGCGAACGTCCCAGCCGCAGATAGTTTATACGGCATCATCGGAAGCTCGCCAATGAAGGGGGGTCTTGCCATCGTTGCGATGTGGCCCGCATCCGCTGCGCGTGATGAAACGGCCGCGGCGGCACGGCGCGGGCGGCACCGCATCAGTGACATGGGAAGCCCAGCAGGTGCCGGCCGTCGTGCACGAACTCATGCACGTACATGCCGGGCACCAGCGAAGTGGCGCCTTGTTCCGCGCCGACGAAGTACAGCACGAACAGCATCAGTAGGCCGCCGAACAGTGCCCATGGCAGCAGTTCACGCAGCGGTATCGGCGCGATTCCGGGTAGCGGATGGTTCAAAGCTTCGTTCATTGAGTACCTCCCTGCGTTTTTTACGGTGGATGTGCGGTTGGAGACGTTGGGTAAATCAGCGTGTGACGGTATGGTCGGCGGCCGGCAAGCGTGCCTTGATGACACCGGCGAGTTCGCTGCGCGTCAGCACGCCGTGCGCTTCGATCACGTCGAATAGCGCTTCGAGAAAGCGCTCGTAGTAATCCCAGCGCGGCTGGTCTGCGCAATCGGCGGCTTCCCAGCGCGCGATCGATGCGATCAGGCTCTGGCGAAAATCTTCCCATTCGAAGCATCCGGCCTTGGCGAGCGACAACGCGAGTCCGAATACGTCGCGCTCCCAGCGGTTCGTAAACAGCAATTTGCCGTCGACTCGCGGCGGCGAATCCGGCGCGCCGAGCATCGACGCGGCCGCATATTCCTCGAAGCGGGTAAACATCGCGCGCTCCGTCAGGCAGTGGGTGCGGCAACCAGTGCGACGCCCATCATCGATTCGGGCGTTACCAGTGCGGCGAGTTCGGCTTCGTTCAGATGCTCGGTGTTGGCGGGCCGCTCGGGAACCACGAACCAGCGTATCTGCGCGCTGCTGTCCCACACCTTGACCTCCTTGTCCGGCGGCACCGTGACGCCGAATTCCTGCAGCACCGCGCGCGGTTCGCGCACGCCGCGCGCGCGAAATACCGGATCCTTGTACCAGTACGGCGGCAAGCCGAGTACCGGCCACGGATAGCATGAGCACAGCGTGCAAATGATCAGGTTGTGCACATGCTCGTCGTTGGCCACCGCGGCCATATGCTCGCCTTCCGCGCCAGCCATGCCGAGCGGCAGCGACAGTTCCGCAATCGCCTTCGGCGTGTCGTCGAGCAGGCGTTGCCGGTAGGCCGGGTCGACCCATGCGTGCGCAACGATCTTCGCGCCGTTGAACGGACCGGCCATCGTCTCGAAGTGTTTGAGCACCGCGTCGACCGAATCGCTGCCGATCACGCCCTTTTCGATCAGCAGCGCTTCGAGCGCGCGTACTTTAGCCGCGCTCGACGCTTCGCGGTCTTCCGGAAATTCGAACAGATTGCTCATCGCTTGTCTCTCTCGTGGGTCAGTTCGCGGGCTGCACGTAGGCTTCAAACAGGTCGGCGTAGATCGTCGTGTTCGGCTCGCTCTTGCCGGGGCCCCAGATATCGGCCGCGTCGAATGCGACGCGGTAGACCGGCATCGCCTGCCCGATGCCGTCGACACCGGTCGACACGAAATACGAGTATTGGCCGGGGTATACGCAATCGACTACGCCGCGCCGGTTGCGCAGATAGCCTGGTAGCCGCGTATGGTCGACCGCTTGCGGATCGGCGACGCATACCGTATCGCCGGCGGCGAAGCGTGGCGTCGCGTCGGTTTCGTGATGCGGCGAGTCGCCGTTCTGCAGATAGGCGTTCACCTGTTCGCTCAACGCGGGGTTCGGACGCTCCGGCAGCGCGGCCTGCGGATCGGCACGAAACTGCGCGGTTTTCTGCGCAAGCTCTTCGGCGGTGATGTAGCCCTGATCGACGAAGAACTGCGCAATGCCGCCGAGCCACTTCTCGTAGTAGCGGAACTTGAAGTACTCGAACGGATTCATGTCTTCCGCGCCGGTGCGCAGCGATGCCCACGTCCAGTCGTTTTTGAACGCGGTGGGCAGCGTGTCGACTGGATACGCGTGGCCAGCTGCGGACAGATGCGCGCTTTCGGCCATCATCACCGTGTGAATGCCGAAGATGCGTTGCTCCCACGGCTCGACGAATACTCGCGTATCCGTGTTGACCGGGCCGAGATTTTCGATGCCGCCGAGATGGTGCGCTAGTTTCACGATTCGCTCCGCGAAAAGTAGGGGCTGTTAGTCAATGCATGCAACTGAGCAGACCGGCGCGCATCTGCGCGGCGTCGAGGTTGCGGCCGATCATCACGAAGCGGGTTTCGCGCGCTTCGTCGCGCGTCCATGCCTTGCCGAATCGGGTATCGAGCAGCATGTGCACGCTGTGGAAATGCAGGCGCCGTGCTTCGTCGTGCATGTTCAGCACGCCCTTCATGCGCAGCAGCTGCTGGCCGTGCGTCTGCACGAGCTGGTTCACCCATTGATTGAAGCGCTGCGCGTCGAGCGCGCCGGGCAGCACGAAGGCGCACGAAGCGATCGTGTCGTCGTGCTCGTGGTCGTGAGCGGCTTCGTCGAGCAGATCGGGTTCGACGGCGAGCAGATTGTCCAGCGAAAAACTGCGCACGCCGAGCAGCGCATCGACGGCGACTGCCGAGTGATTCGTGAAGTCGAGCTGCGCGGTGGGGTTCAGCTGGCGGATCCGTTCGACCAGCGCAGTAACGGTATCGGCGCCGGCGACGTCCGTCTTGTTGATCACGATGCGATCGGCAAACACCACCTGTTCGCGGGCGATGTCGTCTTCGAGCTGCGCAGCGGCGTGCAGCGCGTCGATCACGGCGACCACCGATTCCAGTTCGACCCGCGCGCGCACGTCCGGGTCCGCGAGGAAGGTTTGCAGAACCGGTGCCGGATCGGCAAGACCGGAGGTCTCGACGATCAGCCGCTCGAGCCGGTCGCCGAAGCGGGCCAGCAGATCGCGCACGCTCGCGACCAGATCGGTGCGCACCGTGCAGCATACGCAGCCGTTGTTGATCTCGATGACCGCTTCTTCTTCGGCGGCGATCAGTTCGCCGTCGATGCCCACTTCGCCGAACTCGTTGACCACGATGCCGATCTGCATCGGCCGCGTCGCGTCGAGGATGTGGTTGACGAGCGTGGTTTTGCCGGCGCCGAGAAAGCCCGTTACGACCGTGGTCGGAATCTTCGTTAATCGCATTGAAGTGCCTTCGCAAATGTCCAGAAACGCCGATGTATGCCAAGTTTGGACCTGTTTTGAGCGATTTTTGAGCCGAAATTGAGGGGCTGGCTGTGCGGGGTTAATAGTTGGCGCGAATGGCAGGCGCGGATTGCTGTTTTTGATTGAAAGGACATAAACGGACGAGAAGCGCGCGGTAGCGGTCTGATCGCTCGCTGCGAGCTTGCTGCATCGGCGTGCAGCAGGCCCGCAATCGGTGCTGGTTTTGCACCGCGACGTGCAGCCGATCCGGCGCGTTCCGTCTGTTAAGGGATGCTTTACAAACTTTCGAACCGTAATAAGCATGGTTCAGTATTTCTTTAAAAATAATTTGCCGGGGCGGGAATAGAGTCGACAGATGTTCCGTTCACTCCGGCGTGCGCCGCGCTTGTTCGATCAATTGCCGCGCATGCAGAAACGTATGCCGCCGATGCAGCGGCCACGTTCGACCAGATAAATGTCCCCACAACGAGCTTTCACCGGCCGCATACGCGTTGCGCATGTGGCTGCCGCATGCCTTCGCGTCGCGATGAGCATGCGTTTTAGCGGTTCACATGAAGTTCGTTTGAAAGGGGATATACATGTCTGTAGGGAAGGTACGCAGCACGGCATCGGCCGTGTCTGCGACGCGGCGCATCGGCGTCGAGGTCCGTATGGCCGCAATCTGCATGGGCCTCGCGTTCACGCAAGCCGGCTGGGCGCAGGCGCAAAGCCAGGCTGCCGCGCCGGCCGCTGTACCGTCCGCACCGGCCGGCGCCGATGCGACGCTGCCCGCGATTCACATTGAAAGCACCGCGCCGACCGGCTACGGTCCGCTGGTCGAAAGCGACCGCGTCAACGATCCGCAGCAGCGCGCTGCGGTCAGCAAGACCGGTACGAAGCTCGAAGATCTGCCGGCCAGCGTGCAGGTGATCCCGAGCAATCTCGTCAAGGAGCAGGGCGGCACGATGCTGCGCGATGCAATCTCCAATGCGAGCGGCATCAACTATGGCGGCCAGGATTCGAAGGGCTATTTCGATCACTTCCTGATTCGCGGGCTCAATGCGCAAATCTACGAAGACGGCTTCTCCGATGGCGAAGAACTGGGCGGCATTTCGCACTCGCTAAACGGTGTGGAGCGCATCGAGATTCTCGAAGGTCCGGGTTCGGCGCTGTTCGGCAGCGGGCCGCCGGGCGGCACGATCAACATCGTCCACTATGAGCCGTCGGCGGACCTTCACTATGGTGGCAGCATTCAGGCGGGCTCGTACGGCACGCTCACCAACACCGATTACATTACCGGCCCGACCGGCATTGCCGGCCTGAACTATCGGGTCGACGCAACCTTTGCGCGTTCCGACGGCTTCCGCGATCTGGCGAGCCGCGACTACGAAGTGCGCCCCGAACTGCAATGGGACCTCGGCCGCCACAAGATCCAGTTCTCGCTGGACCTGCGCGATACGCACGAAACGCCGGACTCGTACGGCATCATCTATTCGAACGGCTCGCCGCCAGGCGGCGTATCGCGCGATGCGAAGTTCTCGACGCCGTTCGCGTTCGCGCATCAAACCTATGTGCGCCCGACCATTTCGGACGCGTGGCGCGTCAACGACTATCTGACGATCAACAACCGCTTCTCGTATCTGCATCGCTCGCTCGACGTGCTGGCCAACGGCGATAGCTCGAGCACCAAGATCGTCAACGGCCAGGTGGTGGCGCGGCAATTACGGCAGCAGGACGATAGCGACAACACGTTCGACTATCAGCTCGAGCCGGTATGGAAGTTTTCGACCGGCAGCGTCGGACATACGCTGCTGACCGGCTTCGAATATCAGCACCAGCTGATCGATACCGAGCGCAGTACCGCGGACTTGCCTAATATTCCGGACGCGTTCAATCCGGTGCCGCCCGAGACGACTGCCGCTGCGCTGAACTTCCTGTGCGACGCGAAGCATTCGTGCGATAACGATCACATGGTGGCGGACTACTACAGCCTCTATGCAACCGATCAGATCGACGTGACCGACAAGCTGAAGGTGCGCGCCGGCGTTCGCCAGGACTGGTGGGATACGTCGCTGACGCCGAACATCTCGGTGCCGGGCCGTTTCGGTTCGAACGGTGAACCGCTGCTGGCAGGCGTGCGCGATACCCGCAACGATGCGCCGGTCAGCTGGAACATCGGCGCGCTGTACAAGCTGCTGCCGTGGATGACGCCTTACTTCGGCATTTCGAAGAGCCACTTCGCGAACTTCGATTCGGAGAATACGCAGAACGGTATCGGCGCGCCGGAATCCGCGATGCAGTACGAAGTGGGCGTCAAGTTCTCGCTGCTCAACGACCGCTTCGTCATCAATACGGCGCTGTTCGACGTGAAGCGTGACAACGTGGCCGCGGCGACGACGATCAACGGTATCGAATCGGTGGTGTTCGACAGCCAGAAGACGAAGGGCGCCGAAGCGTCGATCGATGCGGCCGTTACGCCGAATTGGCACGTGCTCGCGAACTTTACCGCGCAGGATGCGCAGATCACCGACAATCCGCAGGGCATTACGTCGGTGGGCAATCGTCCGCAGGGCGCGCCGGCCTATATCGCGAACCTGTGGACCACCTACGACTTCTCGATCGATGGCATCCCGGGCTTTCATGTCGGCGCGGGCGCGAACTACGTATCGAAGACGTATAGCGACATCACGAACGTAAACTCGATTCCGTCGTACGTCATTTTCAATGCGGCCGCGGGTTATGAAACGCCGCATTGGGGAGTCGATCTGAACGTGCACAATCTGACCGACCGCCGTTACTTCGTCGCGGCTAACGGCGCGGGTGCGTTCGTCGGCGAGTCGCTGAGCGCGTTTGTGAATCTGCACGCCAACTTCTGATCGCGGGCTTAGGCCCTGTCAAATGCGGCGGCTTGCCGGTTCGCTTCGAGTCTCTTCTAGGCAGCAGGGAAGCCACCGCGTCGGTAACACGGGACGGTGAGCGGGCCGCGCGCGGCGGTCGGGTGACGCCGCGTGCGTGTGCTCAAACAGCCGCAGCCGTCAGTCCCTGCTCACAGGTTTTCGCAAGCGCATCCATGAATTGCAGGCAACGCGCGAGCTGCGTGAACTCGACATACTCGTCGGCCTTGTGGCCTTGCTCGATCGAACCGGGCCCGCATACCACGGTCGGGATGCCGATCGCCTGAAACAGGCCGCCTTCGGTGCCGAACGCGAGCGTGCGCACCGCATCGTTGCCCGCCGCGCCGCAGGCGAGCTGCTTGAGCCACGCCGCGGCGGGTTCGTCCGAAAGTGCCGGATATTCGACCAGCTGCTGCCATTCGATGTCGCTTTGCACCGCGGTTTCGCGCATTTCGCGCACGAGTTCGTGGTCGGTATACGTGCGCACCGAGTTCACGATCGATGCCGGGTTCTCGCTCGGCAGATTGCGAATCTCGAACTCCACTTCCGCGTGATCGGGAATCACGTTCAATGCAATGCCGCCATTCAGCTTGCCGGTGTGCACGGTGGTGTACGGCGGATCGAACTGCGCATCGAGTTTGCCGTACGTGCGCAGGTCGCGCGCGGTGCGGCGCAGGAACGTGACGAGCTCGGCCGCGAAGTCCGCCGCGTTGACACCCAGATGCGTCAACGCGGAATGCCCGGCGAGGCCTTTCACGCAGCAACGGTAAGCGCGCTTACCTTTGTGTGCGACGGCCACCTGCATGCTGGTCGGCTCGCCGATGATGCATGCCAGCGGCTTGACCGGCGCATCGGCCAGCTTCGACAGCAAGCCGCGCACACCGACACAGCCGATCTCTTCGTCGTAGCTGAAGGCCAGATGAATCGGCGTCTGCAGCGACGCGCCGACGAAGCCCGGTACGCTGGCCAGCACCGCGGCGAGATAGCCTTTCATATCGGCGGTGCCACGGCCGTACGCACGATCCGCGGCGAGCGTCAGTTCGAACGGCGGCACGGTCCACGGCTGGCCCGCGGCCGGCACTACGTCGGTGTGGCCCGACAGGCAAATGCCGGGACGGTCCGGCGCGCCGATGGTCGCAAACAGGTTGGCCTTGGTGCGCGTTTCGTCGTAGATCAGCGAAGTCGCAATGCCGTGACGATGCAGATAGTCCTGCACGAATTCGATCAGCGGCAGATTCGATTGCGAACTGCGCGTGTCGAAAGCGACCAGCTTTGCAAGCAGCGCGAGTGTCGAGTCGAGCAACGGATGGCTCATCATGCTTCCCTTTGCCTTGCGGCCGGCTGGATCTGGATCGGTCAAAGGTCGCCGGGCACGCCGTACGACGGCGCGGCGGCCGGGTTGCGCGCGCGCGTGGCGTAGTCTTTCATCTGGGGTTCGTAGCGGGTCCACAGCGCGCGTAGATCGGCAATCGGCGTGTCGGACCAGTCCACGCGCAGCTCGGCGACGGGCCATACATCATGCACGTAAACGCAAAAGCCCGCTGAATGCACGGGTCCGGCTTCGCCGCCCGCGGCCGCGCCGGCCTCGAGCGCGGCAACGAGGCGCTCGGCGAGAAACGCCTCCGGCTGTGCTTCGAATGCAGCCACCATGGCGGCCGGTACGTGTTCGCTGGCGAGCAGGTTGCCGGCCGCGACACAGTCGCGGCTTTTCACGGTCGCAGTGACGCCGAGACCTTTGGCGCCCGTCACCACGTCGCTGCAGCCGTCGCCATCGAGCACTGCAAGCTGACGGTAAGCGCCGAATTCACGCGCACCGGCAATCTGCTGCAACACGTGCGTTGCACCGAAGCCTTGCGCGAGCAAGCTCAGACCGAGCACGCCGAGCCGCGGGTCGGTAATGTTCTGGCTCAACACGACGCCCTGCGCGCTCGCCCACAGGCAGCGGCTCGGCACGGCAATGCTGGAACTGCAGACGATGCCGCCGAGCGCACCGGTGCGCGCGCAACGACCTGCGAGCGAGAACGTCATAGCACGGCTCCCGCGCCCGATCCGTTCGGAATGACGGCGGTGACGTCGATTTCGACGAGCCATTCGGGACGCGCCAGCGCGGTGACGACGATACCCGTCGACACCGGGTATACGCCCTTCAGCCACTTGCCGACCACGCGATAGACCGCTTCGCGATAGCGGATGTCCACCAGATAAATGGTGATCTTGCAGACGTCTTCGAGCTTGCTGCCGGCTTCGTCGAGCAGCATCGCGACATTGGCCATCGCCTTCTCGGCCTGCGCGGCGACGTCGCCGATGCCGACCGATTCGCGTGTGTCGAGGTCCTGTCCGATCTGTCCGCGCAGAAACACAATGCCGTTTGCGACGACGGCCTGGCACAGATCATTGTCGAGCTTCTGCTCGGGGTAGGTATCGCGGGTGTTGAACTTGCGGATCCGGGTGTGGCTCATGGAGTTCTTTTCCTCGGGTTCTCGGTTCGGAGTTGACGGTTGGCGGATTGGCCGGGCGAGTCAGACGACACGCTTGAGGCGCGGCTCCGCGTTGCCTTGCAACACACGGTCCGACAGATTCGCGGCTTTCTTCACATAGCCGAGCGTGCTGTCGAAATCGAAATTGCGGAACACAGCGGCCAGGTGTGCGAACGGCGGCGACTGCGCAAACAGCTGGAACGTCAGCCGGTGGCCGGCGTAATCGGAGTTCAGCAGATCGCGCGCAAAGGCGAGCAGTTTGCGGCGGTCGTCGGACACCCAGTTGTCGTTGATCGTGTAGTACTTGTCGAGCCACGCGCCGATTTCCGGGTTCGCGAACGAGGCCGCATCCGGCGTCACGCAGATCTGGCCGCCGCACAGCTCGCGGGCGATGTGCATCATTTCATGCAGATGCGAGCAGGCCTGCACGCGGCCCGTGTACAGCAGCGACTGGTTCGGCATCAGCAGGCCGGCGGGGCTGCGCTCGGCGGTGGCGATCGCAGCGGTCAGGTGCGCATTGATCGTTTCGCGGTAGACGGCAAGGGTCGACAGTTTCTCTTGCACGGCCTGCTGCTTTTCGAGGCCGGTTTGCCGCGCGTTGAACAACGCAGCGCCGATCATCAGGTCGGCAAGACGCAAATTGCGCTGCACGAACGCGAACGCGCTGTAGCGGTGCAGCGTTGCACGGATAAACGACGCCGCCTTCGTGTGCTGATAGAACAGCACGTCTTCCCACGGAATCAGCACGTTGTCGAATACGAGCAGCGTGTCGACTTCGTCGCAGCGGTTGGCCAGCGGATAGTCGTCGGGATTGGCGCGGCCGGCAAAGCCAGTGCGGCAGATGAACTTGAGCCCGGGCGCCGACATATTGACGATAAAGCCCACTGCATAGTCCGATAGCTTTGCATCACCCCAATTGGCGATGGTCGGCTTGACGAACGCCTGATTCGCGTACGGCGCCGCGGTTTCATACTTCGCGCCACGCACCACGATGCCCGCGTCGGTTTCCTTGACGACGTGCAGCAGCATGTCCGGATCCTGCTCTTGCGGCGGCTTCGAGCGATCGCCTTTCGGGTCGGTATTGGCCGACACGTGGAACGGGTCTTCATGCAGTGCGCGGCGAATGTGCCGCTCGATATTGTCCGCAAAGCGCGGGTCGACTTCGTTCAACATGTCCTTGCCGTCGAACAGCGACCACATTTCGCCGATCGTTTCGTCGCCGACGCGCGTCGCGATGCCGCCGATATCGTCGAGCACTGCATCGACCGCGCGCCGCTTGTCGTGCCAATCCTGCTGCGTATAAGGCAGCTTCAGGCCGATTGCATTGCGCTCGCCGGTGGCATCGTCGACATAGCTCATCGTGTCCTGCGTGGCCTTTTCGTGCGCCATGTCGTAGATGCGCGCGCGGATGTCGACGATCGGCTTGAACATCGGGTGCGTGGTCACGTCGGCGACGCGCTCGCCGTTGATCCAGATCTGCCGCCCGTCCTGAATCGACGCGCGGTACTGTTCGCCTGTTCTGATCATATGCTTGCCTCGGGCGGTAAAGATGGTTGATGACGCAACTGGAACCTGACGGGTTGGTGCAGCGCGGCGCTACAGCGCCTCGAAGCGCCCGTAATCGCGTTGGCAGTACAGCAGTGGCTGGTGCGAGCCGAGCCGGATCGCAGTGACTTCGCCGAAGAAAACCGTATGCGTGCCGACGTCGTGCTGGCCGATCACGCGGCATTCGAGCGCGGCCACGGCGTCGTCGATCAGCGGCGCGCCGAGCGCACCCTCCGACGTGCCGCAGCACGAAAAATCGAACGGCTTGTTGTCTTTCGAGCGTCCGGCAAAGGTATCGGCAATGCCGCGCTGCGCGACGTTCAGCAGATTCACCGCAAACACGCCATTGGCCGCGACCGCCGCATTGGCCGGGCTGCGCCGGTTGATGCAGACCAGCAGCGTGGGCGGGTCTGCGCTGACCGACGTGCAGGCGCTGATCGTGACACCGGTGTGCCGGCTGCCGTCGCTGGTAGTCACCACGCTGACCGACGTCGAATTCGACGCCATCGATTCGAGGAACACGCTGCGCAGCGTGCCGAATTCGGCGTTGTGCGCGATGGCAGGCGTGGGCGGCGCATCCATGCGTGCAGTGGCTTGGCTCATCGGGCACTCCGTTTCGATGAAGGCGTTACGGAAAATCTACGCCGGGCCCGCGCATCCGAAAAACATATTTCAAAAATGCAAATCATCGGATTTGCCTATGCAAAGCTTTTCTGACGAAGCACAATCGGCAGCGTCGGCCCCGTTCATCGATCCGGACATCTGCTCGCGGAGCATTCATGGAAGCCACCCCGCTGCGCTATTCGCTGCGTCAGTTGCGCTATTTCGTCGTGACGGCGGAAGTGCTGTCGTTCACGGCGGCGGCCAAACGTCTGCATATTTCGCAGCCGTCGATTTCGACGGCGCTCGCGGAGCTCGAGGCTTCGTTCGGCGTGCAGTTGTTCATTCGCCATCACGCGAGCGGCCTGTCGCTGACCCAGGCAGGCCGCGAAATGCTCGGCCAGGCGCGCAATCTGCTGAAGAACGCCGAGGAACTGCAGCTGGCCGCGCGCGAAATGGACGGCGGCATGTCCGGTGCGATTGCGCTCGGTTGCCTCACATCGCTCGCGCCGCCGCTGATGCCGGCCTTGATGAGCCGCTTCGTCGCCGCGCACGCGGGCATCAGCTTCCGCACGCTGGAGGCGCATCAGGACGACCTGTTGCGCGGCCTGCACGACGGTACGCTCGACATCGTGCTGACCTATAGTCTCGATCTGACCGACGACATCGCGTTCACGCCGCTCGTCACGCTGCCACCTTATGTGATCCTGCCCAAGCGCCACCGGCTCGCGCGCGCCCGCGCGGTCTCGCTCGACGATCTGCGCGACGAACCCTATGTGATGCTCGATCTGCCGCACAGCCGCGAATACTTTGCCGCGCTGTTCGACGCAGTGGGCACGCGCCCGCTGCCGGCATTCCGCTCGTCACAGCCCGAAGTGGTGCGCGGCATGGTGGCCAACGGTCTCGGCTACAGCATCCTGAACTTCCCGCTGCGCTCGACGCATACGGTGGACGGCGCCAACTTCGTGATCAAGCCGTTCAAGGACGACGTCACGGCCACTACGCTAGGCATTGCGCAATCGCGCAACCTGAAGCCGCGCCTCGTCGTGCAGCGCTTTGCGTCGTTTTGCGAAACGCACATCACGCGTTTGCACGGCGATCTCGAGACTATGGGATGAACCCTGATTGCATAGGAAAAAGCTAGCTTCTATATCTGAAAACAATATCCGGGCTGGTAATTTGACTTGATAGATTGATGACCAATGCAAGGCCAACGACTAAGCCGGAGGCACCATGGCATCTACTTCGACGAACGCCGGTCCAGAGATCGTCCGCGAGTTGCGGGCCAACTGCGAACGGCCGTTCAACGACGCGCGTTCGATGCCGCCTCGGGTCTATACCTCTGCCGATTTCCTTGCACTGGAAGAGTGCGAGATCTTTCGCAAGGAATGGCTGTGCGTGGGCCGTGAGAGTGCGCTAAAGGAAGCTGGCGACTACGTCACCGCCGATATCGCGGGCCAGCCGATCGCCGTGCTGCGCGGCGAAGATGGCCAGTTGCGCGCTTTTTCAAACGTTTGTTTGCACCGTATGTCGGTGCTGCTGCAAGGGCGCGGCAACGTGCGGCGCATCGTGTGCCCGTATCACGCGTGGAATTACTCGCTCGACGGCGCACTGCACGGCGCGCCGCTGATGGAGCAGCAGGCCGGATTCTGCAAAGAGCGTTACTCGTTGCCGCAGCTGCGCTGCGATACCTGGCAGGGCTGGGTATACGTGACGCTCGATCCGCACGTGCCGCCGGTGGCCGAGCGGCTCGCGGATCTGACCGCGCTGATCGACGTGTACGGGATGGCGTCGTACGTCGAAACGTTCTATGAAGAACACGTGTGGAATACCAACTGGAAGCTGCTCGCCGAGAATTTCATGGAGAGCTACCACCTGCCGATGCTGCATCGCGCGACCGTGGGTCCGCATTCGCGACTCGAGGAAATGGCATGTCCACCGGGTTTTCCCGCATTCAACTATCACTGGATTACCAAAGAGGCGTCGCTGCCGATCGGCAACGCGCACCCGGATAACCGGCGCCTGGAAGGACATTGGCGCAAGACCACCGCGCTGCTGGCGATTTATCCGACGCATCTGATCACGCTGACGCCCGGTTACTTCTGGTATCTGGTGCTGCAGCCGCAAGGCGTCGGGCAAGTGCAGATCCGCTTCGGCGGCGGACTGGCACCGGAATTTATTGAGGACCCAAAGGGCGCTGAATACATGGCGACGCTCAAACATCTGCTCGACGAAGTCAACGCCGAAGACCGCCGCGGCGTGGAAGCGGTGTTCAGGGGCGTGCACGCACCGCTCGCGAAGCCCGGCCATTTGAGCCATCTGGAGCGGCCGAACTACGACTTTGCGCGCTATATCGCACAGCGGCTTGCGCAATGAGCGGCACAGAATGACGGAACACCGCTCGCACTGCGAGCCCGACGCAACCGGTCGAACGCACTGAATCTACAGGTCATGAATTCAAGCCAACCATTCATTTCGTTTGCGGGCGTGAGCAAGTCGTACGACGGCGTGCATGCCGTCGTCGAAGGGCTCGATCTCGACGTCGCTAAAGGCGAATTCGTTTCGCTGCTCGGGCCCTCCGGTTCCGGCAAGACCACGACGCTGATGATGCTCGCGGGTTTCGAATCGCCGACGCAAGGCGAGATTCGCCTCGACGGCAAACGCCTCGACGATAAACCGCCGCATCAGCGCGACATCGGCATGGTGTTTCAGAACTACGCGCTGTTTCCGCACATGACGATTGCGGAGAACGTGGCGTTTCCGTTGTCGGTACGCAGGGTGAGCCGCAGCGAGCAAAAGGCGCGCGTGCAGCGTGCGCTCGAGATGGTCGAGCTGCCGCAACTGGCGGCGCGGCGGCCCGCGCAATTGTCGGGCGGGCAGCAGCAGCGCGTCGCGCTGGCGCGCGCGCTGGTGTTCGAGCCCAGCGTGGTGCTGATGGACGAGCCGCTCGGCGCGCTCGACAAGCGGCTGCGCGAGAGCATGCAATACGAAATCATGCGGCTGCATCGCGAGCTGTCGCTGACCATCGTTTATGTCACGCATGACCAGAATGAAGCGCTGACGATGTCGGACCGCGTCGCCGTGTTTTCCGATGGCCGCATCCAGCAGGCCGCGACCCCTACCGAACTCTACGAGAACGCGCAAAACGCGTTTGTCGCGAACTTCGTCGGCGAGAACAATGGTTTGACCGGGCGCGTCAGCGCGATCGACGGCACATGGGCCAGTCTCGAACTCGCCGGCGGCGCGACGATTCGTGGCCGCTGCGGAGGGGGTTTGCGTGCCGGCGATACGGCGATGCTCGCGCTGCGCCCCGAACGCGCGCATCTCGCGCAGGCCACCGACGTCGCGACCTTCGGCGACGCGAACGCGCTCGACGCGAGCGTCGAAGAACTCGTGTATTGCGGCGACCACCATCGCGTACATCTGAAGCTGCGGCACGGCGAAAGCGTGGTCGTCAAAGTGCCGAATACGCAGCATCACAATTTGCCGGCGCTTGGCGACACGACGACGGTCACCTGGCGCTGCGACGACTGCAAGGTGCTCGCGATGCCCGCTACGCGCGGCGTGCCCGCGACACCCGATTCCACGGTTCCTTCCACGTTGTCGTCCGCTTCGCCTCTTATCGCAGGAGTCAATTAATCATGAAATCCAATCGCTCCGTTACGGGTTGGTCCGGCGTGTTGCCGGGCCGCGCTTTGCGTCGTGCTGGCGGCATCGCCGCCGCGTTTGCGACGCTGTCGCTGTGGGGCGCCGCTGCGCACGCTGCCGAAACGCTTTCAGTGGTGACGTTCGGCGGCGCGTATGAAAACGCTGCAAAGAAAGCCTATTTCGAGCCGTTCACCGCGAAGACCGGCGTGCAATTCTCGACTGAATCGTACGACGGCGGCCTTGCCAAGCTGCAGGCGATGGAACAGGCGAAGAACACCACGTGGGACCTGATCGACCTCGAGACCAACGACGCGATCACCGCCTGCGACGAAGGCCTGCTGAAGAAATTCGATCGCAAGTCGCTCGGCAATACCGGCGATTTCCTGCCGGGCTCGATCAGCGATTGCGCAGTGGCGGCAATGGTGTGGTCGACCGTCTTCGCGTACGACACGTCGAAGCTGAAGGATGCGCCGACCACGATCTCCGATTTCTTCGATATGAA
>DATLOW010000259.1:0-5706 GCA_035536055.1 Paraburkholderia sp. | reverse complement strand
CACCGCCGACAGCGCGCGCGCCACGCCGGAGCGCCGCGCGCGATGCAGCCTGATACGCCAGCGCAGCGGCAAGCCGGCGCGCAACGTGCTGCCCGGATAAGCGGCCATCACGCATAGCGGCGCCAGGTGATGCAGCACCAGATGCTGCAGCCGGTGAATGAAAAATTGATGTTCGGCGTAGTAATCGACCCTGGTTTGCAGCGCGACATAAAACAGCACAAAGCCGAACCAGAAAGCCAACTGCCGCGACACGCCGGTGCGCGCGCGCCACGACCCGCGCAGATACAGCACGCCGCATACCGCAAACACCAGCGGGAGCACCAGCGACGGCTCCCACGGCTCGAAGAAACTCAACATGTGCAGCGTTCTGAAATGAAGATGAAAGACCGCGCGCCGGGACCGATGACGAAACCCAAGCCTCGCGGGGCGCGCAACACCCGATTATCGGCGATCGACGCGCCGCGCCGCCGCGCCGTTATGCGACACAGTGCCGCGCCGGCGCGACATGTGCACAAACACGCAGCATTGACATGCTACGCGAAACGCGCCGCCACGCCACCAGCACGAACCCACCCGCGTGCCGCTAGCCTGCCGCCTGCCCGGTCACCAGCGGCCTCGACAAGCCGGCTTCGCACAGCGCGCGGAAAGTCTGCGCATCGACCGGCTTGCTGAACAGAAAGCCCTGCGCCTCTTCGCAGCCCAGTTGCTTGAGCAGCGCAAGCTGCTGTTCGTCCTCGACGCCCTCGGCCGTCACCGCGAGGTTCAGGTTACGACCGAGCTGCACGATCGATTTGACGATCGCCAGCGACGCCGTTTCGCTCGCAATGCCGTGCACGAAGCTCCGATCGACCTTCAGCCGGTCCACCCGCAGCAACTTCAGATACGCAAGGCTCGAATAGCCGGTGCCGAAATCGTCGATCGACAGCTTGACGCCAAGCCGGCGCAAATCGGTCAGCAGACCGATCACGGTGTCGACGTCGTCGAGGAAAATGCTTTCCGTCAGCTCGAGCTCGATGTACTCGGCCGGCACCTGCCAGCGGCGCAGCGCAGCCGAGACGCTCGCCAGCAGATTGCCGCGCCGCACCTGCAGCGCCGACACGTTGATCGAGATCGAGCTCAGCGCGAGCCCATCGGCGCGCCACGCGGCCAGCTGCCGGCACGCTTCGTTGAGCACCCAGTCGCCGATATCGATGATCAGGCCGGTACGCTCGGCGAGCGGGATGAACGACCCCGGCCCAAGCAGCCCGCGCTCCGGATGCTGCCACCGCACCAGCGCCTCGGCACTGCACGCAAAGCCGGTTGCGAGGCTCACTTTCGGCTGGAAATGCAGCACCAGTTCGTCGTTGCGGATCGCGCTGCGCAGCTGCGTGCGCATCCGCACCAGCTGCAGTTCGTCGGACTGCATGCTTTCGTCGAACACGTGAAAGGTATTCTTGCCGCTGCGCTTGGACTTCTGCAGCGCGGTGTCGGCAAAGCGCAGCAGTTCGTCGAGCTCGGCGCCGTGCGCCGGAAACAGGCTGACGCCGGCGCTCAGCGAGACGTCGATCGTATAGTCGCCGACGCTGACCGGCACCGTGAACGAATCGATCAGCTTGCGCACGTAGCGGTTGAGCAATGCCATCTCGCACACCGGATACAGCAGCACCGCGAACTCGTCGCCGCCGTAGCGGCACACCATGCCCTTGTTGCCGATGCGGCGTTCGAGCCGGCGCGTCACTTCGATCAGCAGACGGTCGCCGTGGTCGTGGCCGAGGCTGTCGTTGACGAACTTGAAGTTGTCGAGATCGAGCAGCAGCACGGCCACCTGGGTGCCCGAATGCTGCGCCTCGCGCGACGCGAACGTGAAGTGCTCGCGCAGCGACACGCGATTAGGCGTGCCGGTCAGCGCATCGTGGTGCGCGAGAAACTCGAGCTGACGCTTCGCCGCATCGTGTTCGATGCGCGCGCGCAGCGTTTCGACGCCGAACGCGAGATCGGCGGCCATTTCTTCGAGCAGCGCCTGTTCCTGCGGTGCGAATGCATCGGCATGCGCAGAGCCGATCATCAGCGCACCGAACACGCTGCCGTTTGCGATCAACGGAATCCCGATCGACGATCGCAGCCCATGCTGCTCGGCGACCTCGCGCCACGGCCGCACGCGCGGATTGTTGCGGTAATCGCGGTTCACCGCGGTCACGCCAGTGCGGATCGCGATGCCGACCATGCCCGAGCCGAACTCGCTTTCGTCCCAGCGCACGCGGATCTTTTTGACGAACTGATCGCCATTGCGCGACCACGCATCGATCGATACGGTCTTGTCCATATCGTGCGCCGCGAAGCCGACCAACGCGACCTGATAGCCGCCGACGTCGACCGCCAGATCGCAGATCTGCGTGAGCAGCGCATGCTCGTCGACCGCATGCATCATCGCGTGATTGCACTTGCCGATCAGCTTCAGCGCGCGATTGAGGCTTTCGTACGCCATCTGCGCACGGTGCGGTTCGGTGACGTCGCGCGCCACGCCGAGAATGCCGACCAGCTTGCCGCTCGCGTCGCGCATCGAGGTCTTCTTGGTTTCGAACAGGCGCGCCTCGCGGCTGTCGGCGAAGGTCAGCCATTCGAGGTTGACCTGCGGCGTGTCCGCCGCCATCGCCGCGAGGTCCTTGGCGCGAAAGTGCTCCGCCAGTTCGCGTTCGACGAACTCGAAATCGGTCTTGCCGATGATCTGCTCACGCGGCACGCCGAAAAAGCGCTCGACCGCCGGATTGCAGGTCAGGAACACGCCCGCGGCGTCTTTTACCCACACCATGTCCGGCATGCTCTCGATGAAAGCGTCGAAGAAGATGTCGGCGTGCTGGGCGGCGATCTGGCTGTGCATACGGATGGGACGGGCCTGTTCGGGCCGGCACGGCCGGCAATCGATCTGACGGCGGAACGCCGATGCTTCACGCGGATAGTACCGGTTAGCCCGCGGTCGTGCTGACGGGCGGGCTTGCGGTAATGTCGAAGCGGATTGCGCGGCACGCAAGGTACGCGCCGGCCATCATGCAGAAAGCGCCCGGCGTGCTGATCGCCGGGCGCTGGTCGCGGTGGCTAGCCGGAGCGGGTCCGTCGCGCGCTGCGCTCGTCCGCATCGCGTCCGGTTAACGTTTGGCTTGCCAATTTATTCCATACGGCGCGTTCGCGCCGACCTGAGCCGATGCGCCGCGCTGCTTCACGCGTCGCCCTGCTCTTGCTGCCGCTTGCCGCCGTGCGGCGGCCGGCGCACCGCGCGCAGCTTGCCGCTCGCGCCGCCGCCGCAATAAAAACGTTCGCCGCCATCGGATTCGAGCCCTGACACACCGGTGCCGGCCGGCATCTCGAGCCGCTCGAGCACCTTGCCGGTGCGTGGATCGATGTGCCGCAGTTCGCTCTCGTCGCCTTCCCATGTGGCGTGCCACAGCTCGCCGTCGACCCATGTGACGCCGGTCACGAAACGGTTGGATTCGAGGGTGCGCAGAATCGCGCCGTTTTCCGGGTCGATCTGATGGATCTTGCGCTCGCGATACTGCCCGACCCACAGCGAGCCCTCTGCCCATGCGAGGCCCGAATCGGCGCCGCCGCCGGGCGCGGGGATCGTGCCCAGCACGCGGCCGCTTTGCGGATCGATCTTCTGGATGCGGTCTTCGGCGATCTGGAACAGGTGCTGGCCGTCGAACGCAGTGCCGGCGTGCGCGGCCACGTCGAGCGAGCGCACCATGGCGCCGCTGTTTGGGTCTACTGCATTTAGCGTAGCGCCGGCGGCGAACCATACCTGGGTGCCGTCATAGGTCACGCCGTGCACCTTGTCGACGCCGTCGAACGGCCCGTATTCACGCACGATTTCGGCTGGCTGCTGTTTCATCGAGGTCTCCTGTGTCTCGTTGCCCGCGCAACTGCGCGCGTCATGCAAGTGTCCTGATCAGCATCCTAGTCGTTAGGCAGCGGCATCGGGAGTAACAAGGCGGTCGCGAAACCGGGCACCGGCGGCGTCATCCAGCGGCGCGCGCGGCCACGGCCGAACGACTGCACCTTGCGCGCAGCGTCGAGCGTCTCGAGCGCGCGCTGCACCGTGCGCTGGCTCGCGTTGAGCGCCAGCGCGAGCGCCGAGCTCGACCACGGCTGGCCGTCCGCCAGTAACGCGAGCAGCGCGGCATGCTGGTCCTCCGCGGGTTGCGCGAGCACCGCCACGTCATGCGCGGCACGCGGCGCCAGCACGAAACCGCGCGTCGTAGCCTGCACGCCGGCCAGTTCGCGCAGCATCGCGCGCAGCCGGCCGATTTCGACACGCAGCCGCGCGCGGTGCGATTCGTCGGCGAGCTTCAGGCGAAACGCGCGCGCCACCAGCACGTCGCGCGGCACGTCGGCCGGCCACGCCTCGGCCAGCACGCGCGCAAGCGTGAACAACACCGGGCGGCGCGCCAGCGACACGGTTACCTGCGCATCGCGCACGCTCAGACGGCACGCGTCGACCACCAGGGTCGTCGATGCGTACAGCGCCTCGACGTCGTCGAGCCGTAGCAGCCACGACTCGCCGCGCGCGAAGAGCCGCGCGGCCGGCGTGTCGAGCAGCGCCATCGCACTGTCGACCTCGGCGGCCAGCGCCGGAATACGCGCCGCGTGCGCGGCCCGTGCGGCCCGCTGCAGCGCGGCGCGCGCCGGCTGCGTCTGCAGCCGGCGCAGCGCGATACCGGCGGCGACCAGTTCGTGCGTCGCACGCGTCGCGGGCGGCAAACCCGCAGCGTCGAGCACGGCGAGCAGGCGCGCGGCGTCGTCGATGCGGCCGAGCAGCAGCAGACGGCGCAGTTCCAGATAGCGGGCATGCGCGGCATTGAGTGGATCGCCGTGCGCTTCGAGGGTCGCGCGCGCGGCATCGAGCCGTTTCGCGGGCCAGCCGAGTTCACGCGACGCGAGCGCGATCTCCGCTTCGGCGACCACGCAACGGGCGCGCGGCACGGCCTCTCTCGGGCCGAAGGCGCGCGCGGCGCTGCGCACCAGCGCCCGCGCGCGCACCAGATCGCCAAGCTGCGCCATCGCGATACCGCGCAACGCGAGCGCCGGCGCGTCGTCGCGCAACGCGACACGGTTCAATGCGCCGAGCGGATCGCCGGCGGCCAGCGCACGCGCGGCTGCCGTGATCAGCGAATCCATGCAAATCCCGCCACCTTTGTCACTCCGTCGATGCATCGCCCCGCCGCTAATCTAACACTGCGATCGGGCACAGCCGGCCGCAGCGAGGCTCGCCTTCGCAAGCCGCGCAGCAACATCTGTCAGGCACGGCGGCCCGCATCAAGTCAGCAATGGAGGTGCATCGTGAATCTGGTTGCCCATACAACCAGCCGGTTACGCAGTGTGCTGCACGCCGGCAATCAGCACGCGGATTCGCGCGGTGCGTTGGCGATTGCGATCTTGCTGTTTGCGATCAGCGCAGCAGCGAGCTTTGCTTACTGCACATCGATGTCGATGCCCGGCATGCCGATGCCCGGCGGCTGGACGCTGTCGCCGCTGTGGCTGCGCATGTGCGCACAGACGCGCCCGCGTGCGGCCGCTGCGTTTGCCGGCACCTGGCTTGCGACGATGGCGGCGATGATGATGCCCGCGCTCATGCCGATGCTATGGCGCTTTCGCCGCTCCGCGGCAACCCGGTACGGCGCGCAGGCCAGCGGACTCGCAGTAGCCGTGGGCGTGGGTTATTTCCTTGTATGGAGC
>DATLOW010000258.1:0-2019 GCA_035536055.1 Paraburkholderia sp. | reverse complement strand
AGACCGAGCGGGCGATCCAGCAACTGCTCGCCGAGCGCGGCACCGGTCATGTCGAAACGCAGCTGGTCACCGCACCGTCGCAAGGCCTCGGTCTCGCGGCCGATGCGCGCGCGATGCAGTCACCGGAGACCTATATCGGCTACGGGCAGGCGACCAACTTCGCGTCGTCGACTGCGCCGTTGCTCGACCGGCTGCAACGCTACAGCGCGCCCGCTGCGCTGCCGCTCAATCATTGGGCGCTGACCGGCGCATGGACGCTCGGCCGCGAGTTCGCCAGCTCGAACGATGCGCCCGCCGGCATCGTCTACCGGTTCCATGCGCGCGACTTGCACCTCGTGCTCGGGCCGAGCCGCGACGGCAAGCCGGTGAAGTTCCGGATCAGCATCGATGGCGCGCCGCCCGGCGATGCTCACGGGTCCGACGTCGCCGCGGATGGCACAGGTGTGGTGACCCAGCAGCGCCTGTATCAGCTGGTGCGGCAGAGCGGCAAGATCGTCGATCGCACGTTCAGCATCGAATTCGACGAGCCGGGCGTCGATGCTTACGTGTTCACGTTCGGTTAAGCGGCGGGGCAGCGCAACGCGTCGAGCCGACGTGTGCAGCAAAAAAACATGCCCGCCGCCTTTGAGGCGCTGCGGGCATGGTTCGTTGCAGGTCTTGTCGCGAAGCGTGCGGCGACTACGCGATTACAGCGAGCGTCGCACGGCCTGCGTTGTGCGGCACGATCAGCTGCCGAAATACAGGTTGCAAAAGCTCACTGGACCCACGCAGCTCGATGCTGCCTTCATATGCGTACCCGGCTTGCCGGCAGCCGACGTACCGTTCGTCGGCATGCCGCCCACCGCATCGCGGCTCGTCTGCGCATCGGTTGCGGCCGCAACTTTCGCTTCAGCGGCCTGCACGTCGACCGGATAGCGCGTATCGGACGAGTCGGACGGGTTGTAGCCGGCGCGTTCGAGCTGCACCAGTTCTGCGCGCACCTGGGCGCGGGTGAGGCCTTGATCGGCGCTTTGCGCGAAGCTGAGAACCGGAGCGGCGAGGGCGGCGGCAGCGATAACGAGGGAGGCGATGGTCTTCATGATGGCTTTCCTGAAAAATTGAATGTCGGTGTCGATTCGGTGCGCGTCGCGTGACGCGCTGGCTGGCAGTCGGGCAACGTGGATCAGCTGCCCGCGTACAGATCGCAGTAGCTGTGCGGGCCGACACAGGCGTTGGCTGCGACCGGGCCGGTCATCGTCTTGCGCATGCCCGACTGCGTCGTGCCTTGCGCGACGCCACCGATGCCGCCTGCGTCAGCAGCCTCGTGTTGTTTCTTCATCCGCGCAACCTGGCCGGTGAAGATCGGGCTGACGTCCGGATACGAAGCATCGGCGACAAAGCGCGAACCGTTGTTTTCCGCTTCGATCAGTTCCTGGCGAACCTCGGCGCGCGTTTTGCCTTCAGCAAATGCGCCGTTGACCAAGCCGAACGACGTGAGGGCAATCAGGGAGAAGCCGATAAGCGTTTTGGCGTTCATTTGGAAATCCTAATCAGGTTAAAAGGAAGTTACCGTTGTCAGGGATGCAAACACTGGGGTTCGCGCTTTATTCCGTGCTTTGTTCGGTGTTTTGCAACAAGTGTTTTGCAAAAGACGCTACGCACAGGCAAAACACCACACGTTCCGGATTTATTCCCGCGCGCTTGGTTCGCGTTTGTCTGCGTGCTACATCAGGGCGAACACCGCGCTTGCTTCCTTTATTCCCGAATAGTTCTTCTAACGCCGGTACGGCGGTCAATAGGGGCGATAGTCGTTGACAGCGGGTGCGTCAGGCCGCTGCCACGGCCGCGCGCAGCTCGCCAAGCGAACGGCCGTGCGGACGCAGCCGCATCGCCGGATCGAGCCGCTGCCAGCCGAGATCGGCCGGATCGGCGGCCATTGGGCCGGGCGCCTTCGCGACCAGAATCGCGCTGGCGATCTGCTGGAAATCCGCGCGGAAATGTACCGAGCTCTTGTTGACGAGAATCTTCATCCGTTCGGGT
>DATLOW010000257.1:0-7397 GCA_035536055.1 Paraburkholderia sp. | reverse complement strand
CCGCCGCCGCTACCGCCACTGAGTCCGCCGAGCGCGCCGCCAAGCGGTGCAAGCGGGTTGCCGCCGCTGCCGCCTTGCAGCAGCCCGCCGGTGGCGGCGACGGTTGTGCCCGCATCGCCGACCACGCTGCCCAGTCCTGAGGAAACCGCATGGTTGCCGCCCGCGTTGTCGAGCGTCGTGCCGGTCTTGACGAGTCCGTTGCCGACGGTGGTCAGCAGGTTGTCGAGCGGCTTGCCGATCCCGGTGGCGTTGCCGACTGTCTGCGTGGTGTTGGCGACCACTGCGGTGATCGGTGTGATTGCCGAGCTGACGCCCTGCGTGACCTGTTGCACGGCGCCGGTGGTCAACGCGGTGTCGAGCTTGTCGCCGAGATTCGTGACGCCGCCGCCGACCTTGTCGACGACCGTGCCGAGCGTCGAGGTGACCGGCGCGAGCGGCTTGAGTGGACCGCTCGCGCCGAGGTCTTTGACGAGCGTGCCGGCGCCCGACACCGTCGTGCCGACGTCGCTGACGACGTTGGCTGCCGTGCCCGCTGTGGTGCCGACCGGGTCCTTCGATGCGCCGAGTTGCCCGAGTCCTTGCGACACGCCGTTGCCGAGGTTCGATACCGTGTTGCCGAGATCCTGCACGACGTTGCCGAGATCCTTGGTGGCCTGCGAGCCGACCACCGGCAGGTTCTGCGAACCGACCGTGCTACCGATGCCGGATACGGTGTTGCCCAGATCGGTGACGACGCCGCCTGCGCCGTTCGCGACGTTGCCGACCTGGTTGGCTGCGGTGCCGGTCGGTGTGGTGCCGCCGCCGGGGTTGTTGTTGCCGCCTGGGTTGGTGGTCCCCCCGCCGGGGTTGCTGGTGCCGCCACCAGTGGTGCTGCCCGTGGTACCCCCTGTGGTGCCGCCGCTGCCGGTGCTGGCGGTGGTGTCTCCGCTGCCGCCGGTGCCGTGGCTGAGCGAGCCCGAGCCGCCGCATGCGGCGAGCGAG
The DNA here is from genome assembly GCA_035536055.1 of Paraburkholderia sp. Lineage (GTDB taxonomy): Bacteria > Pseudomonadota > Gammaproteobacteria > Burkholderiales > Burkholderiaceae > Paraburkholderia. The sequence goes on along the minus strand of DATLOW010000257.1, from coordinate 6,416 downwards.
ATCATCGTGGTGACGGCCGCGGCCAGTAATGTGATACGTAGCGTGTGGGTCGTGGTGCTGGTTTTCATGGTGCCCTCGGAAGTTGCGTTTGTTGTGGGTGGTCTTGCGCGCCCACTTCTGCAACAGCCATGCCATTGCATGCGCAGCGCGCCTTCAGCGCGCCAACGCAACGCAGCCCAAAGGCGCGCGAGCGTTGCAGCACGGGGCTTGGCGGCAGGTGCGGGAGAACTTGGAGCAGTGCGGAGGAATCGCCGGCGATGTGCGTTCGCGAACCGACGTAACGTAACGATCCGTGCGCGCCGTTACGGCAACGCCCGCGCGTTACGCCGCGCAAAGCTGCTTTAAACAGCGCATCGAATACGTGTCGCGCGACGTGCGCCAGGGGTTAACTGCACTGCGGCGCTTTACATTGCCTGTCGTTATCCTGTCAAAGAAAATCTGATGCGTGCACAACGTTTATAAATATCTGGTTTCGCACGATTGATTATTCGAAATGGCCAGGCTATAAACGATGCACGCTTCGTGTTGTCATGCAGGAGGCGAAATCGAATCGATAAAACACACTGAGAGAACTCTTGCGAGACGGGGAACGCTGTTTCGTAAGCGGTGCGACACGTGCCTGCAGCATGGTTCGCATCGCTAACAGCTGCTTCGTGTATGCGAAATAGATGCACCATCATAATGACGAGGGCCGAAATGAAAGTCTTTACCAGAAAGTTCCTGAGAGAGAACCAGGGGGTTACCGCTATTGAGTACGCACTCATTGCGGGATTAATCGCTGTTGTAATCGCCGGGTCGGTAACGGACGTCGCCAACAAGCTCACGACGGTCTTTTCCAGCATAGTCAACGCGCTATAGCACAAGCCGGGTAGTCCACAAAGCATGCAGTAGCAGCGCGAATGTCTTACCGACATCCGCGCTGCTTAAGCACGTTTGACCAAAACAATGCGGCCGCTGCTGGCGGCCGTAAGCCCCTGTTCGCTTGCGGATTTTCTATGACAGTCCTGGTCGAGTGCGTGCTGTTCGTCGTCTGGACGATAACGGTTGCCGTCTGTGATTGGCGCAGTCGGCGCGTTTCCAATTTATTGGTAATCGCCGGTTTGATTGCCGCGCTGATTTGCGCAAGCACGGTGCGCGCGCCATTTGGCGTATCGCTGGCGCAAGCGGGGCTTGGCGTAGTAATCGGCTTTGCCGTATTGCTGCCGTTTTATCTGCTGCATCTGATGGGTGCAGCGGACGTAAAGATCTTCGCGGTGCTAGGCGCGTGGTGCGGTTTGTCGGTGCTATTCGAAATCTGGGTAATCGCGAGCATTCTGGCCGGTGTGCACGCGGCCGCGCTGATGCTTGTCACGCGCACGCGCGTGACGGCGCTGATGCAAGGCGACAGGCCGACCTTTGAGTTGAACGGTTATCGCGCAACGCCGTACGTCACCTGTCTCGGCGCGGCGGCGCTGATCTGCCTCGGCACACGCGTGCTGCAAGGAGCGCCGCTATGACACGTTCATGTCATGCCCTGCCTCGCGCGCCGCACATGCGCCACACGCGCGGCAATACTGCGGTCGAGTTCGCACTGGTGTTTCCGCTGTTCTTTGTTGTCCTTTACGCAATCGTTACGTACAGCATGATCTTCGTCGCGCAGCAAAGTCTGACGCTCGCGGCCGAGGAGGGCGCACGCGCGACGCTCAAATACCAGCAGGCCGACGACCCCGGTGCGGCGCTCGACAAACGCGTCGCGGCGGCTTGTCCCGCAGCCACCGGCATGGCGAACTGGCTGACGGCGCGCGCGGGCTGCAATGCGACGCCGGCCAGTTGCAGCTACGACGCGACGATGACCTGCGTGACGGTCACGCTCACTTATAACTACGCCGCGCAGCCGCTGGTGCCGACGCTGCCGCTGCTCGGTCTCGCGCTGCCCGCGCAGCTGACCAGCTCCGCGATGATTCAACTGAACCCGGGGTATCTGCTGTGAATCGCGCGCCCGTAGCCGATTTCCTCGCTGTCATCGATCCCATCGATCGCCCGCATGCTGCGCCGCACCTGCGTGCGTGCCGTCGCTGCGCCCGCGGCACCGTGCCGCCTGCTCATGCCGGTTACCGATCATGCAGAACCTGAATCGCATCATCGCTGTGTTGCTGATCGGTGCTGCGTTGCTGCTCGGCCTGTTCGCGTGGATGCTCGGGCGTCGTCCCGCGGCGCCGCCCGCCGCGCCGACGGTCGCGCAGGCAACTTTCCCGGTGGTCGTCGCGACTCGCGCGCTGCCGGCTGGCAAGCCGATCGCCGCCGACGCGCTGAAACTCGAACACCTGCCGATCAATCCGATCGGCGCGTACGGCGACCCCGCGCAACTGGTGGGCCGCGTGCCGACGCTGGAGATCGGCGCGCAGGCGCCGGTGCTCGACGGGCAGTTGTCAAATGGACTCGCCGAGCGCATCGAGCCGGGCGAGCGCGCGGTAGCCGTACGCGTCGACGAAAGCAACGCGGTCGGCAACCGGCTGCGCGCCGGCAATCTGGTCGACGTGTTCTTCACGCTCAAACGAGAAGGCACGGTGGGTCCGGCCGCTGAAGTGGAGCGCAGCCAGGCGCGGCTGCTGCTGTCGCGGGTGCGCGTGCTCGCGTTCGGCAAGGACGACAACACCGAGTCGCGCGGTGACCTCAACCTGACGGTGCGCACCGCGGTGCTGGCCGTGCCGGTGGCCGACGTCGACCAACTGACGCTCGCCGAAAACGCCGGCCGCCTCGTGCTCGCGCTGCGCAATCCGCGCGATGCCGAGGTGGCCGACAGCGCGGCGCTGCCCGCCTACGGCAGCGTGCTGAAGACCGCGGCGAGCACCGCGGCGCCGGCCTCGCCGTCGACGCGCGCAGCAGCCGGCGTAGCGCTCGACCAGTTGTCCGGCGGCGCCGCTGCGCCGCCGGCCGCGCCCGCGAAGAGCAACACCACGCGTGTGCCGCCGCGCATCGTCGCAGGCACGCGTCACGATATCGAAGTGATCCGGGGAGGGCGCGCGGAAACCGTCGCATGGTAGTCAGCAGAGGCGCTCGAACCCACTGTGCCTGCGCGCACATCACGATATGAAAAAGAACGATCCTGTTTTGAGCATGCTGGTTGCGCTATGCGCGGCCGGATTGACCGCTGCGCTGGCGCTCGCACCGCTGTCCGGCCGCGCCGCGGCCAGCGACGCAGCCGTAACGCCATTGCCGGCCGCCGGCGTCACGCTCGAGATCGCCGTCGGCGAGCAGCGTTCGCTGGCAAGCGGCCGCGCGTTGCAGCGGGTGGCGGTCGGCGATCCGGCAGTGGCCGACGTGCTGGTGGTCAAGGGCGAGCGGCACGGCGGCGTGCTGCTGGTCGGCAAGGCCGCGGGCACCACCAGCGTGATGGTGTGGGAGCGCGGCAACGATACGCCGCGCGTCTATACGGTCAGCGTGGTGCCGGCCGCGGCGCGCGCGCTGCTAGGCAGCGACACGGGCGAGGTCGCGGTGCTCGGCGGCAATACCGTGATCTCCGGCCGCGCCGCGACGATGGAGTCGCATCAGCGCGCGGCGGCCGTCGCAGGCTATGGCGGCGGCAAGGACAGCAAGGGCAGCGGGAATGCAGCGGTGATCGACACGTCGACGATCGCGACGCGCCCGGTCGTGCAGGTCGACGTGCGCGTGGTCGAGTTCAGCCGCGCGGTGCTCAAGCAGATCGGCTTTAACTTCTTCAAGCAGAACAACGGCTTTTCGTTCGGCTCGTTCGCGCCGTCGGCGCTCACGTCGACCACCTTCTCGCCGGGCAACGGCGTGCAGTTGCAGGGGACCATGCCGATCTCGTCGGCGTTCAACCTGGTGTTCGGCTCGATGACGCACGACCTGTTCGCGAACCTGAGCGTGATGGAAAGCAACGACCTCGCACGCGTGCTGGCCGAGCCGACGCTCGTCGCGCTGTCCGGGCAGAGCGCGAGCTTTCTCGCCGGCGGCGAGATTCCGGTGCCGGTGCCCGAGGCGCTTGGCACCACGTCGATCGAGTACAAGCCGTACGGCGTTGGCCTGACGGTCACGCCGACCGTGCTGGGCCCGCAGCGCATCGCGCTGAAGGTGGCGCCGGAGGCAAGCGAGCTCGACTTCATTCACGCGGTGACGGTCAACGGCATCTCGGTGCCGGCGATCACCACGCGCCGTGCCGATACGACCGTCGAGCTCGGCGACGGCGAAAGCTTCGTGATCGGTGGACTGATCGATCGCGAGACCGCTTCGAACGTCGACAAGGTGCCGCTGCTCGGCGATCTGCCGATCATCGGGGTGTTCTTCAAGCAGCTGAACTACCAGCAGAACGACAAGGAACTGGTGATCGTGGTGACGCCGCATCTGGTAGCGCCGCTCGCAAAGGGCGCGGCGCTGCCGGATACACCCGGCGCGAACTCGGAGCAGCGCGACGGGCCGGTCTGGCGCTCGCTGCTCGGCGGTGCGTTGTCGAACGACGCGGCACCGGGTTTTTCGAAGTGAACGGCACAGGATAACGCGCTGCCGGGCCGCTTAGCGCGCGCAGCGCGCGCGACGGGTCCGGCGATGAGGTAAGCAGGATGAACGCGAGAGCGAATGCTTTGACTGAACACACCGCAGCGGATTATTTCGTGTTTGCGTCTGCCGTCGAGCGGCACGCGCAGTGGCTTGCGGGTGCGCTGGCAGAAGCCGGCGCGCTCGAACTGGTCGGGCTCGACGCGAGCCTGTTCGTACAACGCATCGCGGCGGTCAATCCGTCGCTGGTGTTCGTCGATTTCTCCGGCGGGCGCAGCGCGGCGGCAGCGGCGGCCGTGCAGGCGGCGCGCGCGGCGTCGCCGGGCCTGCAGGTGGTGGCGGTCGGATCGCTGGCCGAGCCGGACAGCGCGCTGGCCGCGCTGCGGGCTGGCGTGCGCGACTTTATCGATCTGTCGGCGACGCCGCAGGAAGCGCATGCGATCGCGCGCCAGGTAATCGACAGCATCGTCGAGCCGATGAGCCGTCAGGGACGTCTGACGGTCCTGCTCGGCGCGCGGGTCGGCATGGGCGTGACCACGCTCGCCGCCAACCTGGCGGTGCTGCTGCAGCAGCGCGGCGCCGCGCGCAGCCGCGAGGCGCTGCTGTTCGATCTCGGCCTGCCGGCCAGCGATGGCACGCTGCTGCTCGATACGGAAAGCGCACTGCATTTCGTCGAAGCGGTGCGCAACCTGCGCCGGTTCGATCACACTTTCGTGCACACCGCGCTGTCGCATCATCCGAGCGGCCTCGCCGTGACCACGCTGCCACCCGACCTGGCCGAGCTGCGCCAGGTTTCGTACGCGGCGTCGATCGGCTTGCTGAACCGGCTGCGCGCGTTCTTCGACCAGCAGATCGTCGACCTCGGTGGCTTTCCGAATAATGAGTTCATCGCCAACGCCGTGCAGGCGGCCGACGAAACGTGGCTGGTGTGCGATCAGAGCGTCGCGTCGATCGTGTCGGCGGCCGCGCTGCTCGACACGCTCGACGGCGCGGTGACCGATCGCGAACGCGTGCGCAGCAAGCTGCGCTTGCTGGTCAACCGGCACGACCGTGAGCTCGGCCTCGACGCGCAGCAGATCGCGCAGCGCCTGAACCTCGAACTGCTCGCGACGCTGCCGGACCGGCGCGTCGCGCTCGGGCGCGCGGCCAACCAGGGACAGCTGCTCGCGCAGAACGCGCCGCGCGATCCGTATGTGCGCGCGCTCGAAGCGTTGGTGGAGCGGCTCGATGGCGCGCCGCCGCGTGGTGCGGGTGCGGCCGGTGCGGTGGGGCAGGCTCAGGCGACGCGCGGCGCGGCGGTGCAGAGCACGGCGATGCATGGCGCGGCGGTGCCCGGCGCGGCGGCGCCCGGCAGAACCTCGAGCGATGCCGCGGCACAGCGGGCAGCCGGCGTTGGCCCGGCAAGCGACGACGCGGCGGGACGCGCCGCGGCCGCAGGCGACGTTGGGGCATCTGGCGGCGCGGCATCGAGCCCGGCGACATCTGGCTCAGCGACATCTGGCCCGGCGGAGTTGGGCGCGGTGGCCCCCGGCGCCGCGGCTTCCGGTGCCGCAGCCTCCAGTGCAACGGCGCCCCGCATAACGGCGACCGCGACGGCAATGCGCGGCGCTGCAATGCACGGCACAGTGATGCGCGGCGCTACCGGAACCGGCGCCGCCACGCCCGGCGCGACGTCGTCCCGCACTGCTTCCGCCGCAGCCGCACGCGTGCTCGGCGCATTGCGGCGCCTCATTCCAACCTCGAACAGGCGGTCCTAGACGACGATGGAAAAAGACCTCGAATTCGCCGACGACGTGCCGGCCTTCGCCCACAGCCAGCAGTTCCAGGACATCAAGAACGCGGCGCACGAGCATCTGCTCACGCGCATCGAGGAACTGGGCGCCGAGTTCGGCCGCTGGTCGCGCAACGCGATCAACCAGTTCGTC
>DATLOW010000256.1:0-8028 GCA_035536055.1 Paraburkholderia sp. | reverse complement strand
GGTACGATGAACGCGCTGATGCCGCGCTTGCCCGCGGTCTTGTCGGTGACCGCCATCACGATCGCAAGCTGGCCGTTCTTGCCACTCGTGATGAACTGTTTGACACCGTTCAGCACGTAGGCGCTGCCGTCATCGACGCGTGCGGCGGTGGTGCGCAACGCGGACGCGTCGGAGCCGGCCTGCGGTTCGGTCAGGCAGAACGCACCGAGCATGTCGCCGCGGGCCAGCGGCGTCAGCCAGTCGCGCTTTTGCGCTGCGTTGCCGTAGCTCAGCAGGATGCTGCAGACCGGGCAGTTGTTCACCGATACGGCAGTCGACGTGCCGCCGTCGCCGGCCGCGATTTCCTCGAGAATCAGCGCCAGCGCCAGTGCGTCGAGCCCGGCGCCGCCGTATTCCTCAGGCACCAGCACGCCGTACGCGCCGAGCTCGGCGAGTTTCCGGTGCACCTGCACCGGAAACGTACCGTCGCGGTCCCATTGCGCCGCGTACGGCGTCACAGCGTCGCGCACGAAGGTGCGAATCGCATCGCGGATCATCAGGTGATCCTGGTCAAGCACCATCGTCGTGTCTCCTTCGGATTGGCTGGGTCCGCGTCACCACTCGATCGGCGCGCCGTCGTACTGGAAGAAGCGGCCATGGAACAGCTGGGGCGCGGCGGCCGCCTGCGCCAGCAGTTCGCGCATGCCGGCCACGCTGTGCGCGGGGTCGAGCGGCGCGCGCGTGCTGCCCATGTCGGTGCGCACCCAGCCCGGGTGCAGCGCGACGCAGGTGGCCGCGCGCGTCTGCAGCGATGTGACGCGCAGCACGTTGTTCAGTGCGGCCTTGCTCGCGCGATACAGCCAGCCGGTCGTGCCGCTCGCTTCGGCGATGCTGCCCATCCTGCTGGACAGCACCGCCAGCACGCCGTGCGCGTCCTCGACGAGCGGCAGCAAGATCGGGATCAGCTGCATCGGCGCGCGCACATTGGTGCCCATCACGTATTCGAAGTCCTGCGCGGATACCGTTTCGATGCCTTCGGTGCGCGGGCCGTACACGCCCGCGCTCAGCACCGCGACGTCGAGCCGCTCGCCGTCGAGCTTCCAGCCGAGCGCGGCGATGTCCTCGGGTACCGTGATGTCGACTTCGAATGCTTCGGCGCCCAGCGTGACGAGCGTGGCCAGCGACTGTTCGTCGCGTGCGGTGGCGAGCACGCGCCAGCCGGCCTGCGCGTATTGCTGCGCGAACTCCAGGCCGATGCCGCGCGATGCGCCTACGATCAGAACGGTTTTCATGCGGTCTCCTCCTTGTGCCCGATGGGGTGCGGCGAGTTGCGAGTTGCGCGTTGCGCTACAGCAGTTCGACTCCCATCGCCGTCGCTTCGCCGCCGCCGATGCACAGGCTCGCGACGCCGCGTTTCAGGCCGCGCTGCCTCAGCGCGCCGAGCAGCGTGACCAGAATGCGCGCGCCCGATGCGCCGATCGGATGGCCGAGCGCGCACGCACCGCCGTTCACGTTGACCTTGTCGTGCGGCAGGCCATGCTCTTTCATCGCGGCCATCGTGACGACCGCGAACGCTTCGTTGATCTCGTACAGATCGACGTCGCCGGCACGCCAGCCGTTCTTGCCGAACAGCTTGCGCAGCGCGCCGACCGGCGCGGTGGTGAATTTCGCCGGTTCTTGCGCAAAGGTCGCGTGGCCGACCACCCGCGCAAGCGGCGTGAGCCCGAGCCGCGCGGCGCTCGACGCGCGCATCATCACCAGTGCCGCGGCGCCGTCGGAAATCGACGACGAATTGGCCGCCGTGACCGTGCCGGTCTTGCTGAACGCGGGTTTGAGCGTGGCGATCTTGTCGAGATTCGCCTTGAACGGCTGCTCATCGCGCGCGATCGTCGCTTCGCCTTTGCGGCTCTCCACCTTCACCGGCGCGATTTCCCACGCGAACGAGCCGTCTTCGTTGGCGCGCTTTGCGCGGGTCAGCGATTCGATCGCGAACGCGTCCTGTGCCTCGCGCGTGAAGTCGAACGACGCCGCGCATTCTTCCGCGAAGGTGCCCATCAGCCGGCCTTTGTCGTACGCATCTTCGAGGCCGTCGAGGAACATGTGGTCGAGCACCTGGCCGTGCCCCATGCGCATGCCGGCGCGTGCCTTGGGCAGCAGATACGGTGCGTTCGACATGCTCTCCATGCCGCCCGCGACGATCACGTCCGCCGAGCCGGCCGCCAGCATGTCATGCGCGAACATCGCCGCGCGCATGCCGGAACCGCACATCTTGTTGATCGTGGTACAGCCGGTGGCGAGCGGCAGCCCGGCGCCAAGCGCCGCCTGGCGCGCAGGCGCCTGCCCCTGGCCGGCCGGCAGCACGCAGCCCATCAGCGCTTCGTCGATCTGCTCCGGTTTGAGCCCGGCACGCTGCACGGCCGCGGCGATCGCGGCCGCGCCGAGTTGCGGCGCGGTAAGCGACGCGAAGTCGCCCTGAAAAGCGCCCATCGGCGTGCGCGCCGCGCCGACGATGACGATCGGATCGTTTGTGTCACTCATGCTTCAGCTCCTTGATCACACCCTGCACAACTTCCGCCACGTTGCCGAGCTTGGCGGCATCGGCGGCGACCACGTCGTTGTCCGCTGCGCGTGCGTTGCTGGCCGACACGGCCGCCACGCAGCTGTCGTAAGTGGCTTCGAGCGCATCGGCGTCGGCGACCGTCATGCAGAGGTCGCGGATGCGGCCGTCGTGCACGCCGTACGCCCAGCCGTGCACGGTCAGTTCCTGGCCGCGCGCCCACGCATCGTTGACGATGGTCGTGCGGCACACGTTGACGACCTGCTCGATCGTGTTCAGCTCGACGAGCCGGCGATGCCGCGCGTCGCCGATCGGCCATTGCTCGAGCAGTTCCGCATGCTTCGCGCGCACGTCCTGCACGTGATGCAGCCAGTTGTCGGCAAGTCCGACGCGCCGGCCGTGCAGCGCAGCGCCGACGCCCGAGCAGCCGTAGTGGCCGACCACCAGAATGTGCTTCACGCGCAGCAGATCGACGGCGAACTGGATCACCGACAGGCAGTTCAGATCGCTATGCACGACCACGTTTGCGATGTTCCGATGCACGAACACCTCGCCCGGCGGCAAGCCGATGATCTGGTTGGCCGGCACGCGCGAATCGGAGCAGCCGATCCACAGGTATTCGGGCGTCTGCTGGTCGGCGAGGCGGGCGAAGTATTGCGGATCCTCCGACAGCTTGCGTTTGACCCATGCATCGTTGTTCTGGAACAGATGCGTGAGCGGATGGTCGGCGGAAGAAGCGTTCGTGGTCATGGTCGTTGGATGCTGAGGTGATGGCCGGCGTGCCGGCACGTTGTGTCATGTCTGGTGTTGCGCTCGGAGCGGCGATCACGCGCGCGTGTCGGGTTGCGCGTTGCGCGGTGGCGCGCTTTACCGTGGCGCATTGCACGGTGGCGCATATCATGCCGCGCGCGCGGCCGGTCCGGCCGCCTCCGTCTGCTGCGCAAAGCGCTCGGGATAACGGATGCGAAACCGTATGTTGCGCTCGTACGGATAAAAATCCGGCAGTTCTCCCTTCAACAGATTGTCCTTGTGCCGCTGCCATAGCGCGGGATCGAAGAAGTCCGCGTGATGCGCGAGGAACGCCTCGCGCACGCGCGGGTCGCCGAGCAGAAACGTGCCGTAGGTTTCCGGAAAAATGTCGTGCTGGCCGACCGTGTACCACGGCTCGCCCGACAACTCGTCTTCTTCGTTGCGCGGCGGCGGTACCTTGCGCACGTTGCAGTCGGTCAGATATTCGATCTCGTCGTAGTCGTAGAACACCACGCGGCCGTGACGCGTGACGCCGAAGTTCTTGTACAGCATGTCGCCCGGGAAGATGTTCGCCTGCATCAGTTCCTTCACCGCGTTGCCGTATTCCTCGATGCCGTGCTCGACCTGCTCGTCGCTGCCGTTCTGCAGGAACAGGTTCAGCGGCACCATGCGCCGCTCGATATACAGATGCTCGATCACCAGGTTGTCGCCTTCGTATTCGAGCAGCGACGGCACTTCCTTCTGCAGCTCGCGCAGCAGTGCGTCGTCGATGCGCGACAGCGGCAGCGCGACACTCGAATACTCGAGCGTGTCCGCCATCCGGCCCAGCCGGTCGTGGCGCTTGACCAGCTGATACTTCTGCTGGATCTGCTCGCGGGTGGTTTCCTTCGGCGGCGGGAAATGGTCCTTGATCAGCTTGAACACATACGGAAACGAAGGCAGCGTGAACACCAGCATCACCAGCCCCTTGATGCCGGGCGCGACGATGAACTGATCGCTCGAATGCGACAGGTGATGCAGCAGATCGCGGTAGAACAGGTTCTTGCCCTGCTTCTGCAAGCCGACCGACGTGTAGATTTCCGCCTTCAGCTTGCCCTGCATCAGCGTGCCGAGAAACTCGACGTACGCGGACGGCACTTCCATATCCACCAGAAAGTACGAGTGCGAGAAGCTGAAGATGATCAGCAGCTGTTCGCGTCTGAGCAGAATGGCATCGAGCGCGAGCAGGCCGCGCTTCACGTGATGAATCGGCACCGCGAACGGCACCATCAGATCGCCGTTGATGATGCGGCCGACGATGTACGCCGCCTTGTTCCGGTAAAACAGCGACGACAGCACGTGAATCTGGAAGTTGGGCGCTTCGTCGAAGCTGCCGAACGTGTCGCGAATCGTCTGCAGCACGCAGCCGACGTCGCGCTGCAGATCTTCGAACGGCGGGTTCAGCTGGAAGTTCGTGACGATGCGCTCGAGCGTTTCCGCAAGGCCGTCCTTGCCCGGGTAGTAAGCGCGATAGGTCGGCTTGGCGGCCGGTTCGTCGTTCTCGATGTACTCGGTCGAAATCGCCGGGCGCACGAAAATGAAGTCGTTGTTGAAATACGAACGATGCAGGATCTTGCAGCACACCGAGTTGAAGAACGTTTCCGCGCATTCCGGCTGCCGGTGCGTGGTCAACAGGCCGATGTAATGCAGCTTGATCTGCTGCCACAGATCGTCTTCGATGTTCTCCGCGTCGAATTCGTCTTCGAGCCGCTCGACGCATTCCTGCACGCGGTCGTCATAGGACGTGATGCGCTCGCGCGCGAGCCGCTGGATGCCGTGCCAATCTGCCGCTTCGAACAGCGTCTTGGCATGGATCGCCGCGTCGCGGAACACCCGGTAGTGACGGTCGAACCCTTCGAGCAGCGCTTCCGCGACATCGAAGCCGATCTGCGACGACAGCAGTTTAGGAAAGTGATTCATGTCGACCGTGCACTCGTTCGATGTCGTGTTTCGATGTCGTGAGGACACTCGCGATTGTAGCGTCCAGGCTGCCGTCCGGCAGCGTGCAGCAAGTTGGTGCAGCGCCGCCAAAGCGCGGCGCGGCGGCGCTTTGACGGCTGTTGCACGACGTTCACACAAACTTCGCGTAACGCCGCCTCATCTGTCGGCTTAATGAGCCGGCATGGCCGCGCGGATGGGTGGCGCGCGGTACGCATGCGCTCAGGATTCTTCCGGCAGTGCGCGGGCCGCCGCGCGCGGCGATGGCGCGGCGCGCGCACCGCGTTCGAGCAGCGCGCGCGCCTGGGCTTCGTATTGCGCGAGATCTTCGAGCGTGGCGTTCAGATCTTCGCGCTGGCGTTCGAGCACTTCGCGATGCTGAACGACCGTTGCGAGAAAGGCCTGCAATTGCGGCACCGTATCGGTCGGCGATTCGTACAGATCGAGCAGTGTACGGATTTCGGAAAGCGTGAAGCCGAGGCGCTTGCCGCGCAGCGTCAGCCTGAGCCGCGTGCGGTCGCGGCCCGAATAGACGCGCCGCAGCCCGCTCGCGCCTTCGCGGCTCGGCGCCAGCAGGCCCTGGTCTTCGTAGAAGCGGATCGCGCGCGGCGTGACGTCGAATTCGCGCGCGAGATCCGTGATCGTGTATTGCTGCTTCATGGGCGATACATTCCGGTTTGCAGCCCGCCGTTTTGTAAACCGCGGGGCAAGAAGCCGATTTGAACGATAGAATCGACGTTTACGTTATCGTCAACTTTAGCAAAGCGCAACCAGGGCGCGCCGCGATGCGCGCCGCAGTTGCACAGATCCTTGCCGGATCGCCGCCGCGGAGAAGTCCTCACGATGAATGCCCTCGAACACCAGCTCGATTACCCGTTTGCCGACACGTTGCCCGAGCCGGGCAGCGTCTATGAAGCCGCGCCCGGCGTGTACTGGCTGCGCATGCCGCTGCCGTTCGCGCTCGATCACATCAACCTGTGGCTGCTGCGTGACCAGATCGACGGCCAGCAAGGCTGGACCGTGGTGGATTGCGGTATCGCCAACGACACGATCCGCGCGAACTGGGAGCAGGTGTTCGATACGGTTCTCGACGGCTTGCCGGTGTTGCGCGTGATCGTCACGCATTGCCATCCGGATCATCTGGGTCTGTCGGACTGGCTGTGCAACGGCGGCGACCGCCAGCGCTGGCAGGCGCGGTTGTGGATGTCGCTCGGCGAATACATGCTGGGCCGCGTGATGGCAACCGGCGATGGTTCGAACGCGGGCGGCGAACGCGCGGCCCAGCACTTCGCGCGACACGGTCTGACCGATGCCGAATCGCAGGAGCAACTGCGCAATCGCAAGAGCTACTATGCGAACCTCGTGCCTGCCGTGCCGGAGCAATATCGCCGCATGCGCGAAGGCGACGAACTGACGATCGGTGGACGCAGCTGGCGCATCGTGACGGGCTTCGGTCACTCGCCGGAGCATTGCGCGCTGCATTGCCCGCAAGCCGGCGTGCTGATTTCCGGCGATATGGTGCTGCCGCGCATTTCGACCAATGTGTCGGTATTCGACATCGAGCCGGAAGGCAATCCGCTCGCACTGTATCTGCAGGCGCTGGAGCGCTACGAGCCGATGGCGGAGGACACGCTGGTGTTGCCGTCGCACGGCAAGCCGTTTCGCGGCTTGCGCACGCGCATCGCGCAGTTGCGCGATCACCATGCCGCGCGGCTCGCCGAAGTGCGCGCCGCGTGCGCGGAAAAGCCCTGCAGCGCGGCGGACATCGTGCCGCTGATGTTTCGCCGCAAACTCGACATTCACCAGATGACGTTCGCGATGGGCGAGGCGCTCGCGCATCTGCATTTGCTGTGGCTTGCCGGTGAGCTGCGCCGCGAGCAAGGTGAGGATGGGGTGATCCGCTTTGTGACGGTGGCGGCGTAGCTGCCGCGGGTTGTGCTTGCGGTAACGAGTGGTAGCCGCGGTGCGCCGCGGCGATGCGTTTGCGCGGCAGCGCTTCACCGCTGCGCGCGCATTTCAGGTCAGTGCAGGCGTGCCGACCGGCTTACGGCTCGTTGCGCAGATACCCTACCTTCGACGGATCGCGCATGCGCAGCGACACCATCAGACCGATTGCGCACATCGCGGTCACGTACCAGTAAAACGTCGTTTCGCTACCGGCCTGCTTGAGCCACAGCGCGACGTATTCGGCCGAGCCGCCGAAGATCGCATTGGCCACCGCATACGACAGGCCGACGCCGAGCGCGCGCACTTCCGGCGGGAACATCTCCGCCTTGATCAGCCCGCTGATCGACGTGTAGAAGCTGATGATCGCCAGCCCGGTCACCACCAGGCCGAATGCCGCGAACGGACTTGTGACGTCCTTTAGCGCATGCAGCAGCGGCACCGTGCCGAGTGCTGCGAACAGCCCGAAAAAGATCATCGACTGGCGCCGGCCGATGCGGTCCGACAGCGCGCCGAACAGCGGCTGCATCAGCATGTAGACGAACAGCGCCGCGGTCATCACGCTGCTGGCCGTTTTCGCGTTCATATGTGCGGTGTTGACGAGGTACTTCTGCATATACGTCGTGAACGTATAGAAGATCAGCGAGCCGCCGGCGGTGAACCCGACCACCGTCATAAAGGCGCGCTTGTGCTTCCACATGCCGGCCAGCGTGCCGGCATCGCTGCGTTGACGGGTCGCCGCGCTCGAGGTTTCATCGAGCGATTTGCGCAGATACAGCGCGATCAGCGCAGCGACCGCGCCGACCACGAACGGAATGCGC
>DATLOW010000255.1:0-7841 GCA_035536055.1 Paraburkholderia sp. | reverse complement strand
CGGCGAATCGGGCTGCGGCAAGTCGAGCCTCGCGCGCATGCTGGTCGGTCTAGAAGCGGCCAGTTCGGGTTCGATCCGCTTCGACGATACGGAGCTCGCGCAACTGCCCGCGAAAAAGCGCCCGCGCGACATGCTGAAGTCGATCCAGATGGTGTTCCAGAATCCGGACAGCACGCTCAATCCATCGCATTCGGTTGCTTCGCCGATCCGCCGCGCGTTGAAGAAATTCGGCGGCTACAAGGACAAGGCGCAGATCGAGCAGCGGCTGCAGCAATTGCTGCAACTGGTGCGTCTGCCTGCTGAAGTTGCGCAGCGGCGCCCGGCGCAGTTGTCCGGCGGCCAGAAACAGCGCATCGCGATTGCGCGTGCGTTTGCCACCGATCCTTCGCTGATCGTGGCCGACGAGCCGGTGTCCGCGCTCGACGTATCGGTGCAGGCCGCCATCGTCACGCTGCTGCTGTCGATCCAGAAGGAGCAGCAGAGCACGCTGCTGTTCATCAGCCACGATCTCGCGCTGGTGCGGCACGTCGCGGACCGCGTGGTCGTCATGTATCTGGGCCGTGTGATGGAAAAGGGCCGCGCCGAAGAGATCTTTGCGCCGCCGTATCACCCTTATACGGAAGCATTGCTGTCGGCCGTGCATAGCCCGGACGCTTCGGTGAAGCAGGAACGCGTGCGTCTGACCGGCGAAACGCCGAGCCCGATCAACGTGCCGCCGGGCTGCCGGTTCGCGTCGCGCTGCCATCGCAAGCTTGGCGATATCTGCGATACCGTCGCGCCGCCGGTGCGCGATGCAACGCCGACGCATCAGATTGCCTGCCACATCAGCCTCGACGAACTGCGCAAGGTACGGCCGGTGTTTCACGCCACGCTTCAGTCGTCTCAAGCGGGAGCGAACAACGAATGAACGACCTGCCATTCGATCTGGTCGTGCGCGGCGGTACCGTGGTGCTGCCCGATGGCCCCGCGCAAATCGACATCGGGATACGCGACGGCCGTATCGCCGCGCTCGCCGCCGATCTGCCGCGCGGCCGCGAAGAGTTGTCTGCGCAAGCACGCATCGTGTTGCCGGGCGGCGTCGACGCGCACTGCCATATGGACCAGCAGCCGTGGGAAGGCAAGGCGACTGCCGACGATTTCCGCAGCGGCACGCTGTCCGCGCTATGCGGCGGCACCACCACGGTGATTCCGTTTGCGATGCAGATGCGCGGCCAGTCGCTCGCCGACGTGGTCGCCGACTATCACGAACGCGCGCGGCCGAAAGCGCATATCGACTACACGTTTCACCTGATCGTCGGCGATCCGACGCCGCAGCTGCTCGCCGAGGAACTGCCGCGGCTGATCGCCGAAGGCTGCACGTCGGTGAAGATCTATCTGACCTACGAAGGCCTGAAGCTCGACGACTACGAAGTGCTCGAAGTGCTGAACGTCGCGCGCCGCGAAGGCGCGCTGACGATGGTGCATGCGGAGAACGATGCCTGCATCCGCTGGCTGACCGAGCATTTCCTGAAAGCGCGCAAAACGCATTTGCGCTACCACGTGCTCGCGCATCCGGCGATCGGCGATCGCGAGGCGACGTTCCGCGCGATCAGTCTTGCCGAAGTGATCGAGACGCCGATCCTGATCTGCCACGTTTCCGCGGCGGGCGCGGCCGAAGAAATCCGCCGCGCGAAGCGGCGCGGTTTGCCGGTGTATGCGGAGACCTGTCCGCAGTATCTGTTTCTTTCCGCGGAAGACATCGATACGCCCGACCTGACCGGCGCGATGTGCGTGTGCACGCCGCCGCCACGGCCGCGCGAAAACCAGCCGGAAATGTGGCGCGGCCTGCTCGACGGCACGCTCGAAGTGTTCTCGTCGGATCACTCGCCGTGGCACTACACGGACAAGATCGCGGAAGGGCCGGATACGCCGTTCACGCGCATTCCGAACGGCGTGCCGGGCATCGAAACGCGTTTGCCGCTGCTGTTTTCGGCGGCGGTGAACGGCGGACGCATGTCGCTGTTGCAGTTCGCCGAGCTGACGGCGACGACGCCGGCGCGTCTTTATGGCCTCTATCCGCAGAAAGGCGCGATTGCGATCGGTGCCGACGCTGACCTCGCGCTATGGGATGCGCAGCGCGAAGTGACGATCAGCAACGCGATGCTGCACCACGCGACCGATCACACGCCGTACGAAGGCATGACCGTGCGCGGCTGGCCCGTCACGACCGTATCGCGTGGCGAGATCGTCTGGCACGAAGGCGAGGTGCGCTCGACACCGGGGCGCGGGCGCTTTATCGCCGCCGCGCGGCCGTTTCCTCAGCAGACCGGCTTGCCGCCGGTGCTCGAAGCATGAGCGCGCCGATGTCGCGGCTCACGGGCAAGGTCGTGCTGATCAGCGGTGCGGCCAGCGATATCGGTGTGGCGATGACCGCGCGTTGCATCGCGGAGGGTGCGCGGGTGGTGTGCGCGGATCTCGACCGCGTCGCGGCCGAGCGTACCGCGCAACGATTCGGCGAGGCCGCGTGCGGTGTGCAATGCGACGTCACCGACGTCGACGTTGCGCGCGCAACGGTCGAGCTGGCACGGCAACGCTTCGGCCGGCTCGATGGCTATGTGCATAACGCGGCCGCGCCGTGGCATGAGGGTTCGGTGGAAGATCTCGCGCCCGAACACTGGCGCGCCGAACTCGACGTATCGCTGAGCGGCGCCTTCCTGATGTGCAAGCACGTCGTGCCGCTGATGCGCGCGAGCGGCGGCGGTTCGATCGTGCTGATCGCATCGCAGTTCGGTCACGTGGCCGCGGCGCGTTCGGTTGCGTATTGCGCGGCAAAAGCGGGGCTGATTCATCTGGCACGCGTGATGGCGAGCGACCACGCAGACGCGCAGATTCGCGTGAACAGCCTGTCGCCCGGCGCGGTGCGCACCGGCCGGCTGCTGCGCTCGTGGCCGACGCTCGATGCAGCCGACGCGGCGCTTGGTCCCGCGCATCTGCTGAACCGCATCGGCCGTCCCGATGAGATCGCCGCAAGCACCGCGTTTCTGCTGAGCGACGATGCGTCGTTCGTCACCGGCACCGATCTGCTGGTGGACGGCGGCTATAGCGCGCGATGAGCTATCCGATGAGTTGCGCTGTTAATACTGTCTTACAGGAACTCCGATGACCTTATTGATTACCGGTGGAACCGGCTTCGCGATGAGCGTGGTCGCGCGCGAATGGCTCGAACGCGAGCCGCAGGCACGCGCGGTGATTCTCGACCGCGCTGGTCTCGATGCCGCTGCGCGCGCATGGTTCGAACCGGTGCGCGAGCGCCTGACGGTGCTCGAAGGCGACGTACGCGATCCGGCCGGCTGGTCTGCCGAACTCGATCGGCTCGGCATTACCGCGATCGTGCACGGCGCGACGGTGACGCCGATCGCACGCGGTAGCGCCGAAGAAGAAGCGCAGGTGCATCCGGAAGCGCAGATGCCGGCGAAGATCGTCGACGTCAATCTGATGGGTACCGTGCAACTGCTCGAGTGGGCGCGACAGTGCGACAGCGTGCGGCGCTTTATCTACGTGAGTTCGGGCTCCGTGTATCGCCATCACGGGCCCGACTGGTCGCGCGAGCCGCTGCCCGAAGACGGCTATGTCGCGCCGCTGACGCTGTACGGCATTTCGAAATTCGCCGCCGAAATGGTGGTGAATCGCTATGCGGACCTGTTCGGTCTGTCCGCGGTATCGGTGCGGCTGTCGTCGATCTACGGGCCGATGGATCGCGCCACCGAAAGCCGCAATTTTCGCCATGTGCCGCATCGCGTCGCGCGGATGGCGCTCGATGGTGACATGATCCGGCCGAACAGCCTCGCACCGGTCGGCGACTATCTGCATTCGGTCGATGCGGCGCGCGCGATTCTCGCGCTGGTCGATGCGCAGCAGCTGCGCTATCGCCACTACAACGTCGCGAGCGGCGAGACGGTCAGCATCGGCGACATCATCGGCTGGGCTGCGCAGAAGGTGCCGCATCTGCGCTACGAGGTGTGCGATGCGGCGCACGCAAACGTCGTGCAGGACCCGCATCTGGCCACCGGCATGTGGGGTGCCTACGACATCGCGCGGCTCGAGCGCGATACCGGCTGGCGTCCGCGTGCCGGCCGCGACGCATTTCACGATTACATGGACTGGCTGGCTGCCGGCCGCATCTGAACCTTCTGCATACACACATGACCGATATCAGCGAGACCCAGGGCCCCGCGCGGGATTTCATCGGCTACGGCCGTACACCGCCGTTCGTTACGTGGCCCGGCGGCGCGAAGGTGGCGATCAACCTCGTGCTCGTCTACGAGGAAGGCTCGGAATATTCGTGGCTCGAAGATGGCCACAACGACAACTGGGGCGAATACAACCTGCCCGCCAGCGCGCCGGTGCGCGATCTCGGCACCGAAACGCACTTCGAATACGGCAGCCGCGCGGGCGTGTGGCGCCTCGCGCGTCTGTTCGACCGCTACCAGGTGCCGGTGACGGTGTCCGCGTGTGCGGTCGCGCTGCAGCGTAACCCCGCGGTGGCTGCATGGATGAACGAACGCGGCCACGATCTGCTCGGTCACGGGCTGCGCTGGACCGACTATCCGCAGATGAGCCGCGCGGAAGAGCGTCGCCAGCTGCACGCGGCGATCGAGCTGTATCAGCAGGTGCTCGGATCGCGTCCGGTGGGCTGGAATTGCCGCTCGTTTCCGAGCGTCAATACGCGTGAGCTGATCGTCGAAGAGGCTGGCTTTCTGTACTACTCGGATCCCTGTAACGATGACATTCCGTATTTCGTCGCGCATGAAGGCGGCGAACTGCTGGTCGTGCCGTATTCGAAAACGCTGAACGACAGCCGCTATCTGATCGCGCCGGGCTATTCGAACCCGCGCGATTTCGCAGCCGACTGCTGCGCGGCGATCGATTACGTGATCGATGAGGCAGACGAAGCCGGCGGCAAGATGCTGACGATCGCTGCGCATGCGCGCTGGAGTGGCCAGCCGAACCGCGCGTCGGGCCTGCGCGACGTGCTCGAACACGTGAAGCGCTCGAACGGCGCGGCGGCTTTTATGCGCCGCGAAGATATCGCGCGGCATTGGCTCGCGCAGCACGCGACGATGAACGCGTCGATGAGCAAGGGGATCTGAACCAGTGCATGCCGATCCGATTGTCGAACACAAGGAGCGCACGATGACAGGTGCGCAGATCGTCGCGTCGATCCTGAAGCAGCAGGGTATGAAGCACATCATCGGGTTTCCGAGCAGCGAACTGTTCGACGCTGCCGCCGAACTCGATGTGCCGCCGGTCATTGCGCGCACACAGCGGGTAGCCGTAAATCTCGCGGAAGGACACGCGCGCAGTGCCGCGGCCGACGACCTGACGGTTGTCACCGTGCAATACGGGCCGGGCGCCGAGAGCGCATTCGGCGGCATTGCGCAGGCCTATAACGACCGCGCACCGATCCTGTTTCTGCCCACCGGCTATCCGCGCGGCTCGGAAGCGGTCGCGCCGAACTTCGAAGCGCGCCGCAATTTCCAGCACGTCACCAAGTGGTGCGAATCGGTCAGCCGTATCGAAGATTTGCCGCAGTTGCTGCATAGCGCGATTTCGCGCGTGCGCAATGGGCCGCCTGCACCCGTGCTGCTCGAATTGCCGGTGGATCTGCTCGGCGAAGCGCACACCCCCGCTTTGCAGCGCTTTCACGACGTGCGCCGGTCGCAGCCGCAGGCGGATGCACGCGAGATCGACGAGATCGTCGAGATGCTGCTGGCTGCAAAGCATCCGGTGATCCTGGCGGGACAAGGCGTGCTGAATGCGCGCGCTTCGCGCGAGCTTACCGAGTTTGCGGAGCTGGTCAACATCCCGGTCATGACCACGCCGAACGCGAAGAGCGCTTTTTCCGAGCGCCATCCGTTTGCACTCGGCACCGCGGGCCGTTCGCGGCCGGCTACCGTCGACCGTTTCATCGACAAGGCAGATGTGATTCTGGCGCTCGGTACCAGCCTCACACGCTCTTACTACATCCTGCCGATTCCTGAAGGCAAGACGCTGCTGCAGGTCAGCATCGACGAAGGCGACCTCGGCAAGGACTATCCGGTCCGGCTCGGCGTGATCGGCGATTGCCGCGCGGTGCTGCGGCAGATGCTGGCGCGCGTGCGCGAAGACGCAGTCGCGCTGGCACGCCGCACGCCGTTGCGCGATGGCCTCGTCAGCGAGATCGCAGCGCTGCGGCAGGCCTTTCTGGAACGCTGGATGCCGCTGCTCAATGCGCACGGCGCGCCGATTTCGCCGTACCGCGTGGTGTGGGAAATGATGCAGACGCTCGACCGCGAGCGCAGCATCGTTACGCACGATGCCGGTAATCCGCGCGACCAGTTTTGTCCGTTCTACGACGTCACGCAGCCAGGCGGTTATCTCGGCTGGGGCAAAACCACGCAGCTCGGCAGCAGCCTCGGCTTCGCGCTCGGCGCAAAGCTCGCGCGGCCCGATGCGACGGTGGTGGCGATGATGGGCGAAGCGGCGTTCGGCATGGTCGGTATCGACTTCGAAACGGCCGTGCGCTGCGATCTGCCGATTCTCGCGGTGGTGATGCGCAATCACGTGCTCGGCGGTTACGCAGCGAGCATGCCGCTCGCGACCGCGAAGTACAGCGCGAACCGCATGTCCGGCGAATACGCGCCGATCGCGCGCGCGCTCGGCGGTCACGGCGAATGCGTGGAAGATCCGGCGCAACTGCGCGCGGCGTTGCAGCGCTGTCTGGCGACGGTGGAGGGCGGGCGCGCCGCGCTGCTCGAAGTCGTTACGCACGAGGAAGGGCGGCTAGCCGGCCTGAGCCAGGTTTAGCCTCGATAGACGGGAGAACGTCAGTGTTCGATCTGTTGCTGCGCGGTGCGACGGTTGTCAATGCAACCGGTGTGCTGCGCGCCGATCTGGCTGTCGGCGGCGGCCGCGTTGCGGCGCTGCTTGAGCCACAAGCCGACGCGGCTGCGCGCGTCGAGCGCCGCGTCGACGGCTGTTTTTTGCTGCCAGGGTTGGTGGATGCGCACGTGCATTTGCGCGAGCCGGGCCTGACGCACAAGGAAGATTTCGCATCGGGCACGCGCGCAGCGGCGGCGGGCGGCGTGACGACGCTGCTCGACATGCCCACCGACGACCCGTGGACCGACAGCGCCGCGACGCTGGCCGACAAGATGCGGCTCGCAACCGGGCGCCTGCAGGTGGACGTCGGCTTTCAGGTGGCATTGCGGCGCGCGCTGCAGCATGCGGATCTTGCGGCAATACGCGCGCTCGGGCCGGTGTCGTTCGAAGTGTTCACCGCCGATGTGCCGGACGACTACTTGCATGCACAACAAAGCGAGCTGGTGAGCGCGCTGCGCATGCTGCGCGAATTCGACGTACTGGCGGGTGTTTCGCCGGGCGATCAATCGCTGCTCGACGTGGCGCCCGCTGGCCACGATGTCGCAGCGTTTGTGGCGAGCCGGCCGCCGCTGGCGGAAGCGAGCGGCATTGCGCGTGCAGTGCTGGCCGCCGCGGAAAGCGGCGCGCGGGTGCACGTGCGGCAAACCAATTCGGCGCTCGGCATCGCGACGTGGCGCCGCATGCGCGATCTTGCCGACGTCAGCATCGAAACCACGCCGCAATGCCTGCTGTTCACCGCAGACGACTACGCGCAGCACGGCGCGAATCTGAAGGCTTCGCCGCCGATGCGCACCGGGCACGATCGCGTTGCATTGCTTGCGGCGCTGCGCGAAGGGCTGATCGATATCGTCGCGACCGATCACGCGCCGCATACGAAGGAAGAGAAAGCCGCGCGCTACGCGAGCTTCGCGCAGGTGCCGGGCGGTATGCCCGGCGTGCAG
>DATLOW010000254.1:0-11246 GCA_035536055.1 Paraburkholderia sp. | reverse complement strand
ATGTTACGCGTCAGGATCGCGCTGTACGAATGCCCTTCGGCGACGATCTTGTCGGACCACTCGAGATCCGTTTCGTTGCCCGGGAAACGCGCGATGAACTCGGCGCGCGGCATGCCGCACTTGTCGACCACCGTGTGCAGGATCTGACGCTCGACCTGGCGCACTTCATCCACTTGCGCACGCAACGTATCGCACAGACGCTCGACGGTACGCGCGGTGAAGCGGATCGACATCAGCTCGGTCTGGATGGTTTCCTGCGCCTTCAGGTACGACTTCGACTTGTAGCCTTCCTTCTCGAACGCGCGGCGCATCTTGTCGAACCACTCGCTGATCGACGCGAACTTCTCGAGCGACATGCGCTTCAACGCTTCGAGCTGCGCCGCATTGGCGGTGGCCTGCGCAGCGCCGTCGTCGTCTTCCTCTTCTTCTTCGGCGTCCTCTTCCGCTTCTTCGTCTTCGTTCTCGATCGCTTCGGCTTCCTGTTCGGAGAAGCCGTCCGCGTCTTGCGCGTTTTCGTCGATCAGACCGTCGACCAGTTCGTCGATGCGGATTTCATCGTTCGCGACGCGCTCGGCCATCGCGAGAATGTCGGCGATCGTGGTCGGGCAGGCGGAGATGGCCATCACCATGTGCTTCAGGCCGTCTTCGATGCGCTTCGCGATTTCGATTTCGCCTTCGCGCGTCAGCAGTTCGACCGTGCCCATTTCGCGCATGTACATACGCACCGGGTCGGTCGTGCGGCCGAATTCGGAATCGACGGTGGACAGCGCGACTTCCGCTTCTTCTTCCACTTCGTCGTCCGACGAGGCGGCCGGCGCGTTGTCGTTCAGCAGCAGCGTTTCGGCATCCGGCGCCTGCTCGTAGACGGCCACGCCCATGTCGTTGAACGTGCTGATGATGCCTTCGATCGCTTCCGTCTCCGCGAAGTTATCCGGGAGATGGTCGTTGATTTCGGCGTACGTCAGGAAACCGCGCTCCTTGCCGAGCTTGATCAGCGCGCGCAACTTCGAGCGGCGCTCTTCGAGTTCTTCCGCGGTGCCCGGCTGCGTGGACGCGAAGGCGTCTTTCAGCAGCGCTTTTTCCTTCGCGCGGCGGTCGCGTGCCTTGGCCTTTTCGCCTTTGCCCGGAGCGGGAGTTGCAGCTTCTTCGCTCTGGGTTGCGTCGTCATCGACGGATACTTCGTTCAGCTTTTTCGTCATGGAGTTCGCCGTACCGGCTGTAGTCTCGACTCGCGGCTGGTGGACAACAGCCGGTTGAACCGTGGATACTGGAGCTTCGCGGACTGCCGCATCGTCCTGCGCGGCAGCCGCTTCCCTTGCGCTTTCATCAATTGCGCCTGCAGAACCCGGCCGTTTCGCCACTGGCGTGACGGCTTTCGCCGCCGTTGCCGGCGCCGCTCGCGCGGCCGAAACAGTCGTGGCTCTCTTCCGGGCGGGCGTGGCAGTGTCGGCAGACGTTTTTCTGGCGGAAGATGCGGTCCTGGCCTCTGTCACCTTGGTGATTGGCTGCTCTGAGCCCTTGCCTGCCGCTTTTTTTCCGCCTGTAGTCTTTACCATTGCAATCGCCTTTCGCCTTTGCCTGGAAATAAACCCGCTGAAAACCTTTTATTATAGCACCTGCGTTTCAGCCCTTCCTTTTTTACGACCTGAGCTGGCGTTTCATGTCGGAACACCGTTGACTCAGATCGTTGAATTCCGCCAGCTCTTCCGGCGTATGTCTGGATTGACGCGCCAGCTGGTCCAGGCGTTCGCGCGACGCGTCGTAGCGCATCTGCAGAACCGCCGCCTTCAGTTCTTCGCCTGCGAGCCGCTCGTGCTCGCGGCGCTCTTCGGCGACGGTCGCGTCTTCGGAATTCTTGAGCAGCAAATCCCGAACGTTTTCATCATAGTCCAGAATTTCGCGAAAGATTTCCTCGAAGGTGGGGGCGTTCGCCCCATTGCGCAACAAATCGGACAGCAGCTGAAACTCGGCCGCTTCACCCAATGCGCGCGCATGCGTCGTCACCTCTTCGAACAGTTCGCCGTGCCGGGTGACCGTCAGCAGCGCATGTTCAGCCTCTTCATCAAGCGTCCCGACGATGCGCGGATGCATCACCAGATTGCGCAGCGCCCGCTGCTCGATGCCGGTCACGCTGCGCCGGTCTTTACGCGGCGGCGCGCTGCGCGCGGCCGCCGCGATCCGCGCATCGACCTCGCATAGCGCCGCGACCTCATCGATCGGCACATCCAGCCGGTCCGCGAACATATGCATGATCTGCGCGCGCAACGCGTTGGCCGGCAATGCCTGCAACAGCGGTTTCGCATCGAACAGCGCACGCGCGCGGCCTTCCGGCTGGTCCAGCTCCTTGCCCGCCAGGACCTCGTTCAGCATGAACTGCGACAGCGGCATCGCCCGCTTGACCTGCTCGGCAAACCCGTCGGTCCCGAACTCGCGCACGTAGCTGTCCGGATCGTGCTCATGCGGCAAGAACAGAAAGCGGATCGTGCGGTTGTCCGCGGCGTGCGGCAGGCATGCATCCAACGCCCGGCGCGCCGCCCGGCGGCCCGCCGCATCGCCATCGAAACTGAATATGACCGTGTCGGTCTGGCGCAGCAATTTCTGCACATGAATCGGCGTGCAGGCCGTGCCCAGCGTCGCCACCGCGTTCTGAAACCCCAATTGGGCCAGCGCGACGACGTCCATATACCCTTCCACCACCAGTACGTAGCCCTTCTCGCGGATCGCCAGACGGGCTTCGAACAGGCCGTAGAGCTCGCTGCCCTTGCTAAATAGAGGCGTTTCGGGCGAATTCAAATACTTGGGCTCGCCGCCGTCCAGCACGCGTCCGCCGAAGCCGATCACCTGACCCTTGACGTTGCGGATCGGGAACATCACGCGCTCGCGGAAGCGGTCGTAGCGGCGGTTCTGACCCTGCGCATCCGACTTCTCGCTGACGATCACGAGCCCCGATTCGACCAGCGCATCATCCCGATAATCGGGAAATGCCGTCTCGAGGTTCTGCCAGCCATCCGGCGCATAGCCAAGCCCGAAACGCGCCGCGATCTCGCCCGTCAGCCCGCGTTTTTTCAGGTACTGAATCGCATTCGGCGCACCGCGCAGCTGCTTGCGGTAAAAATCGCACGCAGTCTGCATCACGTCCGACAACGCCGTCGTCACCGCCTTCGATACCGGCGGCGCAAACCCTTCGCCGCCAGGCCCGCCACGCAGGCCGGTCGATTCGTGCGGCACGGTCAGGCCCACCGCTTGCGCCAGATCGTTGACTGCCTCAGGAAACGTCAACCCCGCATGTTCCATCAGAAAGCCGATGGCCGTGCCATGCGCTCCGCATCCGAAGCAGTGATAGAACTGCTTAGTCGGACTAACCGTGAACGAAGGGCTCTTCTCGTTATGAAACGGACAGAGTCCCATGAAATTCGCGCCGCCCTTCTTCAGCTGCACATACTTGCCGACCACGTCGACAATATCGACGCGGTTCAGCAGATCCTGCAGGAACGAATGCGGAATCACGATGGACGCGCTGCCTTGAAAACCATCGGGTACATGCAGCCGCGCGCCGGATATGAAGCAAAGCGCGCGGGTGGAAACGAGGCGTTATATCGCGGTACGCCGGCCGGCGCGCGCACTACTTCGAAAGCGCGGCCTTGACCTGCGCGGATACGGCCGTCATATCGGCCCGGCCAGCGAGCTTCGGCTTCAACACGCCCATCACCTTGCCCATATCCTGCGGACCGGCGGCGCCCACTTGCGCGACGGCCGCCTGCACTTCGGCGACGATCTCCGCGTCGGACAATTGCGCCGGCATATATGCGCTCAATACGGCGAGCTCGGCGCTTTCCTTGTCGACCAGATCCGCGCGGCCGGCGGCCTCGAACTGGCTGATCGAGTCCTTGCGCTGCTTGATCATCTTGTCGATCACCGCCGTCACCGCGGCGTCGTCGAGCTCGGTACGATCGTCGACCTCGCGCTGCTTGATCGCCGCGAGCAGCAGCCGGATCGTGCCCAGCTTTTCTGTTTCACGCGCGCGCATGGCGGCTTTCATGTCGTCGTTGATGCGTACCTTGAGACTCATCGTTCACCTGCATACGTTGGGATTTGAACAGGCCCGGTTAGGCGCTGCGCATAACACAAAAACCCGCCTGAAGCGGGTTTCTCAAGCGGGTCTGCGCCGAATTCGCGATAGATGCCGCCTGACTGGAGCAGCAACGCAATACTCCGCGCCTGTGCCAAAAATATTTGCGGAAGTTTCCGCTAGTGTCGCCGCTGCTGCCTCTTTACCCTCCGCCCACTGCGATCGGCCAACGCTGTCTGCCTGCGGACGGAACTGAACTCGATGCGGAATCAGTAGAACTTCTTCGGCAGCATCTGGCTGCGCAGGCGTTTGAAGTGCCGCTTCACCGCGGCCGCCTTCTTGCGCTTACGCTCGGATGTAGGCTTTTCGTAAAATTCACGCGCACGAAGTTCAGTCAACAGACCGTTTTTCTCGATCGTGCGCTTGAAGCGGCGCATCGCGACTTCGAAGGGCTCGTTTTCTTTTACGCGGATGGTCGTCATTTCGCAATAACGGAACTTTGGCAAAGGGTTGGAAGTATAGCAGACCTTCCGCATAAAAGCACTAATCCGTCAAGTCCCTTGCGTTCCATGCACATATTCGGCGGCCGCCTGCCCTGCCGCGACGCCCGAAGCCCACGCCCACTGGAAGTTGTAGCCGCCCAGCCAGCCCGTCACGTCGACCGCCTCGCCGATAAAGTACAACCCCGGCGCGCGTGCGCTCATCATCGTCGTGGACGACAGCTCACGCGTGTCGACGCCGCCGCGGGTCACCTCGGCCTTGCGGTAGCCCTCGGTGCCGTTCGGCGTCAGGGTCCACTGCGATAGCGCTTCGCCGATCTTGCGCAGGGTCTTGTCCGGCAGATCGGCGAGCCGCGCTTCGGCGGGCACGCCGTGGGTTTCGAGCCACACGTGCGCGAGGCGCGCCGGCACCCATTCCGCAAGCAGATTGACAATCTGCCGCTTGCTGCCGCTCTTGGCTTCCAGCAGCGCGGCCGACGCATCGCGCTCGGCCAGCAGATTCACGCGAATGGGCTCGCCCGGCTGCCAGTAGCTGGAAATTTGCAGCACTGCGGGCCCGGACAGCCCGCGATGGGTGAGCAGCAGGTCTTCGACAAATTCCCCGCCGCCCTTTTTGCCGCCGGTCGCCAGATGCACTTCGAGCGACACGCCGGACAATGCGGCAAACGGCGCCCAGTCGGCCGCGGCGAAGGTCAGCGGTACGAGCGCCGGGCGCGTGTCGATCAGTTTATGGCCGAACTGCTTGGCAAGCCGGTACGCGAAATCGGTCGCGCCGATTTTGGGAATGGATAGTCCGCCGGTCGCCACCACCAGTGCGCGGGTGGCGATCGGGCCAGCTTGCGTGCCGAGCGTGAAGCCGCCGTCGGCTGCGCGACTCACCGCTTCGACCACCAGCGGCCGCCGCCACGCGACACCGCCGGCATCGCACTCGCTCTTCAGCACATCGATGACGGCGTCGCTCGACTGGTCGCAAAACAGCTGCCCTTTATGCTTCTCGTGCCAGCTCACGCGATAGCGCTTGAGCAGCGCCATGAAATCGCGCGGCGTATAACGGGCCAGCGCCGAGCGGCAGAAATGCGGATTCGCGGACAGATAGTTGCCCGGCCCAGCATACAGATTCGTGAAGTTGCAGCGCCCGCCGCCGGAGATGCGGATTTTCTCGGCGAGCCGCGGCGCGTGGTCGATCAGCGCGACGCGCCGCCCGAGTTGCCCGGCTACCGCCGCGCACATCATGCCGGCCGCGCCCGCGCCGATCACGGCGATATCGAAGGATTCCATGGCGCGCATTGTAACCGCGGCCGCCAGGCGGCCCCATCCGCGCGCTGCTATACTTTTAGATTCGACTTTTGAAGGATTTCGGCGCAGCGCCGTGGCGATTCATCCGCCGGTTCAGCTGCCCCGCTCCCGCTCCATGCTCGTTCTCGGCATAGAAAGCTCCTGCGACGAAACCGGCCTCGCGCTCTACGACACCGGGCGCGGCCTGCTCGCGCACGCGCTACACTCGCAGATCGCGATGCATCGCGAGTATGGCGGCGTGGTGCCGGAGCTGGCCTCGCGCGACCACATCCGGCGTGCGCTGCCGCTGCTCGAAGAAGTGCTCGAGCGCGCCGGCTCGGCCCGTTCGGATATCGACGCGATCGCCTACACGCAGGGGCCCGGCCTCGCCGGTGCGCTGCTGGTCGGCGCCAGTATCGCGAACGGCCTCGCGATGGCCTGGGGCAAGCCGACCATCGGCATCCACCATCTCGAAGGCCACTTGCTGTCGCCGCTGCTGGTGGACGAACCGCCGCCTTTCCCGTTCGTCGCGCTGCTGGTGTCGGGCGGCCATACGCAGCTGATGCGCGTGTCCGACGTGGGTGTCTACGAAACGCTCGGCGAGACGCTCGACGACGCGGCCGGCGAAGCCTTCGACAAAACCGCCAAGCTGCTCGGCCTCGGTTATCCGGGCGGCCCGGAAGTGTCGCGGCTGGCTGAGTTCGGCACGCCCGGCGCGGTGGCACTGCCGCGCCCGATGCTGCATTCCGGCGATCTCGATTTCAGCTTCAGCGGCCTGAAGACCGCCGTGCTCACGCAGATGAAAAAGCTCGGCTCGAACGTATGCGAGCAAAGCAAGGCGGATCTGGCGCGCGGCTTCGTCGATGCGGCAGTCGACGTGCTCACGGCCAAATCGCTGGCGGCCCTGAAGCGCACGAAGCTCAAGCGCCTCGTGGTGGCGGGCGGGGTCGGCGCGAACCGGCAGTTGCGCGACGCACTGTCGGCGGCGGCACAGAAGCGCGGGTTCGCGGTGCACTATCCGGACCTGTCGCTGTGCACGGACAACGGCGCAATGATCGCGCTGGCCGGCGCATTGCGGTTACAACGCTGGCCGGCCCAGGCAGCGAACGATTACGCTTTCACCGTCAAGCCGCGCTGGGATCTAACTTCGCTGGCCCGCTGAGTTCGAAGCCCGCACGGCCTTGACGGCCATCATCGAAAAGAGCGGGCACGCGCGCCCTGCGCGACTCCGCTCAGTCGTTGTCACCACACACTCCAACCGACGCGCAGCAGAGCGGTTCAATTTTGGTTACGATCACCGCAGTTTCCTCAAAGGTGATCTCATGGCAAAAATCGTTCGCTTCCACCAGACCGGCGGTCCTGAGGTTCTAAAGATCGAGCAGGTCGACACGCCTGCGCCCGGCAAAGGCGAAGTGCAGATTGCAGTCAGCGCAATTGGTCTCAATCGCGCGGAGTCGATGTTCCGCAGCGGCCAATACATCGAAGAACCCAAACTGCCGGCGCGGCTCGGTTATGAAGCAGCGGGGTCGGTCGTCGCCATCGGTGCGGGCGTGTCGGGCTTCAACGTAGGGGACGCGGTCAGTGTGATTCCGTCCTTCAGCCTGAACGAATACGGCATGTACGGCGATCGGGTCAATGCGCCGGCTCATGCAGTCGTGCGGCATCCGGCCTCGCTGTCGTTCGTCGATGCGTCAGCGGTATGGATGCAGTACGTGACCGCGTACGGCGCATTGATCGACATCGCGGGGCTCAAGCAGGGCGACACGCTGGTGATTCCGGCAGCGTCGAGCAGCGTCGGCCTTGCGGCGATCCAGATCGCGAACAAGGTCGGCGCGGTTCCGGTCGCGCTCACGCGCG
Source organism: Paraburkholderia sp. (assembly GCA_035536055.1). Classification (GTDB taxonomy): domain Bacteria; phylum Pseudomonadota; class Gammaproteobacteria; order Burkholderiales; family Burkholderiaceae; genus Paraburkholderia. Next base: position 3,545 of record DATLOW010000254.1, on the reverse strand, counting down.
GCAGCGCGAAGCGGCAAGCGTTGCTCGACGCCGGCGCCGCCCACGTGATCGCCACCGACGAACAGGACCTCGTGAAGGAAATCGCCGCGATCACCGGCGGGCAAGGCGCTCGCGTGGTGTTCGATCCGGTCGGCGGCCCCGCGATGGCACAGATCACGCAAGCCACTGCGAAGCTCGGCATTATCCTGATCTACGGCGCGCTGAGCACCGACGCGACGCCGTTCCCGCTATTCGACGTACTCGGCAAATGGCTCACGATTCGCGGCTACGTGATGATGGAAATCACCCAGGACGCGCAACGCCTGGAAAAAGCCAAAGCGTTCATCAACGACGGACTGGCCGACGGCAGTCTGAAACCGCTGATCGCCAAAACCTTCCCGTTCGAGCAGATCGTCGAAGCGCACCGGTATCTGGAATCGAATCAGCAGGTGGGCAAGGTGGTCGTCACGGTTTAAGCGCGGCGACGCGCTCCCGATTGCGGGTTCCGGAGCGCGTCGTGTTCAGATCGAAATCAAACCCTCAATCACAGCCTGTTGCGCAAGCTTGGAGCAAGCCGCGCGCGACGCCTAGCGCGCCACCCGCTTGTCGTTTTCGATCAACGCATACGCGCTGTGGTTGTGAATCGACTCGAAGTTCTCCGCTTCGAGCACATACGCGACGATCCGCTGATCCGCATTGAGGCGTTGCGCGACGTCGCGCACGAGGTCCTCAACGAACTTCGGATTTTCATAAGCACGCTCAGTAACGGCCTTCTCGTCCGGCCGCTTCAGCAGGCCCCACAGCTCGCACGACGCTTCCTCTTCGGCGATCCGGATCAGTTCCTCGACGGGCACGTCGGCGGCCAGTTCGGCATCGATCGTCACATGCGAGCGCTGGTTGTGCGCACCGTATTGCGAGATCTTCTTCGAGCATGGACACAGGCTCGTCACCGGCACCAGCACCTTCAGAAACAGACGCGTCGCGCCGTCGCGCGTATCGCCGGCGAGCGTCACTTCATAGTCCAGCAGGCTTTGCACGCCCGATACCGGCGCGGTCTTGTTGACGAAATACGGAAACGTCACCTCGATGCGGCCAGCCGGCGCTTCGAGCTTCTCCAACATCGCCGCCAGCATCGTGCGGAACGTGGCGGGCTCGAGCGGTACGCTGCGATGCTCTTCGAGCAGCGCGACGAAGCGCGACATATGCGTGCCCTTCTGCTCGGCCGGCAGATGCACGTCGAGGTTCCACGTGCCGATCGTCGGCTGCACCGAACCGTCCTGCGTGCGGACCGTCAACGGATGACGCACTGCCCTGACGCCCACCCGCTGGATCGGAATCTGGCGGGTATCCGGCGTGCTCTGCACGTCGGGCATCACGAAGGCAGGGTTCATCTGGTTCATCTTCTTATCCTCACGAGGCATGCGTGAATCTCGCACGCACAATTGAAACCGCCGGCCTAGGCCGGCGGTTCGCGACAGGCTCGAAGCCCGTTCAGTGTATCTGGAGTGTGCCGCAGCAAGCAGGCGCGCGCCGCAAAATCAGGCGCGGCGCGCCCGTCACCGCTCAGGCGACCCGCATCACCGATTTGCCGGCCGTGCCGACGTGATCGATGAACCGCTCGCGAATCGACCTTGCGATACCCGCGCCATCGAGCCCGCACTCTGCGAGCAACTTGGCCGGATCGCCATGGTCGATGAAGCGATCGGGAAGACCCAATTGTAGTACCGGGCGAATAACCCCGTTCGAAAGCAGGGCTTCGACGCATGCAGAACCGGCGCCGCCCATCACGCAACCTTCTTCGACGGTGACCAGCGCATCGTGCGTTTCAGCCAGCTGACGGATCAGCTGTTCGTCGACCGGCTTCACAAAGCGCATGTTGGCCACGGTCGCATCGAGCTGCTCGGCGGCGGCCAGCGACGGTGCGACCATCGTGCCGAACGCGAGGATGGCGATGCGCTTGCCGGCCGGCTGCGACGATTCGCGGCGAATCTCGCCCTTGCCGAGCGGCAGCGCGGCCATCTGCTTGACAGTCGCCACACCGGTGCCGGCACCGCGCGGATAGCGCACAGCCGTCGGGTTCGGTTGCTGCAGCGCGGTGTACAGCATCTGCCGGCATTCGTTTTCGTCCGAAGCGGCCATCACCGTCATGTTCGGGATGCAGCGCAGGAACGCGAGGTCGTATGCGCCCGCGTGCGTCGCGCCGTCTGCGCCGACGAGGCCCGCGCGATCGATCGCGAACACCACCGGCAGGTTCTGCAACGCGACGTCGTGAATCAGCTGGTCGTAAGCACGCTGCAGGAAGGTCGAGTAGATCGCGACGACCGGCTTCATGCCTTCGGTCGCGAGGCCGCCCGCGAAGGTCACCGCATGCTGCTCGGCGATGCCGACGTCGTAATAGCGGTCCGGGAAGCGCTTCTCGAACTCGACCATGCCCGAGCCTTCGCGCATCGCCGGCGTGATGCCAACCACGCGCGCATCGAGCTCGGCCGCATCGCACAGCCATTCGCCGAACACCTGCGTGTAGGTCTTCTTGCTGGGCGCCGTCGACGGCTTGATGCCCTCGGCCGGATTGAACTTGCCCGGCCCGTGGTACAGCACCGGATCGGCTTCCGCGAGCTTGTAGCCCTGGCCTTTCTTGGTCACCACGTGCAGGAATTGCGGACCGCGCAGTTCCTTGATGTTCTGCAGCGTCGGAATCAGCGAATCGAGATCGTGGCCGTCGATCGGCCCGATGTAATTGAAGCCGAACTCCTCGAACAGCGTGGCCGGCACGATCATGCCCTTCGCGTGCTCTTCGAGCTTGCGGGCGAGATCGAGCATCGGCGGCGCGACGCGCAGCACGCGCTCGACGCCGGCCCGCGCGGCCGCATAGAAGCGACCCGACATCAGGCGCGCGAGGTGACGGTTCAACGCGCCGACCGGCGGCGAGATCGACATGTCGTTGTCGTTGAGGATCACCAGCAGCGGCACGTCGTCGGCGACGCCCGCGTTGTTCATCGCCTCGAAGGCCATGCCGGCGGTCATCGCGCCGTCGCCGATCACGGCGATCGCGAAGCGGTCGTCGCCGCGCAGCTTGCTGCCGATCGCCATGCCAAGCGCGGCCGAGATCGACGTGCTCGAGTGCGCGGTGCCAAACGTGTCGTACTCGGATTCGGAACGGCGCGGAAAGCCCGAGATGCCGCCCAGTTGACGCAACGTATGCATCTGGTCGCGGCGGCCCGTGAGGATCTTGTGCGGGTAGGTCTGGTGGCCCACGTCCCACACGATGCGGTCGCGCGGCGTGTCGAACACGTAGTGCAGCGCGATCGTCAGCTCGACGGTACCGAGGTTCGACGACAGATGTCCGCCTGTCTGAGACACGCTGTCGAGCACGAAGGCACGCAGCTCGTCGGCGAGCGGTTGCAACTGGCGGCGATCGAGGCGGCGCAGCACGGCCGGGTCGTCAATGGTTTTCAGCAAGTCGTACATCGTCGTTCCATGAAAGGAAAACTTACGCGCCCGCACTGCCTGCGCTACCCCTTGGTCTCTCGCGTGGGGCGGGCTGTCGCGTTGTTTCTTGGCTTCTT
>DATLOW010000253.1:0-31237 GCA_035536055.1 Paraburkholderia sp. | reverse complement strand
ATTGGCGCCGGCGGTTCCGAACAGGCCCAGCGTGTCGGTCACCGTGTAGGGGGTGCCGAGATTGAGACCGGCTGTCAGATGGGTCAACACTTTCCACGTGCCGGACTGGTTCTGGTACACCCACAGACCACCGCTGCCGGTTGCCTGATCGCCGGCGGTGCCGTCGCCTTCGTCAGCCACGAACATGATCGACGGGTTCGACGCCGGGATCCACACGCTGAACGGAAACACCGTGCCGGTGATCGACGTCGGCGCAGGGTTGGCCGCCGGGGCTGTCGGAAAGCCGGGCACGATCGTGATCGCCGCGTTCTGCGGCAACACGCCGCCGTTGGCCAACGCGCCCGTCGCGCCGACCTGGTACACGGTGTTCACGCCATTGCCGCCGCTGCCCTTCGTGATGTACACGGTTCCGTCCGGCGCGTCGAACACGCCCCGGAAGTTGTCGTCCTTGCCCGTCTTGTCGGCTGGCTGACCCAGACTGGCAATCGAAAAGCCAAACTCGTCACCCGTGGCGCTGCCGCCGGTGATGGTGCCCATCGTCGCCAGCGAACAAGGCGTTCCAGCCGGCGCGACGCTATAGCTGCCGCCCGTGCTCGACTGGAACGCGCCGATCACCTGCGTAAACGGACATGTACTGCCCGGCACGATGCTTTGCACGCCCGTGTCGGTAGTCAGCATATCGAGCTGCGCGGTGGTCGGCTTCGGGTTCTTGCCCGAATCGCCCGCGTTGCCGACCATGTAGTACATCCCGTTGGCGAGAATCGCGGCACGGCCGTTGTCGCCGCTGTAAGCGTTGGTATTCGTAAACGACAGGCTGCTGTCGGCAAAATTCAGCTGCGCAACCGTACGGAACGTCGGCGTTGCAGTGTCGTTGTTGGTCGGATCGACGACGCCTGGCGTATTGCTGTTGGAAATATCCAGCTGGTCGATCGCACTGTTGTACGCGACGAAAGTCAGCGACTTGTTATCGCGCGACACATTCAGCGCGAGTTCCGACTTCGACGAGAAGCTGGTCGCGAAGTTGGTTTGCGCCTTTGCGGCCAGCGCCGTGATATCGAGCGTATTCGCGGGGCTGGTCGCACCCGGCGCCCACTGGTCCAGCAACACTTCGGAGGTCACGCCAAAGTTCGCGTCGTTGACGTCGTTGGTAAAGACGTTCGGGAAGGTGCCGGGCGTGACGGCGGTCACGGGCGCGGTATTGGCGGCTTCCGGCGTTGCGTTGAAAGGCAGCGTGCCGCTCACCACATTCGCGGGATCGTACGTCGAGCGCGAAACCAGCAGATTACCGGGCGTAAACTGGCTGGCAGCAACCGGCGCCGTGCCACCGGAACTGGATGCCGGTGTGCCTGGATCGTCACCTCCGCATCCGAAGAGTACCGAGACCACAGCCGCAATGGGCAGGAACCGAAGCGTCGTTTTCATTACAGTCATTGAGTTCAACAAAGGTCGTTGGATGGGTGGGTGCTGTCGTTACAGCGCCACACAAGCTACGAACTATCGATGTCGAACCAGTGAACGATGAATTACGAAGATTAGGCGGTGGTCCCCCGTTTTTAACGGCCCCACAGAGGCAGAAAGCAAAGTCCATCAGGTGCGGTAAATTGCGGAGCGCCTGCGGTTTGCAGGCATGCAACCTTACTCCTGCTTCCAGCGTTTGACGATGTCGGTTTCGATGTCGAACAGGTCGAGCAGCCGCCCCACGGTATGGTCGACCAGTGCCTCGAGGCTTTGCGGACGCGAATAGAACGCGGGAACCAGCGGCGCGATCACTGCGCCCATGTCGGACAACTGCAGCAGCGTGCGCAAATGGCCGCTATGCAGCGGCGTCTCCCGCACACCGAGCACGAGCCTGCGCCGCTCTTTCAGCACGACGTCCGCCGCACGGCTCATCAGCGTGCCGGTTACACCGGTCGCGATTTCGCTCATGGTCCTGACCGAACACGGCACGATCAGCATGCCCATGGTCCGGAACGACCCTGAAGAGATCGCCGCGCCGATATCGCCCGACGCGTAGCATACGGAAGCCCGCGCTTTGACGTCGGCCGGTTTGAGATCGGTTTCGTACGTCATCGTCAGCTCGGCCGCCTTGCTGAGGATCAGATGGGTTTCGATGCCGGCCTGCATCAGCACGTCGAGTGCACGAATTCCGTAAGCCACCCCCGACGCGCCCGTGATACCGACGACGATGCGCCGCCGTGCTGCTGCATTGCTCATTGCTTTCTCATTTCAAAAGCGCGCTACGCGAACGCGCTACCCACGCGCGCATCAGAACCGCGTGTGCAAACCGATACGAAACACCGCCTGGTTCGGTCCGCTCGATGCCGAGCCGGCTCCGAGCAAGCCGTCGATATTGGCCTGCGTGCCATGGTTGGTGCGCTGCCACGACGCCAGCGTATAAACCGAAGTGCGCTTGGACAACGCATAGTCGAGAATGCCCGACAGCTGGTTGGCGTGCTGATTGCCCAGGTGCTGATTGCCCTTCATATACATATAGCTGAGGCCCAGCGACCACGTCGGCGTGAAGTGATACATCCCGCCCGCCGAGTACGATGCCGCGGCCGTATCGTTTGCGACGTTGCGCACCGTGGTGATCAGCGCGGTCATGAACAGCGGCCCCCACGTGTAGCGCGAACCGAGTGCGCCATTGCGGATCGTGACTTCCGGCGCACCCGCAGTGCCGATGTGCTTGGTCGTCGTATAGGCCGCGTCCGCGCCGAAGCCGCGGTTCTCGTAGCTCAGCAGAAAGCTCGACGCATTACCCGCGCCGATCGAACCCGCGACATTACCGAAGCCATACATTGCGCCGGCATGGAAACCGGCCCAGGTGGGCGTTTCATAGCGCACCGAGTTCGAGATCGGCGTACCCGTCAGACGGCTCCAGTCGAAGCTTCCCGATGGATTGCCCGGAATCGCCAGCTTCGTAAAGATGCCGCCGGGATACGCATAAACGTGCCCGGAAATTTCGGCCGGCGAATCCTTCACCATGTCGCGCATGAAGTCGTACTGCTCGCCGAGCGTCACGATACCGTAGCGGTCGTTCTTCAGTCCGACGTAAGCCGACTTCGACCACAGGTCCTGTCCGGGCAGAATCGAGCCGGTGCCGATCACCAGCTGGTCGCGCAGCAGGAAGATCGTCTTCCAGCCGCCGCCGAGATCCTCAGTGCCGGTGATGCCCCACAGGTTCGGCGAGTTCTGCCCATCCTTGAATTGCAGGTTCGAATGCCCAGCCATGTTGCTGATATAGGTCACGCCGACATCCAGCAAGCCGTAGATCGTCACGCTGCTTTGCGCGGCCGCGTGGGTGGAAAGCACAGCCAGGCCGACTGCGCACGCACCCCAGGTCCATTTCATTTTCAATTGATGTCTCCATTTTTGTATTCTTCGCACCAACCGGTGCTGTGCCTGTCATTGCGCACTGTATTACCACGTTTCCCTGCTTTGCATACCGAACCAATGCCGTCAACGCGGTGTCTTTTCCGGCACGTCGTCGTCAGAATGGCGCGGTGGTGTCCACGCGATACCAGTCGAGCATGCGCATCAACGGTTCATCGGATACACGCAACAGCAGCGCATCTTTGCCGGCATCGATGCGGTACTCGTACCAGCTCGGCAGCGCAAACATGTCGCCGGCACGCCAGTCGAAGCTGCGGTTGGCCACCTGCGTCGTGCCCTCGCCTTCGATCACCGTGAAGATGCGGTTCGCCGTGCTGCGCGCGCACTGCCACTGCGTACCGGCGGCCAGCTGCAGCACCACGCGATCGAACGTCACCAGTTGCGGCGGACCGAGTTCGAGCGCACGTACGCCCGCTGCAATCTCGGCGGCATCCGCCACGCGCGGCCGGTAATCCGCGTACGCGAAGCGCATCGGCGAGCGCGGGTCGACCCGCTCGCCCTTTTCGAGCGCATCGGGATGAATTTCGAAGAACATCGGCCCGAGATGCTGCACCAGCGGCGCATCGAGAAAATCGATCCAGTAGCCTTCCTGGTCGGATTCGCTCAGATGGCCGTGATAGCAGCCATTGGGCGTCAGCAGGATGTCGCCTGCCAGCATCGGAATCTTCACGCCGTCGACGATCGTGTACATGTCGGGCGAACCTTCCAGCACTACACGCATGGCGTTCGGCGTATGCCGGTGGCTGCGCGCCGACTCGTGGCCCTTGATCATCTGGTACGCGCCGACCAGCGTGCGCACGGTCGCATAGTCATTGCCCGGAATCGGATTGGCCATGATCAGGTTGCGGCGCTCCGCCCATTCGGTGCCGACCAGCCGCCCCGCCGCATGCAGCGCCGCCCGCGCATCGCGATAGCGCCAGTGCGCCGGCACGAACACCTGCTTCGGCTGCGGATACAGCGAAGGCGTGGGCTTGGCCCAGCCGTTCTTCATCTGCACGAGTTCGAGCAGTTCGTGCAGCGCCGGCAGATCCGGTGCTGAATCGAAATCGACTTCGGCAGGCGCGGTGTGCGACATGAGACTGATCCTTTAGGTTGGAAGCGGCTTCTTTGCGAAATCCGTTGTTATTCGCACTGCAAATTTCAATCTGTGGAGCAAATTATATCGGTTCTCAATGACGTGTCAATTCGTTTGCAGGTAATCCCCTATGCATCGGACCACATCAACGCAACGTGCCTTTTGGCGAAAAGACGCCAATTCACCTTGCGAGTAAGTTATCCTCTATGTGAATATCGCTTTGGGCCACGGCTTCAGCCTGCTTTGGCCCGCGCTGGCCCGCTTCGGGCCGCATCAGGCAGCTGCACACGCTACGTCGCTGGAACGCCCCGGCACTCGAGCGACGTCGCGGCGCGCGCTGCTTATAATTCGACCCGTTAAAGGACATGTCATCGAGGGCGGCGTGATGCCGCATTCCGCGATTCGCGCCAGCGCCCCGCGCGCGACGTGTTTCGCGCACAACAGGATTGCCAAATTGACAGAACGAAAACCAGCTAAAAAAGCGCCTGCCAAAACCACGAAGAGCGCAACAAAGAGCGACGACGCTCCAGAGAAAGATCGCCAGTTCGTCACCGCGCTCGCGCGCGGTCTCGACGTGCTGCGCTGTTTCACGCGAACCACGCCGGCGCTCGGCACCGCCGATATCGCACGGATGACCGGTCTCGCGCAGCCGACCGTCTGGCGGCTGTGCTACACGCTGATCCAGGAGGGCTATCTGGTGCAGACCGACCGCGGCGGCCGGCTGCGCCCGGGCATTTCGGTACTCGGCCTCGGCCAGGCGGCGATCGCCAGCATGCCGATCGCGGAACTCGCGCGCGACGACATGCAGGCGCTCGCCAGCCGCTTTCAATGCGCCGTGTCGCTCGGCATGCGCGACGGGCACTACATGGTCTATATGCAGCGCATGCAGGGCTCGCAGATCATCCTGCGCGACCTCGAAGTCGGCTCGCGCGTGCCGCTGTCGTCGTCGGCAACCGGCTGGGCCTATCTCGCCGGACTGCCCGACGACGAACGCGAGAAGGTGTTCAAGGAACTGCAGGAAATCGAAAAGAAGCGCTGGACCACCTTGCTGCCGAAGATCAAGCAATCGATCACGCAATACAAGCGCACCGGCTACATCGTCAACAAGGGCTCGCTGCACGAGCAGATCAATGCGGTGGCGGTGCCGATCCTGTCGTCGGACGGCACGGTGCTGCTGTCGCTGAGCGCGGGCGGCATCAGCCTCGTGTTCGACGACGACACGCTCGTCAAGGTCGGCCAGGAACTGAAGCGCCTCGCCGTGCGCTTCGCGTCCGCGCTCGACACGATGAAGTAAGCCGCGGCACGGCACACCGCACCGGCCTGCCGCACCGCGGCGGCCGGTTTGCCGATGCCGCCGCGCCGTGCTCATTGCTGTGCCGCGAGCGCGCTGACGTTGTCGTTGAAGCGCTGGAAGAAGGTAGCGGCCAGCTTGTTCGCCACCGAAGCGACCAGCCGCGTACCAATCTGCGCGAGCTTGCCGCCCACTTCCGCATAAGCGACGTACGACAGCACGGTGTCGTCGCCCGCATCGCTCAACGTCACTTCGGCGTTCATCTTGCCGAACCCGGCGATACCGCCCTCCCCCTGGCCGACGATCCGGTAACCCTGCGGCTCGACGCGGTCCGACAGCTTCAGATTGCCCTTGAAGTTGGCCTTGACCGGCCCGACCGCGACCGTCACCGTCGCGAGAAACGCGTCGTCGCCCGCCGCGGCGAACGACTGGCAGCCCGGCACGCAGAGCTTCAGCACGTCCGGGTCGTTCAGGCACTTCCATACCAGGCTGCGCGGCGCCTTGATCGTTTGCGATCCGTTGAAATCCATCTCGGCATTCCTCGTTGCGTTGCGGTTAGCGCACGTCCAGCGTCATTTCTCCGACGTGGTCGATGGCGATGCGCATGCGATCGCCGGCCTTGACCGGACCGACGCCCGCCGGCGTGCCGGCCGCGATGATGTCGCCGGGGTACAGCGTGGCGACCCGCGAGATCAGCTCGATCATGCCGGGGATATCGACGATCAGATCCTTAGTGTTCGAGTCCTGCCGCAACTCGTCGTTGACCCACAGGCGGGTTTGCAGATGGCCCGGATCGGGCACTTCGTCCGCGCTGACGATCCACGGGCCGAACGGACAGAACGTGTCGTACGACTTGCGCATCACGCGTTCCTCTTTGCCACGCACCACCATGTCGATCAGACACGCGTAGCCGAAGATGTGCTGGTACGCATCGGCGCGGCTGATATTGCGGCCGCCCTTGCCGATCACGATGCCGAGCTCGCATTCGTGATGGATTTCGCGGCCCGGCAGATCGGGCAGCACCACCGCATCGTTGGGCCCTGACAGCGACGAATTCGCCTTCAGAAAGAAGCCGTTCAGATCGGCGCGATTGGGCGAGTTCATTTCGGCGCCGTGCGCGGTGTAGTTGACCGGCAGCGCCAGCAACTTGTTGGGCCACTCGATCGGCACCAGGAGACGCACTGCGGCGAGATCGATGCGGCGCGTCTGCGGATGCTCGAGCACCGCCTGCATCGCGGACGTCGACTCGCTGAACTGGCGGATCACCTGCACCATCTGCACCGGCGGCCACATCGCCGTATCGATGCCGAGCGCGTCGGTGATGTCGAAACTTTCGTGGCCGGCCTGCATGCCGATCCGGCCTTCGTCGAAGCGAAACAGTTTCATCGTGGTTCCTTGTGATTTCCAGTAATGGTGGCGAGCAGCGTGGTCGGATCGACCGGCAGCGTGTCGCCGCGCCATGCGACATGTCCGTCCGGACGCACCAGCACATGGCGTTTTTCGTACAGCGCCGCCACCGCCGGTTCGTCGAGCGTGTGCAGCGCGAGCGGCATCCGCGCATCGCGCGCGGCATCGGCAACGCGTTGCACGCGCTCGTCGCTGGCGAAGCTGAGCAGCACGTAGCTGCGCCCGAACAGATCGAGCGTCGAGCGCCCGTCGGCGAGCCACGCGTGCGGTGCGCGGCAGCCCGGCCGCGTGGTGGGCCGATAATTGACACCGTCGTCAAATTCGGCGGCGATCTGCTCGCGGTCTTCGTGGTCCGGATACACGCAGACCGGCGAATCGACGTAACGGTTGCCGAGATGCATGTTCAGCGAGAACCACTCGCGCTTGAGGCCTTCGCCGAGCGCATGCCCGACTTTGCGCCGTTCGGCGGCGCCGACCTCGCTGTCTTCGTCGAGCCGCGTGCTGTTGCTGGCCTGCTTCATCGTTTCGAGGTTGCCGGTCGAAAAGCGCGTAATGCGTTCGGCGATCGGCTTGCGCTCGATTTCATACGCGTCGAACAGCGCCGGCCCACCCCAGCCTTGCACGGCGGCATCGAGCTTCCACGCCAGATCGACCGCATCGCCGATGCCGGTATTCATGCCGAGACCGCCGGTCGGCGACGTCAGGTGACAGGCGTCGCCGCAGATAAACACGCGCCCGCGTCCATAGTGCTCGGCCACGCGCTCCTCGCGCGTCCAGTTCAGCACGCTGAGAATCTCCGGCTCGAACGGACGTCCCAGCGCGCGGCAGGCGAACTGCTTGAGTTCGTCGTGCGTATAGCGCACGCGCTCGTCCGCATTGCCGACGATCGACATGCGCCAGCAGTCCTTGCCGTTGATCGCGACGATGGTCGCCCACACGCCGCGGTGATCGACGAACATGTAGCGGTAGCCCGGTGCCTTGTCGTGCAGCTGGTTGAACTCCGCGCAACGAAAAATCACGTTGGTCGTGTAGGTCAGCACGCCGCGGCCTTTCATGCCGATGCCAAGCTGCTCGCGCACCGCACTCCTGCCGCCGTCGCAGCCCACCAGATAGCGCGCGCGGATTTCGAACGCGCGGTTGTCGGACTGCCGCACCACTTTGGCGGTCACGCCGCCGCCGTCCTCGGCAAACGACAGATATTCGTGCTGGTACAGCAACTGCACCTTCGGCTGCGCTTCGGCGAACTTGCGCAGCACCGGATCGAACATGTTCTGCGGGCAGCGCTCGCGCTTTTGCGGGCTTTCGGGCGGCGGCTGTTCGGCGCGCATCGACGGCATCGGCTGGCGGCCGAGCTCATAGCCATTGAGCGCCGTCAGATAGACGTTGTCCTGCGGATAGTCGCGGTCGTACGGCGTCGCCTCCACGTCCGCGACGATGCCCCAGCGGCGGCAAAACTCCATCGTGCGGATACCGACGAGGTCCATCTTCGGTTGAAAGATCGAGCCGTCGCCGCGATCGACGACGATGCATTGGCGACCGCGCCAGCCCAGATCGCCGGCCAGCGCCAGTCCGACCGGGCCGGCGCCAATCACCAAGATTTCGCATTCCAATGTGTCTGGTTTGGCTGTCATGTGAGTTTGATTTTCGAGTGCATCGGCTGCGCGTTTGTGCGATCGGCAAAGTGCAATTGCAAAACGGCGTAGCGTGCATGGCCTTAAGCCAGGCGCGCCAGGTATCGGCATGACATCCAGTCCGCCGGAATCGATCTCGCTGACGTTTATTCGCTATGCGAATATCGATTCGCAGACAGTTTATGAGCCGCTTTCCGGGTTGTCAACTCGGGACAGGCCCGTGCGGCCAATTCGCCGCGGCAACTTCGATCGATCGCTGGATAGCCATTGACAGTGCATCCCCTCGGCTCATATATTTGCAGTGCGTTTCACTATCCGCCTAGCAAATTAAAGCGGCGCGACGGACGATTCTTTTATCTGCAGTTCGCACACTGCGATTCGACAGGCGGCCGGTCGACGCCGCCATTCCGGAGGAGCACATGCCTCGCATTACCCTGACCGTGAACGGGCAGCCAGCGTCGGTCGACGTGGAAGGCCGCACCCTGCTGGTCGAACTGTTGCGCGACAAGCTGGGGCTGACCGGCACCCATGTCGGCTGCGATACCAGTCAATGCGGCTGCTGCGTCGTGCAGGTCGACGGCAAATCGGTCAAGTCGTGCACGTTTCTGGCCGCGCAGGCCGATGGCGCGACGATCAGAACCATCGAAGGACTGACTGCGCCTGACGGCACGCTGCACCCGATGCAGCAGATGTTTCGCGAGCATCACGCGTTGCAGTGCGGCTTCTGCACGCCGGGCATGATGATGAGCGCGATCAATCTGGTGGAGACTCATCCGGAAGGACTGTCGTCGGAGCAGATCCGTCACGCGATGGAAGGCAATCTGTGCCGCTGTACCGGCTATCACAACATCGTGCGTGCGATCGAAGCAGCGTGGCCGCTGATGCAGGCCGACACGGCGCCGGCCGCGTCATAGCGAGAGGCGGATATGTACGATTTCGAATACGTGAAGCCGTCCACTGTTGCCGACGCGGTCAGCATCCTGTCGGCCGACGACACAGCGAAGGCGCTGGCCGGCGGCATGACTTTCATTCCGGTGCTGAAGCAGCGCTTCAGCCAGCCTTCCACCGTCGTGGATCTGAGCGGCCTTGGGCTGTCCTACCTTCGCCGCGAAGACGATGTGCTGGTGATCGGCGCGATGACGCCGCATGGCGTGGTGGCGGCTTCGCCGCTGGTTCAGCAGGCGATTCCCGCGCTGGCGTGGCTGGCGGGTCATATCGGCGACCGGCAGGTGCGCAACCGCGGCACCATCAGCGGTTCGCTGGCCAACAACGATCCGTCCGCGTGCTATCCGTCGGCCGCGCTGGCACTGAATGCGACGATCCGCACCGACCGCCGCGATATCGCCGCCGACGACTATTTCCTCGGCATGTTCGCCACGGCGCTCGAGCCCGGCGAATTGATCACGGAAGTCCGGTTGCCGATTGCCGAACGTGCCGCGTATGTGAAGTTTCCGAATCCGGCGTCGCGCTACGCGATGGTCGGCGTGTTCGTCGCGAAGACCGCGGTGGGTGTGCGGCTGGCAGTAACCGGTGCGGGCCAGGACGGCGTGTTTCGCCATCAGGCGTTCGAGCAGGCGCTCGACAAGTCGTTTAGCGCGTCGGCGCTCGACGGCATCGAAACACCGGTCGATCTGATGAATAGCGATATCCACGCCGGCGCGGCTTATCGCGCGCATCTGGTCGGTGTGATCGCGAAACGCGCGGTCGAGATTGCCAATGGCTGAGCTTGTGCTGCGGGGGCTCCTTCTGTAGGAGCCCTGCAGTGGTCACCTGTATTGGTCACCTGTATTGGCCACGCGTAGTGGCCCCTGTAATGCCCCTATAGCGGTTTTATAGTGGGTTCAAAAGCGTATCGACGGGCGCCCGCTGCCAGGCCGCCCTCGACACCACCACCGCGCCGCAACCGAAACGTCAGTGCGCGGCCGGCAAGCCCAGAACCTCGCGCAGCATCGCCAGCGTCCGCTCGCCCGCCAGGGCAGCAGCGTCAGGATGATGTCTGTCGGTTCGCGACGGATTGAAGAAACCATGCTTCGCTTCCGGATACAGGCACACCTGCACGCGCGGATTACCCGCCGACGCGGCTTCGATCCGTTCGACGAGCGCGAGCGGGATTTGCGCATCCTGGCCGCCGAAATGCAGCAGCAGACGCGCTTTGGCCGCGGCGATCTCGTCCACGTAGTCATCCAGCTGCACGCCGTAAAACGACACACCCGCGTCGATCACACCGCGCGCGCCGAGCAGCGTCGCCAGCTTGCCGCCGATGCAGAAACCGATCGCCGCCAGCCGGTGCGGGTCGCCCGCTGTCTGCCCCGCTTTTTGCCCCACCTGTTGCCCTGCTTCATGGCCCGCGCGTTGCCGGAGCCACGCGACAAGCCGCCCGATATCGGCAAGCGCAAGATCGGTGTCGAAATTGCGCATGATTTCGCCGGCCCGGCTGCGATCCGGCTCGACATAGCCGAGCGAGATCCGCGGCTCGACGCGCCAGAACAGATCCGGCACCCACACGTCGAAGCCTTCGCGCGCCAGCGTATCGGCAACCTCGCGCATCGCCGCATTCACGCCGAAGATCTCATGCAGCACGATCACCGTCGGCCGCGCATCGCCGGGTGGCGCAACGCGGTACGCCTGCATCGCAAACCCTTCCGTGTGCGGCAGTGCAATCCACTCTCTGAGCATCGCTTACTTCCCCTCCGGGCGATCCGCATCGTGCGCACCGCTGCAGCAGCTGCAGGTACCCGCCGCGCCGGCGCGTTTGACGCGATTGGTCCAGTACTCCCATGCGCGCGTGTAGGCCGGCGAATCGATCGGCGTCTTCAGGCGGATCGCAATTTCGCCCGGCGACAGCGGCTTGATCTCGCCGCCGAGGCTCAGCGCCGCGAGCATCACACGCGCATTGAGCGGCAGATAGATGGCCGACTTCACCACTTCGATCAGTGTGCGGCCGACCGCCGTGAAGCCATGCCCGCGCATCAGCGTGACGCTATTGCCGGCCAGCGTGTGGGCCAGATCGTTGGCCTGCGCGATGCTCTCGACGAGGATATTGGTGTCGCCGAAGCGGTCGCGAATGTCCCACACCGGCACGTGCTCGCCGATGCCCGACGCGGTGTTGAGCACCGGCTGCAGCGGCCGCGTGCTGATCGTGAAAGGCAGCACGTCGGCGGCATGGCTGTGAATCACCGCATTCACGTCGGGCCGCGCCGCATAGACGCCCGCGTGAATAAAGCGCTCGAGATACGGTTTTTTGCCGCCAGGCACGACTGGCTCGCCGTCGAAGCCGAATTCGAGAATATCGTCGGCCTCGACGAATTCCGGACTGCGCGAGCACGACAGCAAAAAGCGCTGCGGATTCTGCGGATGCCGGATGCTGACGTGGCCATACGCGTCCACGATGTTTTCGTTGGCGAGGATGTGATTGGCCATCACCAGGTCGTTTATCGCCGCTTCCAGTGTCGCCGAAGGGTTCTGCATGGGGTTGTCTCCGGTAATTTGCATTGCAAATATCAAAACGCACAGCAAATAGTACGGTGGTGGCCGATGCACTGTCAACGCAGGGGCGCCGGTGGGCGGCCACGATCTGCAACGACCTGCATCGGCAGCACCGCTTCGGCGTTGACAGCTACCCAGCACGAACTTAAAATTCGCAATGCGCATTCTATTTCGCCTAGCGAATTACGAAACCCGCAATGTAGACTGCGGCTTTCGGCCGGTCACAGCCGGTCGCCGCAGCAGATGAACACAAGCCGATACAACGCGCGCATTCGGATGCAGCGTAAGGAGACACGGCATGGCTGAACCCATCAACGTCGTCGAGATCATCGACGGTCACAAAATCAGCTGGTTGCAGATACGCGTTGCGCTGTTAGGCGCGATCACGCTGATGCTCGACGGTTTCGACAACCAGATGATCGCGTACGTGGCGCCCGCGCTGAAAACCGCGTGGCATCTGGGCGCCGGCGCGCTCGGCCCGGTGTTTAGCGCCGGCGTGTTCGGCGTCGGCCTCGGCAGCATCCTGATCGGCCCGTTTGGCGATCGCTTCGGCCGCGTGAAAACCCTGCTGTTTACCGTGCTGTGCTTCGCGGTGTTCTCGCTGCTGCTTGCACAGGCCACCACGATTGCGCAGCTCACCGTATTGCGCTTCGGTATCGGCCTCGTGCTGGGCGCGGTGATTCCGCTCGTCGTCGTGCTGTGCAACGAATACGCGCCGCTGCGGCATCGCGCGAAGATGGTCACGATGATGACCTGCGGCTACGCGGTCGGTGCGGCGTCCGGCGGCTTTCTGTCGGTGCATATGGTGCCGATCTTCGGCTGGACCTCGGTGTTCTACGTCGGCGCGGTGCTGCCGCTGCTGCTCGGCATCGCGCTGCTGCTGTGGATGCCCGAATCGATCCGTTTTCTGACGCTGCGTAACGACAGCGCGCGCATCGCCCGGATCCTGCGCAAGATTGCCCCGTCGCAGAGCTTTCCCGCCGATGCGCGCTTCATGATGCTGACCACCGGCCGCGACACCGGCAAGAACGGCACGTTCTCGCACGTGCGCGAGCTGTTCACCGAAAACCGCACACGTATCACGCTGCTGCTGTGGACCTGCCTGTTCATGAACCTGATCGTGCTGAACTTCATGAACAACTGGCTGCCGACGCTGGTGATCCAGACTGGTCTGCCGGTGCCGCAAGCATTGCGCACCGCGACGATGCTGCAATTCGGCGGCTTCGTCGGCATTGCGCTGATGGGTCTGTTTGCCGATCGCTTCGGCTATTACAAGGTGCTGGCCGTGGTATTCGCGCTCGGCTGCGCCGGCATCGCAATGATCAGCCGTGCGGGTGCATCGCAAGCCGGACTGATCGTGACGATCTTTATCGGCGGCTTCGCGGTGATCGGCTCGCAGATGACCCTGGGCGCGTTGTCCGCGACGCTCTACCCGACTCGCATCCGTGCCACCGGGTCCAGCTGGGCGTTCGGCGTTGCGCGTCTGCTGTCGGTGGTCGGTCCGTTCCTCGGCGGCCTGATGATCGCGCATCACTGGCCGCTCGAAACCATTTTCTATTGCGCGGCGCTGCCGATGCTGTTCGCGATGGTCGCGGTGCTGCTGATGATGAACACGCGGCAGCCGCCGAGCACGCGCCAGGAAGCGCGCGTCCAGCCGAGCCGGAGTCTGTCTTGAGCGCATCGAAACCCACCCGCGACGGTATTGGTCAGCCGGTGCAGCGTCGCGAAGACTTGCGCCTGATTCAGGGGCAAGGTTGCTACAGCAACGACTTCACGCTGCCCGGCGAAGCTCATGCGTATTTCATCCGCTCGCCGCATGCGCACGCGCGGATCGTATCGATCGACGCGTCGGCGGCGCTCGCGCTCGACGGCGTGCTGACGGTATTGACCGGCCAGCACGTGGTGGACGATGGACTGAAGTCGCTGCCGCACCGGCCGGTGCTCGGCCACCAAGCGGATGTGAAGCTGACCAATACCGATGGCTCGGACAAATTCATCTCGCCGCATCTGCCGCTGCCGCCGGACCGCGCGCGCTTCGTCGGCGAAGCGGTGGCGGTGGTGGTCGCCGAAACGGTGGCGCTCGCCAGGGATGCGGCGGAGCTCGTCAACGTCGAATACGAAGCGCTGCCGTCGGTAACGGCGACGCTTGCGGCCGCCGCGCCGGACGCGCCGCGCGTGTGGGAAGAGCACGCCAACGTCGCGCTCGACGCACGCATCGGCGATGCGCAGGCAACCGACGCAGCGTTTGCGCGCGCCGCCCACGTCACGTCGATCACGACGTGGATTCAGAGACTGACCGGCGTGCCGCTCGAACCGCGTGCCGCGCTCGGCCACTACGACGCGCAGACCGACCGCTATACGCTCTACGCGGGCAGCGGCAACGTGGTGCGGCAGAAGCGCGAACTCGCGCACATCCTCGGCATCGACGAAGCGAAGGTGCGCGTGGTGGCGCGTGAAGTCGGCGGCAATTTCGGCACGCGCAACGCCTTCTATCCGGAGTTCGCGGTCATCGCGTGGGCGTCGCGACGCATCGGACGTCCGGTGCACTGGAATTGCGAACGCCAGGAAGCGTTTCTCAGCGACTATCAGGGCCGCGACCTGTACGTCGAAGCCGAGATCGCACTCGACGCCGATGGCCGTTTCCTCGCATTGCGCGGCTCGAATCTGAGCAACGTCGGCGCGCACACGGTTTCGTTCGTGCCGCTGACCAAAGGCATCGGCCTGATGAGCAGCGTCTACGATATTCCGAGCGCGAGCTTTCGCGGCCGCGCCGTCAACAGCAATACGCCGTCGACCAATTCGTACCGCAGCGCGGGCCGCCCCGAGGCGATGTTCGTGATCGAGCGGCTGATCGACATGGCCGCGCGCGAACACGGCTTCGACCGGGTCGAACTGCGCCGCCGCAACCTGATTCAGCCGGACCGCTTTCCGTACGCGAATCCGCTCGGTTTGACCTACGACAGCGGCGCCTACCCCCAGGTGATGGAGCGCGCGCTCGAACTCGGCAAATGGCACAGCTTTGCGCAACGCCGCGCCGAGGCACGGCAGCGCGGCAAGCATCGCGGCATCGGCGTGGCCAATTACGTCGAGATCACCTCCGGCATGCCGCGCGAACGCGCTGAAGTGACGGTGCAGCCAGGCGGCAGTGTCGACGTCGTGATCGGCACGCTATCGAGTGGCCAGGGACACGAGACCAGCTTCGCGCAGTTGATCACCGAGTGGTTCAAGGTGCCGATCGACCAGGTGCGCATCATCACCGGCGACACCGACATCGTGCAGGCAGGCGGCGGCTCGCAGTCCGGGCGCTCGATGCGGCTTGCCGGCATTGTGATCGGCAAGGCGAGCGAGACCTTGCGGAACCGTGCGAAACGCATCGCGGCTCATCTGCTGGAGCTCGACGGTGCGGATGCCGTGCAGTTCGACAACGGCCGTTTCGGCGCGCCCGGTAACAGCACGTCGTTCGATGTGTTCGAAATCGCTGCCGCTGCCGTCGATCCGCACAGCACGCTGCCCGACGACCTGCGCGGCCCGCTCGCTGCGATCGCCGACGAAACCGTGCAGGTGGCCGGCTATCCGTTCGGCAGCCACGTCTGCGAAGTCGAAGTAGACGCTGATACCGGCACGGTCGAGCTGATCGATTACATTGCCGTCGACGACGTCGGTCAGGCGATCAACCCGCTGATCCTGCATGGCCAGGCGCACGGCGGCATCGCTCAGGGCGTCGGCCAGGCGCTGCTGGAACAGTGCTACTACGAAGACGGCAGCGGCCAGTTGCTGACGGGCTCCTTCATGGACTACGCGATTCCGCGCGCGTCCGACCTGCCCGACTTCATCACCGAAATCAGCGAGACCCACTCGCCGACCAATCCGCTTGGCGTGCGTGCCGGCGGCGAAGGCGGCACGACGCCGGCACTCGGCGTGGTGATCAACGCGATCGTCGACGCACTGGCCGAATTCGGCGTCACGCATATCGACATGCCGGCCACGCCCGAACGCGTATGGCAGACGATCCAGCAGGCGATCCAGCACGCACGCCACCGCAACACGTCCACAGCCTGACGGAGCACATCTTGAGCAACGGCACCATTATTCGACAGCTGCAGGGGCGCTGCCTCCAGCTGACCATCGACAACGCAGCACAAGGCAACGCGATGTCCGACGACATGGCGCGCGAACTCGCCGATCTGCTCGACGCAGCCGCCGACGAAGCGGATCTCGTCGTGCTGCGCGGCGCCGGCGCGGATTTCTGCAGCGGCCGCATGTCGATGGGCAAGCGTAGCGGCGTGCAACCACAAGCGCTGGACCGGCGACGCAAGACCGAAGTGATCTTCCGCTGCTACGACGCGTTCCGCGCCACCCCGCTGCCGGTAATCGGCGTGGTGCGCGGCCGCGCGCACGGCTTCGGCTGTGCGGTCGCGGCGCTGTGCGACATCACGCTCGCCGAAAGCACGGCGAGCTTCCAGATTCCCGAAATGGCGCACAACATTCTGCCGACCATGGTGATGTCCGCGCTGGTCGATCGCGTGCCGGCCAAGGAACTCGCGTATCTGGTGTATTCGACGCGCGAATTCGATGCGGCCGCGGCGCAGCGCTACGGGCTCGTCAGCGACGTGCTGCCCGAAGCCGAACTCGATGCCGCCTGCGCGGCGCTGGTCGACTCGATGCTGAACGCGCCGCCGCCCGCGCTGCGCGGCGTCAAGGAGTATCTGCGCTCCGCACCCGACATGCCGATCCGCGGCGCGGTGGATTTCGCGCAGAACCTGCACGCCACCATCAATTCCTCGAACGAAATGCTGAAGCACGACCAACAGAACAAGGACGCACGATGAGCCAGCCCGACACTCCTTTCGACTTCGATAAATTCCGCCTGCGCCGCTTCGTCGAGAAGCTGATCGAGGCCGGCGAAGTCGCGATCCATGACGATCCGGTGTCGCTTGCCGATCTGAGCGCGCGCGTCGACGAAACGCCGAAAGCGTCGCTGTTTCGCCAGGTCGGAGAGGAAAAGTTCGAGATGATCGCCGCGGTGTCCGGCAGCCGCAAGCGGCTCGCAATGGCCTTCGGCGTCGACGAAAGCAAGGTGATCGACGAGTACACGCGGCGCATGGCCAATCCGCAGAAAGTGGTCGAGGTGGCGTCGAAGGATGCGCCGGTGCATCAGGTGGTCAAGACCGGCGATGACATCGATCTGATGAAGCTGCCGTTTCACCTGCAACACGAATACGACGGCGCGCCGTATATCTCGTCGGGCATCGACTATAGCGTCGACCCCGTCACCGGGCGCACCAACGTCGGTTGCCGCCGCCTGATGTTTCGCAGCCGCACGACGATGCGCGCGAACCTGTCGCAGCCGTCCGATCT
The DNA here is from genome assembly GCA_035536055.1 of Paraburkholderia sp. Lineage (GTDB taxonomy): Bacteria > Pseudomonadota > Gammaproteobacteria > Burkholderiales > Burkholderiaceae > Paraburkholderia. The sequence continues at coordinate 13,596 of DATLOW010000253.1, read as the reverse complement.
GAAGCGCGTGTATCTCGCTTGCGTCGAGCGCGGCGAAAAGCTGCCGGCCAGCTTCGCGATCGGCTCGCATCCGTTGGACTATCTGGCGGCCGGCCTGCGGATTCCGGTCGACGAATTCGGCCTCGTCGGCACGCTGCGCGGCGAGCCGGTGCCGATGGTGCGCGGCCTGACCAACGGCGTGCTGGCGCCGGCCGACGCGGAAATGATCGTCGAAGGCTATTTCGACGAGCTCGGCTATCGCGAGAAAGAAGGCCCGTATGGCGAGTTCTACGGCTACTACGGGCCGGTGCATATGGACCCGGTGTTTCACGTGACCGCGATCACGATGCGCAAGGACATGCTGCATCAGACCGTGCGCCACAGCGGCCGTCATCTGAGCTGGACCGAATCGGCCAATCTCGGCGGACTGAATTCGGAATTGCAGATGTGGCGTCTGCTGCGCGCCGCCAATATCGAACCGGCCGCCGTGTGCGCCGTGCCGGGCACCAACGGGCGCCAAAGCGCCCGGGTTGCGCTCAAGCGCGGTGTGCCGGGTCAGGCGCGCCTGGCGATCGCCGCGCTGGCATCGATTCCGCGGCTCAAGTACATCTACGTCGTCGATGATGATGTAGACGTGTTCTCCAATGAAGAGGTCGAATGGGCGATGTCGACGCGCTTTCGCAGCGACCGCGACATCGTCGTGATGGAAGGCTTCGCGCCGTTTTATATGGACCCGACCACCGGCGATCACGGCAGCATCGCCAAGGTAGGTTTCGATTTGACCGCGCCGTATGGCCGCGAGCTGACAGTCGAGAACCGGCGTGCGTTTGCGCCGCGCTTCGACGGTTCGGCGGCCGATAAACGGTTCGGCAGCGTTCGCGAAGCGCTGGCCGCCGGTCCGCTGTTCTTTATGGAACTGATGACGGCACTCGGCAGCACCGACGGTCGCGAGATCGCGCTCGAACTGGATGCGTTGAGCGAACAAGGCGTGCTGTGCCGGCTGCGCGACGGCGAATGGGCGCTGGAAGGCAGCACCGGCAAGAAGTAAGGTTCACGCGCCTGCAAGGTCGGCCGATCGCGCGCGAGCGACCGACCAGGGCGCCCGTGTCTTTCACCATCGCCCCGCCTCGCGGCGGATCGCCGACCGCCGCTCACTCAGACACGTCGGTACTGAGTGTGAGCGACTCCCACGTGTCGATTTCGCGGTTCATTTCGGCCAACGCCGCGCGCACCGCCGACAGCGCATCCGACCCAAGCAGCAGATGTACCGGCGGATGGTCGACCTCAGTAATCTTGATCATCGCTTTGGCCGCTTTTGCCGGATCACCGGTCTGCCGCCCCGAGCGTTCCCTGCGCGCGGCGCGCTGCGGCTCGAACGATGCATCGTAGTCGCTGATCGTGCGTGCGCCACGCTGCATCGAGCGGCCGGCCCAGTCGGTGCGAAAGCCGCCCGGCTCGATCGCCGTCACCTTGATGCCGAATTGCGCGACTTCCTTCGCGAGCGCGGCGTTCAGCGCTTCCAGCGCGAACTTGCTGCTGTTGTAGACGCCCACGCCGGGAAACACCGTCAGGCCGCCCATCGACGTCACGTTGAGAATGTGACCGCGGCGCCGCGCGCGCATATACGGCAGCACCGCCTGCATCATGCTGAAGGCGCCGAATACGTTCACTTCGAACTGCCGGCGCGCATCTTCGAGACGGGTTTCTTCGAGTGGGCCCTCGTAGCCGTAGCCGGCGTTGTTGACGAATACGTCGATCGGGCCGAGCGTTTTTTCGACCTCGGCCACCGCGCCGGGAATCGCCGCGTGATCGGTTACGTCGAGCAGCACCGGAACCGTCGCGCCCGGGGCGAGCTTCGCAAACTCCGCACGCTGCGCCTCGCTTCGCAACGTACCCGCGACGCGGTGCCCTTGAGCCAGCAGCTCCTGCACGAGTGCATGGCCGAAGCCGCTGCTCACGCCTGTGATGAACCAGTTTTTCATACGCCTCCTGTCGATTGTCGATCGCGATCGGTCAACGCAGAAAGCAGTATCGAATGGTAGGCAACGGCGGTAAAGCCGATACGGCGACATGCCGTATGAAGCAGACCTTCACAATGGCATGCCGCCGGGATCGCGCGGCCCCGCGCGGCACGCATCCCGCGAGGGCCGGCGCCGCCGCACAGTCGCCGCGGCACACACGTGTGCTACAGCACCTGATTGCGCTGCCGCACCGCCCGCCGCGCACCTTGCGACAACGCGAAATACGCAATCCCGCCCACCAGCATCCCCGCCACCGCTTCGGAGAACCACGGCGCCATTTCATGCACGCCGATCGCGACGAGCGCACCGATCGCCCACGCGAGGAATGCGCTGCCGCGGAAATTCGGCACGTCCTCGTCGTATGCGTAATGGCGCACCACCAGCTGATCGACGATGATCACCGCGCCGATCGGCGGCACGAATACGCCGAGCAGATTCAGCCAGTCGAGGAACAGGCTCCATACGCCCGCCACCGCGAACACGCCGCCGAGCAGGCCGAGCGCGATCGTCATCGTGCGCATCTTGCGTTTGGCAATGCGTCCCCAGCCGACTGCGCCGTTGTACAGACAATGCGTGCACACCGAACCGAGATTGACGAACACGAACACCAGCGCGATGACCGACAGTATGCCGCCGTGGTTGGTCAGCACGGGCATGAAATCGCCGCCGCTCGTCGCGGGTGCCGCCGCTGCGCCCACGCAGACGATCATGATGCCCACCAGCTGCGCGACCAGATTGGCGAACGGAAAGGCGGTCAGCGTCGCGATAACCGCACTTTTTCCGTCTTTCGACCAGCGCGTGAAATCGGCGGTCATCGTGCCTGAATCGGCAAACGTCGCGACCACCAGCGTCACTGCGCCGCCGAACGACATCAGGCTGTTGGCGCCCGCGCCGTCATACAGCAGCATCGACGACAGCGGATGCTCGCCGCTGATCATCGTCAGCGCGACGATCGCGAGAATGATGTACATCGGCGCCGCGATCATGCCGACGATCGACAGCGCGCGAATGCCGATAAACGTCACCGCGGTATAAAGCAGCGTGGCGCCGATGATGGTCGCCGTCTCGTTCCAGCCGAACGACGCATGCACGGTCGTGCCGGTCAAACCGGTCTGAAACGCATACCAGCCGATCACGACCGTCGCCAGAAAGCCCGACGTGACCACATAGCCCTTCTTGCCGAAAGTGCGCTCGGCCTGCAGCGCGAAGTTGCGCCCGGTATTGCCGGCGATGTAGCTCAACGTGCCGACATACGCGAGCAGGATCGCATTGCCGAGCAGAATCGCCAGCAATGCGCGCGCAAAGCCGAGATTGAACGCGATGATGCCGCCGAACACCGCATTGGTGATGATCATCGGAAAGCCGAACCACACCGCCGCCACTGAAGATAGCGAATGACGGTGCGACAGCGGCACGGGTTTGTGCTCGAACTCTTCGTCGAGGCCGTGTTGCTCGGTTGATGGACTGGTCATGGTGTTCCCCTGGGTTGCATGGTCGGGATGCAATGCGCTGGATGCAAAGCGCGCGACGCGCGCGCTTCGCCGGTTTCGCCTGCCGGGTTTCGCTTACTTCACGAGGCCGAGTTCTTTCAGCAGCGGCGGCCACGTGTTGCGCCACGGCCTGGCCTTTTCAAACGCCGCCGATGCGCGCAGTACCAGCTGGTCGTCGAGATGGCGGCCGACAATCTGCAGGCCGATCGGCAAACCGTCGCTGGTAAAGCCGGCCGGCACCGAAGCGGCCGGCTGGCCGGTCAGGTTGATCGGGAACGTGAACGCGAGCCATTGCGTGTTGGCCACCATGCGGCCGTCGATGATTTCCGGACCCTGCATATGGACCGGGAACGGCGGCACCGCGAGCGTCGGCGTCAACAGCAGGTCGTAGTTCGTCATGAAGCGCCACATCTTGTTGACGAGTGCCTTGCGCGTGAGGTTCGCGTTGGTGAAGTCCTCGGCGCTCCACGGGTGATTCAGGAAGGCGACCAGATGCGGCGACATGTTCTTGCCGTGCTGCTCGACCATCTTGCGCATGCCGACGAGGTCGCTTTCCATCGCGACGATGCCCCAGAACGCTTCGAACGGGTCATCCCAGCCCGGATGCGCGACTTCCACCGTGCAACCGAGATCGCGCTCGAACACGCGCACCGCGTCGTCGACGACCTTGCGCACCTGCGGGTCCACTGCTGCATAACCCCAGTCCGGGCTGTAGGCGATGCGCAGGCCCTTCAGGTCGCCTTCGAGCGCGCGGGTCCAGTCGAACTCGGCGCGCGGCAGCGAATGGCGGTCGCGCGAATCGGGGCCCGCGATCACCGACAGCATCAGCGCGCTATCGGCCACCGTGCGGCTCATCGGTCCCAGATGTTCGAGGCTCTCCCAGCTCGATACGCCCGGAAAACGCTCGTCGCGGCAGCCGGGATAAAGCGGCACGCGCCCCATCGACGGCTTGATCCCATAGATGCCCGAATGCGCCGACGGAATGCGGATCGAGCCGCCGCCGTCGCTGCCGATCGCGAACGGCACCTCGCCGCTCGCCACCGCTGCGCCGGAGCCGGCGCTCGAGCCGCCGGGCGTCATCGCGGTATTCCACGGATTGCGCGTGGTGTCGAAGATCGGGTTGTGGCCGACGCCGCTATAGCCGAACTCCGGCACGTTGGTCTTGCCGACGATCACCGCATCGGCGTTCTTCAGACGTTCGACGACCACGTCGTCCTCGTCGGGCACGAAGTCCTTGTAAGCAGGCGAACCCGACGCGGTACGGATGCCCGCCGTGCACACCAGATCCTTGATGCCGACCGGCACGCCGGCCAGCACACCGACTGCATCGCCGCGCAGGATGCGCGCCTCGACGTCGCGCGCCGCCGCGCGGGCGCCGTCCGCCGTGACCGTGCAGAACGCATGCAGCGACGGCTCGAGCGCGTCCATACGCGCCAGATGCGCATTGACCACTTCCACGGCCGAAAGCTCTTTGGTGCGGATCGCCTTGGCAAGCGCGACGGCGTCCATGCCGCAGATCTGTTGCTGGATGTCCATCTGTGTCTCCCGACTGGTTTGGCTGGTGGTGCTAACTATCGGGCGATGTTGTGAACGAGTCTGCTGTGTCAATTGAACAGGCTATGGCGATTTGTTAATATTTGTGAACAAGCAGGCTGAGCCTTGCAGCACAAGGCTCGCGAGGCACCGAAACAGACCGCTCACGCATCCCGGGCGAGCATGCGCGACGCAATGTGGTGCACAGCAAAATCGAAGAGGAAGCAATATGCAGCAGACCAAAACCGGCGAGCGCATCGCGGTGGTGGACGACGATCCGTCGATACGCGAGACGCTCGAAGGGTTTCTGGAAGCCGAGGGCTACGAAATCTGCTGCGCGGCGGATGCCGACGAGCTCGACCGTGTGATGCGCGTCAAGGCGATCGACCTGGTGCTGCTCGACATTCGCCTGCCCGGGCGCGACGGGCTGTCGCTGACGCGAGAGCTGCGCGAGAAATCGGAGCTTGGCATCATCCTGATCACCGGCCGCAACGACAAGGTGGACCGCATACTCGGCCTCGAATACGGCGCGGACGATTACATTGCGAAGCCGGTCGACGAGCGCGAACTGCTGCCGCGCGTACGCAACCTGCTGCGGCGCGTCGGGCACAGCCGCAGCGCGCATGCGAGCGCGCCGGCGACGCTGGCGTTCGGGCACTTTCTGCTCGATACGCGCGGCCGCAATCTGACCGACGTCGACGGCAAAAGCGTGCCGCTGACTACCGCGGAATTCGATCTGCTTGCGGTGCTGGTGCGTAACGCCGGCCAGGTGATGTCGCGCGAGCGCCTGATTTCAGCGACGAAGCGGCGGCGCTTCGAATCGATGGATCGCACGATCGATACGCTGGTGCGCCGGCTGCGCCGCAAGATCGAAGCGGATCCGGACAACCCGCATCTGATCAAGACGGTTCATGGCACCGGGTATCTGTTTTCCGGGCTCGCCGGCGATGAGGACAGACACGCGCGGACGTAGCGCGCGACGTCGCGGTAGAACGCGACGACCGTGAGCGCGGCGTCGGATACCTGCAACGCGCTGCCGGCCGGGGCGACGCGCTCCAGTTCGATGGCCGCGTCGGCCAGTTGCTGGAAGCCGAGATTCGACGCGGCGCCGGCCAGCCGATGCGCATGCTCGGCCACTTCGGCGAAGCCCGCGCGCGCACAGCTGGTGACGATGCTTTCCAATGCTTCGTCCGCAGTTTGGGAAAACGCGCTGACGATGCGCGACAGACGCGCCTCCCCTAACGATTGACGCAATTGCGCGATGCGTGCAGGTTCGTCGACCGCCACCGGTTGCGCCGGCTGCGCGACTTGCCGCAGCGCAGCGCGCAGTTTTTCGACTTCGACCGGCTTTTCGATAATGCCGTCGATGCCGCGCAGCAGATACAGCGGACGGTCGGTCGGCAACGGGTTGGCTGTGAGGCCGAGAATCGGGCCGATGTGCCTTTTGGGCTCCACGCTTGCGCGGATCGTCGCCGTGGCTACGAGGCCGTCCATCACCGGCATGCGGATGTCCATCAGGATCAGGTCGAAGGTTGTTGTCTTCAGGATGTCGAGCGCCTGTTGCCCGGACTCCGCGGAAGTCACGTCACAGCCTTCCGCGCGCAGCAGTTCGGTCACGATGTCGCGATTCAGCGGGACGTCGTCGACCACCAGCACGCGCGACACCAGCGGGCCTTTCGGACCGCTCTCTTCGTGCTCGGCAAGCGCAAACGGCAAGCGCAGCGCGAATGTCGAACCGCGCCCGACCTCGCTGCGTACCGCGATCGAACCGCCCATCGCCTCGGCGAGACCCTTGCTGATCGCAAGGCCCAGGCCGGTTCCTTCGAAGCGCTTCTCGTGCCCCGTCTCGGCCTGCGAGAACGGCTGGAACAGTCGCGGAATCACCTCCGGCGCGATACCGATGCCGGTATCGGCGACTTCGATGACGATTTCGACCGCGTCCTCGCGGCGTGCGATGACGTCGGTTTTCACTTCGATTTGGCCGGCCTCGGTGAACTTGATGCCGTTGCTGACCAGATTGATGATGATCTGCTGAAGGCGCGCCGGATCGCCATAAACGGCCGGCGGTAACGGCGCGAGGCTGCTGACGCGCACCATCAGCCCTTTTGCCGCGGCGGCGGCGCTGGCCAGCGTGGCCGCACCCGTGATCGTTTCGCGCAGATCGAAGCGGCGCCGCTCGAGCCGCACGTGGCGTACTTCGAGTAGCGCGAGATCGACGATGTCGTTGATGATCGCGGCGAGTGTCTTGCCCGCCTGGATCATGCGGCGCACGATCTGCGCCGCGCCTTCAGGCAACTCGTAACGCACCAGCAGTTGCGCGAGGCCTAGCACGCCGTTCACCGGCGTGCGGAGTTCGTGGCTGATCATCGCGAGCGATTCGGACTTCATGCGCTCGAGCGCTTCGGCCGCGTTCTTGGCTTTGACCAACGCGGTTTCGGCGTCGTGGCGCACCGTGATGTCGGCAACGCTGGCGATGATCATGCGCTTCGAGCGGACCAGCAAGGATTGGCGTGAGACCAGCAGGTGGCGCGTCGGGCTGGTGGGGACGCTTGTGGGGACGCTTGTGGTGGTGCCTGTCGCCGTAGGTGCGCTTGCGATCGCGCCGGGACTCATTCCTGGGCTCGTACCCGCGCCTGTTGCCGCGCCGACTTCGAATTCGACGGTTTCGATAGCGCCAGCCGTGTCTTGCGGCGAAATCAGCCACGCGTACAGACGCTCTTCACGTCGCAATGCGGCTTCGAGCCGGCTCGGCGAGCGCAGCGGATCGTCGACGAACAGATCGAGCGCCTGACGGTTGGCGAATTCGATGTGACCTTGCGCGTCGCTGAGCAACAACGGAATCGGCGACGCGTCGAGCAGACGGTGGACTGAATAGTCGCTGAGCCGGCTCTCGCGCACCAGCAGCAACAGACAGCCGAGGAAGAACACGCCGGCGATATCCATCGAGATGCGGCCCAACAGACCGGAGGCCAGTGCGGACAATGGCGCCGATGTGATGACTGCGATGCCGTCGCCGTAGAGAGAGGCGAACAGCTGGCCGTTGCGGATGACGAATTTGCCGTGCGTGTTTTCGGGGTTTGCGGCGTTGTTGGTGCTGATATCGCTGTTGTTGCTGTTATTGCCCTCGTGGTTGCGATCGCGGCCGGTCAGGTCGCGACACGCGGCGCTTTGCTGGCAATCTGCCGGCCGCGCCATCAGCAACGTCTTCTGCCGCGGCCATGCAGCGATACCGGCCAGCGGGTTGGCCACGCCGCGTGCGCCATTGCCATTGTCGAGCAGCAAACCCGCTGCGGGCAATGAACCCGTGCGGCCATCTGCGGTAGCGAACTGGATCGCAAGCCGTGCCTCGTGCCGCAACAGATTGTCGAGCGCATCCTTGCGCGCCTGGAACAGCAGGAACGCCAGCGACGAAATCAGCACGATCACGACGATCGCCGTGCGCGCCTCGGCAGGCGGCCGCGGGCCAACGGTGCGGGGGCGCGTGCGCGTGCGAGTGCCGAACAGGGCCATGGCCGTCAGTCGAGCGCTTCGGCGCCGACGGTGGCCGCGCCGAGATCGGCACCGAGTCGATGCGACGCGAGGTTCGCGAGCACCAGGTACAGGCAGCCTGCCGCCGGGGCGCTGATCAGCGGCGTGATTGCGCCGGGGATCAGCCGGTTGCAGGCGAAGGAGACCACCATCCCCGCCGCTGCCGCCGACAGCGCCGCCACATTCACCGGCGCGCCGCGCGTGCGCGAAAAACCGACGCGCACGCGCAGCACGTAGTAGTCGGCGACGATCACACCGCCGATCGGCGCCGCGACCGCGGTGAGCAACAGCGTCCAGTCGGCAACGTCGCCGACCGTATCGGTGACAGCTAGCAGAATGCCGAGCAGCATCGCCGCCGCCGACGCCACCGCCCACGGCAAGCGCGGGAACGCGCTTTTGAAGGTCACGCCTGCGTTGGTTAGACAGGCATCAGACGTCGTCCAGTTCGATACGACTGCGAGCACGAGCAGCATCCACGGCAGCGCGTGGCCCGACGTGAAAAGGTCGGTGACCTTGATGCCGGCGGCCGCGACCAGTACGCCGAGCAGCAGGAACGGCAGGTTCGACAGCAGGAAGCCGTACGCGGTGGCCTGCACCGCTTCGTTGCCGGTGCGGCAATAGCGGACGATGTCGCCGGTCATCGTGCCGCTGACGACGAAGGTGCCGAAGGCGATGCAGACGCCCGTGCCGAACGGCAATGCGCCGCCAATCGGGCCGTCGAGCAGCACGGTCCACTTGGGGATCAGCAGATGGGCGAAGACCAGCGCGGCGAACAGCGTCATTGCGGGGATCGCGATGGCGGTCAGGTTGAAGCCGTGGCTGATGCGGACGATCACCGGTGTGGCGAACAGGAGGCCGATCAGGCAGATCGATAAGGTCGAGCCAATCGGCAGATGCAGCGCGGCGGAGAGGATGGTTGCGGTCAGCGCGACGTGGAACGCGTACCAGCCGGTGACGAGCGTGCCGAGCAGCGCGCCTGGAATCACGGCGCCCCAGCGGCCGAATACGGCTTCCAGCACGAGTTGCGAGCTCAGGCCCCAGCGGCCGGCGGCAAAGCCGATCGCGGCGGAATAGATGAACAGGATCCAGTTGCCGAGGACGGTGGCGAATATCGCGTCGAGGGTGCCGAGCGCGGCTTGCAGGTGGCTGCCGACTACGATCGATGCGAAGGCTGAGGAAAAGCCCGACCACGCGAAGGCGGGGAAGATCAGGCCGCGACGGCGTGGCAACGGGATGGGCTGGGTGCTGGCGCCGTCGGTGGGGTCGCGTTCGCGTGAGGGGTTCATCGGATGGCCTGGATTGGTGGCTTTGCGCCCCGCGTTTCGATGTGCTGGTTAGTGGCGCGCCCTGCTTTGCTGCACTGGCTGTGCAGCAATATGCCGCGACGGTCAGTGCATTTTATCGACTGTCGTTTCGGGATGTCATCCGATAGTTGTTTGGCAGCACCGCCTGGGCGGACCGGACGACATCATTTCTCCACTTTTATGTGCCTGAATCGCTATGGCCGTCGTTCACGCGAGTTGAGAACCGTTAGTTCAAAACTGCGCGGTGAGACGAAACGCGGCGGCCACACGGGCCGTTGAAAAACCTGAAGGTTTATAAATGGGCGTACCGGCGAACAGGTCGTAGGACAGACCGGCGTATTTCGCGGGTATGACGCCACGGATGCCGAAGGCTGCGCCGGCGAGTTGTGTGCCGGTCAGAAAGGCTGTGTTGGGTCCGGATACGCGACCGTAGTCGATTCCTGCGTAGAGCGTCTGGCCTGTTGCGAAGACCGGCCATTGCAGTTCGTTGCGCCAGTAGAAGCCCTTCTCTGCTGCGAGCATCGTGTTGCCGTCGAAACCGCGGACTGTGTAACGGCTGCCGATGGTCAGGTCGTCGAGGTAGAACAGCACGTCGTTGGTGAACTGGCCGTGCACGGTCGCGACGTAGCGGAAGTTTTGCCTCGCGATTGAAAATGGCACCGATAGATTCGCGTCGAGCACGGCCAGGTGGTAGCGGTAGGTTGGACCGGCTGTGTACGGGTCCGGGGTCGCACCGAAGCCGCCGATGCCTTGACGGTAAGCCAGCGTGCCGTCGAACTGCGATCCGCCGAAGTAGTGGCGGTCGGTCAGGCCGGCTTCGATGAAGGTGTTGTTGCGGTTCTGGGTAGCGATCGTTGTATCGCCGATGAAGCTTGCGCCGAATCGCTTCGATAGCTGGACGTAGCCGTTGAGCACGTCGCTCTGGCTGCGTGCGAGGACGCGGCCGACGCGGAATGCGACGGTTTGCGAGTTGCCGCTTGCGACGAAGGTCTGGTTTACGCCGGCGATGTTCTGGTAGTACGTGTTGGTGTAGCCGGACAGCGTTGCGGTCCAGTAGCCCCATGGCACGGAATACGATCCGTTGAAACCGTGTGAGCCCAGTGATTTGTTGCCGAACGACAAGTCCTGGTTTGCGCCGATGGTGAAGATGTCGTTGAGGCCTAGCGGGTTGTCGATGCCGAGGCTCAGGTTGCCTTGCCACTTGCCGGTGGCTTCTGTGCCGGAGTTGTCGATCGATGCGATCAGGGTCCAGGGCTTGGTACGTTTGATCGCGATGACGACGTCGCTTTCGCCGGGTGCGTCGGTGGGTTCGATCTTCATGTCGACGTCTTGTGATGCGACGCGTTTCATTTGTTCGAGACCTTGCTCGAGGTCGCGGAGGTTCAGCAGGTCGCCTTCGTTTGTTGGGAACGCGGAGATCCATGTGCCGCGGGTTTGTGGGTCGGCAAAGCGAATCTGTCGCACGATGCCGGGGGTTAGGGCCAAGGTGAGCGTGTGAGTCGATAGGTCCTGCTGCGGGACGAATACGCGTGTTGTGACGTAGCCGTGGCTTAGGATTACCTGCTGCAGTTCTCTTGCGAGGACGTCGATTCCGGCTTTGCCTATGCACTGGCCTTTGTAGTGGTCGAGCCATTCTTTGGCGAATGCGAATGGGTCGAGGGGCAAAGCGGATGCGGCTTTGCTGCGGATTTCAGCGGGGAGCGTGGTGGGAATGTCGAAGGCAAACGTGTCAACGTCGAAGCACGGGGACTCTTTGGGTAGTAGAGGATAACCATCGACGTCGGAGACGGTCGAACGTACGCCGCGAGCCTTTACGGTCGCTTCGCGTTGTTCTGATACTCGTTGCTGCTGTTGTTGCTGATTTTGTTCTGCATTAGCGCGTGCGGCAGCGGCCTTGTCCGTGGGAGTTGGCGCCGATGCAGGCTGAGCGTGAGAGACGAGGGTTATCAGGGCTGTGAACGGCAAAGCCGTCAGCCTTCTTCCAAATTTCATGGTCAAATATTTCTATCTGTTACGCGCACGCGTAGCAGCAAAGACAACTCTTATCTTCGAATAAATTCAGTCGTCGTGGTAGCGAGCGTCGTACCTCGGGAATTCGAAAATTCATATTTGAAATTCTCGATAATTCGTCACGTCGCTCGCCGGCTTGAAATTTAATCAAAAAATTTAAATTTACTTTAGCACACGCCTTCCATATATCCACTCGATACTCCCATAAGGAGCCAAAGTGTTCATATCGTTCAACATGGTCAACGCCTCTTGAGAATTTCCTTTTACAAATTTCTGGTGTGCTGCGCGATAAAACAATGATTCTGCGAGAGCATCTTGCTGCTCAGCGCCGTCCATCTTGTCGATGATCATCGATATCTCCTTGTCCGCATCTTCTCCGCTCCACATTCTTAAAAGAGCGCCGTAGTGACCAGCATCATGCTTTGCATAGAAGTTCGCCATCTCGTCGAGAATTGGATTTACAAGAGCTGGATTTTTTGCTCTGGCTATTATGTATCTATAGACCAACGCCTTGTATGCGTAAAAACTCGGACCTTCAGCCGGAGACTCTGCATCGACTAAAGTCATAATTGCATCGCCCCATTGTTCCAGTTGCATGTAGGAAAATGTTGCAGTGATGAAACCTTCAGTGAAGGTGCCTAGTATTCCAGCGCGCTGCGTGGATGAAACAGAGTTGGCATTTTTCCTGGTAGCCTCTATTTCCGAAGCCAAAATTTCTACAGCCGCCTGCGGCTGATTCATATTAAACAATATCCCTGCCTTAGTAGCAACAAAAGGTTTTCGCGCATTCGAATCAATCATTCCAAGCGCCCGATTGATTGTAGAAAGCGCATCAGCTGTCCGATTCAGAGAATCAAGTTCCGCAGCCTCACCTCGTAATGCAGAAGCCTTGTTGGAATTATCGGTTGCGGCGGCTTCTTCTCTTTGATATTCACGAAGCGCAGTTTCGTGTTGATCTTTTAAATGATTTTCTTGAGCATTTGCTGACAAAGTGCAACACATTAACAAAGGCAGCGAAAATTTTCGAAAAACGTCACGCCAAACAACAATTATTTTCATACAGTAACTCCCTTGAATAAACTTTCAAAAACACTACACGATCGCAAATGCCGCTTATGTCATCGCCGGTTTTTACGTCAGGTCGCAATATCCGGCGCTCGGCATCCTGGCCACTAATGCCGGTCCATCGTGCAACAGTCGTCGTGTCCTGGGCGTCCGGGAAATCGTTCAAACATCAAGTTCGTCCATGATAAATAGCAAAGTCCACTTGGCTGATGACCTGTTCATACTTGATTTCACGCATTTTAAATCTGACCGAAGCAACAACTGCTCACTTGGCAGCTCAAATTCCAACGCGGCCGCACTGAACAAGTTACGCGTCAACGCTATTGGGCTAGTCAAACCTCCGGTGGCTCCCACTGTCAGTGACTTGGATACAGTTGGAGCAATTAATCCTTGAACCACGGCCCGAACGTGCCCCACGGATCGCTCTTCATCATGTCCGCAATCTTCTCTGTCGGCGTGTAGTCAAACAATCCAGCTTCCTGCTGACGGTTCACCCACGCCAGTTCTGGCCCAAGCTGTGACGCTTCAACTTCACACACATAGTTCTTGTTGTACGCGTCACGCAACTGCCGGTTGAATCGATCGACGTTACAGCTGGAGAACGGACAAACTGACGAAGGCGGCATGTTATGCAGTCAAGTGCTGGGCGGAATATCCGGTTGGAAG
>DATLOW010000252.1:0-14312 GCA_035536055.1 Paraburkholderia sp. | reverse complement strand
TTGCCCACCTGCGTGAGCTGACTCACCGACGGTGTGCCGCCGCTCAGCAGGCTCGACGCCTGCTGCGCCTGGCCGGCTGCGCTGCTCAAGCCCATCGCCGAGGCGAGACTCGACTGGCCGGCCAGCACCTGCTGATTTGCGCCGACATAGTTCTGCAACAGCTGCGTGACGCCACCCGCCGACGCCGCACCGGTAGCCGCGCCGCCGCCGCTGCTGTCGCCGCCCCCGCCGATGCCGAACTGCTTCAGATTGAGTTGCGCATACGCTGCGCCGCCGGTTACCGCGATTGCGCTGGCGAGCAATGCGGCAGACAGAGTCCGTGACTTCATGCTGCACCTCCTGATCGGGTTGCTGCGTGTCGGGATCACGATGTGCGTTTCGACCGCGGCGTGCGGTACGGGTTCGGGCGAACTGACGTGCGGCGCGTATCGATGCGCGAGGCCGTCGTGCAAGCGCAGCGGCTCGCGCTGCCGGAACGGAATATGCGGCGTGCCGCGCGCGGGGCAGCAGAAAGAGCGCAGCCCGGCCGTGCGCGATTGATGCGCAATGCCGGGCTGCGTCTGCAGCAGCGCATCGCAATCGCGCATCGCAGCGGCTCGGCGCCGCGATGCGTGTCGCATGCGTTATTGCGGCAAGACCTCTCCCTTCGTTTCCGGAGCAAGCGGAATGATGAACAACCCGACGATGAATGCAATCGCCGTCAGTGCCACCGGCACGCCGAGCGTGTGCATGTTCAGCACCGCCGCGCCCAGCAGAAAGTTCACGCCTGCTCCGACGAAGCGGCCGAACGACGTGCAGAACGCGAACGCCGTGGCACGTACGCGCGTCTCGAACTGTTCGGGCAACCACAGGCTGAACAGCGCAAAATTGCCGCCGAAGAAACCCAGCACGAACAGCAACGCAATGAACGGCGCGAGTCCGTTGGGCAGGTAAAACGCCCAGCCGAAGCTCAGCGCGATCGACACCGCCATCCCCGCGAAATAGATCGCCAGCGTCTTCTTGCGGCCGATGCGTTCGGCCAGCGGCGGCAGCGCGAGACAGCCGAGGATCGTGCCGATCGACAGCAGGCCGGTAGCGAGCGACGCAGTCTTGGTCGCGTCGGCCTTGTCCATGCCGGCGCGCGTCGCCAGCTGGATCACCGCGGACGGCTCATACACCGCGCCTGCCCACAGGCCGATGATCGCGATCGTCAGCAGCGCGCACGCCACCCACGTGCGGCGCCGATACGTGGGCCCGAAGATGTCGTGCAGCGGCTTGGTGCGCACTGCGTTCGTTTCGGCCTTCTGCCACTTCTCCGATTCCTTCACGCGCGTCAGGATCAGGATCGCGACCACCACCGGCACCGCGCCGGTCAGGAACATTGCGCGCCAGCCGAAGTGCACGCCGATCGTGTAGTTGAGCGCCGCGGCCAGAAAGAAGCCTGCGTAGTAGCCGGTCTGCAGATAGCCCGCGCCCATCTTGCGGCGGTCTTCCGGCCAGGACTCGGCGACGTACGTGCCGGCCAGCGCCCATTCGCCGCCGATGCCGACGCCGGCGATAAAGCGGTAGATGCCGAGCTCCCACACGTTATGCGAAGTCGCCGACAACCCGGTGAAGATCGCGAACGTAAAGATCGTGCCGGCCAGCACCTTGGTGCGGCCGAAGCGGTCGGCGAGCGGCCCCCAGATAAACGACAGGCCCCAACCGACGAGGAACAGCGCAAACAGGATCGAGCCGGCAAGGCCGACGTTGGCAGGCGTCGCCGCATAACCCGAACGCGGCAGCAATTCGGTCAGCGCCGGCGTCAGGACCAGCGCATAGATGAACGAGTCCATGCCGTCGAGCGTCCAGCCGGCCCACGCGCCCCAGAAACCGGCAATCTGCGAGCGATTGAGCGGCGTTCGATGTCGCGCGACGGCCGCGCGGTCGGTCATTGAATCCATGGTGCTCCTCCAGTACTGCGGTTGTGATGCGCACGCGGCGCCGGTTGCGATGCCGCGCACGCCCTGCTTCCCCGTGCTTCGATGCGGTCCGTCGGCTGGCCGTGCGGCGTGCATCGATTTGGGCTGGTAATTTCGAATTTTTATATATAATATTTGATGTCATGAGCAACGCAACCGATGGTTTTCCCCTGGAGAATGGCTCACGCGCGTCGCGCAAGCCATTTCTGCCCACCGCCAGTGCGCCGCGCGCCAGCACGTCGCGCGTGATCGCCGACGCGCTGCGTGCCGCTATCGTCGACGGTACGCTAGCGCCGGGGGCGCCGCTGCGCCAGGACGCAATCGCCCGCCACTTCTCGGTCAGCGCGATTCCGGTGCGCGAGGCACTGCGTCAACTGGAAGGTGAAGGCTGGGCCCGGGTGGAAGTGCATAAAGGCGCATCGGTCGCGCCCTTGTCCGCCGATGAAGCACGCGAGATATACGAAATCCGCTCGGCGCTCGAGAGCCTCGCGCTCGGGCTGGCCATTCCACATCACACGCAGGCCACGCTCGAAGAGGCGCAGCGTCTGTGCAAGGCCGCCGAGGGCGAGCCGGACCCTTCGCGCTACGTGGCCGGCAACGAGGCGTTCCATATGAGTCTGTACGCACCGTCGGGGCGCCCGCAGCTGATCGACATGATCGGCGCGCTGCATCGGCGCGGCGAGCGCTATCTGCGCCTCAAGTTCGGTTTTCCCGAGTACAAGGGCGAATCCGACCACGAACACGTCGAGCTGCTCGATGCGATCGTGCGCCGCGACGTCGCGGCCGCGCAGGCGCTGGTCGCCGCGCATCTGATCGGCACCGGCGAACTGATCTACCGGTTTCTTACCGAACGCGCACGCACCGAAGCCGCGGCGGCACCGCAGCGCAAGGCGCGCAAGCCGCGCACGGCGCGTGTCCACCCTTCAACTGCAACTTCCGGGAGTTGATCCGCCCATGAACCCACGACTCGAACCGGCCAGTCCGGCCCCGGCGGCCCGCGCGGGCGCGCGCTCATGGACCACGCTGCGCGACGAAAAGGCCCGGCGCCTTGCCGCGATCGCACCGTGGCTCGAAGGCGGCATCCTGCCGGGCGCGCGCATCGTCGATGCATTGCAGACGCTGATCTGCCCCGGCGACCGCGTCGCCCTCGAAGGCGACAACCAGAAGCAGGCCGACTTCCTGTCGCGCTCGCTCGCACAGGTCGATCCCGCCAAGGTGCACGACGTGCATCTGCTGATCTCCAGCATCAGCCGCCCCGAGCATCTGACGCTGTTCGAAAAAGGCATCGCGCACAAGATCGACTTTGCGTTCGCGGGCCCGCAGAGCCTGCGCGTTGCGCAACTGCTCGAGGACGGCAAGCTCGAAATCGGTTCGATCTATACGTACGTCGAACTGTATGCGCGGATGTTCGTCGACCTGACGCCGCAGGTCGCGCTGCTGTGCGCCGAAAAGGCCGACCGGCACGGCAATCTGTACACCGGCGCGAATACCGAAGACACGCCGACCATCGCCGAGGCCGCTGCGTTCCGGCACGGCATCGTGGTCGTGCAGGTCGACGAGATCGTCGACGAACTGCCGCGCGTCGATATTCCGGCGTCGTGGGTCGACGTGGTCGTGCAGGCCGACCGGCCGTTCGCCGTCGAGCCGCTGTTCACGCGCGACCCGCGCCATATCGGCGATCTGCAGGTACTGACCGCGATGATGGTGATTCGCGGCATCTACGAACAGTACGGCGTGAGCGCGCTCAATCACGGGATCGGCTTCGATACCGCGGCGATCGAGCTGCTGCTGCCCACCTACGGCGAATCGCTCGGGCTGAAGGGCAAGATCTGCCGCAACTGGACGCTCAATCCGCATCCGACGCTGATTCCCGCGATCGAATCCGGCTGGGTCGAGAGCGTGCATTGCTTCGGCAGTGAAGTCGGCATGGAAGCGTATATCGAGGCGCGGCCCGATGTGTTCTTCACCGGCCGCGACGGTTCGCTGCGTTCGAACCGCGTGCTGTGCCAGCTGGCCGGGCAATACGGCGTCGATCTGTTTATCGGCTCGACGCTGCAGATCGACGCGGACGCGAATTCGTCGACCGTCACGCGCGGCCGGCTGGCCGGCTTCGGCGGCGCGCCGAACATGGGACACGACCCACGCGGCCGGCGGCATTCGAGCGAGGCGTGGCTGAAACTGCTCAAGCAAGGCCAAGGGCCGATCGCGCGCGGGCAGAAGCTCGTCGTGCAGCTCGCCGAGACGTACAAGAAAGGCGGCGAGCCGACCTTCGTCGATGAGCTCGATGCGGTGGCGGTCGGTGCCAAAAGCGGTATGCCGATCGCGCCGGTGATGATTTACGGCGACGACGTGAGCCATGTCGTCACCGAAGAAGGCATTGCGTATCTGCACAAGGCCGAAGGCGTCGACGAGCGGCGCGCGGCGCTCGCGGCAGTGGCCGGCGTCACGCCGATCGGCTTGCGTGCGAGGCCCGAGAAGACCGCGGAACTGCGCCGCCGCGGCATCGTCGCGTATCCGGAGGATCTCGGCATCCGCCGCGGCGAGGCGAAGCGCTCGCTGCTCGCGGCGCGCAGCATCGACGATCTGGTCACGTGGTCGGGCGGCTTGTATGCGCCGCCGGCACGGTTCAGAAGCTGGTGACGCGTGATGTGCGCGATAGCGGTTTCTGCGGGTTGTGCGCGTGGTGCGGGCGATGCTGCAACCGATCATGCGGCCGATTTTGCGGCCGCAGCCGCGGGCGTGGCGGATGGCGCCGCGCGGCGCACCTGCGGCGACGCGGATCTGGCGCGCCACGCGACGGCGGCACTGATCGAAGAAGCTGAGCTGACACCCAAACCCGCTCTGGTCGACGGCCGCGGCAGCGGCGCGCATCGCGACCTCGATCTGCCGACCATGCGGCGTTCCGCACGCGCGCTCGAAGCGACCTTTGCTGCGCTGGCACGCGCCGCGCGCTACCGGATTCCGTCGGCGACGCTGCGCGCCGAACTCGCGCAGATCGGCCGCGCCGGTGAACAGGCGATGCTGCATGCGACGGACGGCAGCAATGCGCATCGCGGCGCGATCTGGATCGTCGGGCTGCTGGTGGCGGGGGCGGCGATGGCGAGCGTGGCGGCGCGCAGTGATGGTGGTAGCGCGGGTCGCGGCGCAGCGAGTGGTAGCGGCACGGGCGGCGGCGTTGCCGCTACAGCCGCCAGTATCAGTGTCGGCGAGCGTGCCGGTGCCGCCGCCGCAGTCAGCCTCGCCGGGCCGGCCCATTCCGTCGCCGATGCGAGCGAAGCGTCCGTCGCCCACGCCGCGCGCATCTGCTCGCTCGGCGCACAGATCGCCTGCTTTCCCGATCGCTTCGCGCCGCCCGCCGATACGCATGGCGAAGCGGTGCGCCGCCGCTATCAGGTCGGCGGCGCGCGCCGCGAAGCGCAAGACGGCTTCCCGCATGTGGTCGGCATCGGCCTGCCGGCGCTGCGGCACGCCCGCGCGCAAGGCGCCGGCGAAAACGCGGCGCGCGTTGACGCGCTGCTCGCGATCATGGCGTCGCTCGACGACACCTGTCTGTTGCATCGCGCCGGCCGCACCGGCCTGCAGGCGGCGCAGCGCGGCGCGCAACGCGTGCTGGCCGCCGGCGGCAGCGCAACCCCGGCCGGCGCGGCAGCGCTCAACGTGCTGGAGCGCGCGCTGATCGCGCTGAACGCATCACCGGGCGGCGCGGCGGATCTGCTCGCCGCGACGCTGTTCCTCGACAAACTGTCACGTCAAGACTTCATCGGGAGTACCGCATCATGGAACATCTGACGTTCGAGTATCCGGCGCAGCGCGCCGTCAACACGCGTGCACATGTCGGCGTGGTCGGCTCCGGCGACCTCGAGGTGCTGCTGTCGCCCGCCCCGGCGATGACGGCGACAGTCGACGTGCACACCAGCGTCGACGGTTACGGGCATATCTGGAAGAGCGTGTTCGACCGCTTTTTCCAGCGCTACGACGGCGCGACCCATATCGAGATCAACGACTTCGGCGCGACGCCCGGCGTGGTCGCGCTGCGAC
This sequence comes from Paraburkholderia sp., assembly GCA_035536055.1. Taxonomy (GTDB): domain Bacteria; phylum Pseudomonadota; class Gammaproteobacteria; order Burkholderiales; family Burkholderiaceae; genus Paraburkholderia. Next base: position 8,334 of record DATLOW010000252.1, on the reverse strand, counting down.
TCGCCGAGGCGATCGAGGCGCTCGAGGGCAACGGCGCAGGGAGCAACCCATGAGTACCATGACCAGCGCAGCTACACCGCATCTGGCGGACAGCTTTATCGAATTGCCGGCGCGCGAACGCGCCCGCGCGCTGCTCGATGCCGGCACCTTTCGCGAACTGCTCGGCCCGTTCGATCGCATCGAATCGCCGTGGCTGCCGTTGCAAGGCATCGTCTGCCAGGCCGACGATGGCGCGGTGATCGCGCGCGGCACCATCGACGGTGAGCCGGCGGTGGTCGCCGCGCTGGAATCCGCGTTTCAGGGCGGCAGTATCGGCGAAGTGTCGGGCAGCAAGATCGCCGCGGCGCTCGAACTCGCGCTGCGCGACTGCGAACGCGGGCGGATCGTGCGGCCGGTGATCCTGTTCGAGACCGGCGGCGTACGGCTGCAGGAAGCCAACCTCGGCCTCGCGGTGATCGCCGAGATGCAGGCGGCGATCGTCGCGCTGCGCCGCCATGTGCCGGTGGTCGGCGTGATTGCCGGGATGGTCGGCTGCTTCGGCGGCATGTCGCTCGCCGCCGCGCTGACGTCGCATCTGGTCGTCACCCGGCAGGGCCGGCTCGGCATGAACGGACCCGAAGTGATCGAGCAGGAAGCCGGCATCGACGAACTCGACTCCAGCGACCGCCGCCGCGTGTGGCAGCTGATCGGCGGCGCGCAGCGCGCGGCCGCGGGTCTCGCCGACAGCCTCGTCGAAGACGATGCGCATGCGGTGCGTGCAGCCGTCGCGCAGGCTTTTGCGCAAGGCGTGCCGGCGACGCACCGCACCGCGCAGGTCGATACCTATCTGGCCCGGCTCGCGGCGATCGATCCGCAAACCGTCACGCCCGAATCGATGCGCGCGGTGTTCCGCGATACGCACGCGTCGCATTCACCGAGCAAGGAGCAATCGTGAGCGATACCTCATTGACCCGTGGCGCGCGCTGGTTCCGCGCACTGGCTGGCAACGCCGCGACGCCCGCGCCGGTATGGAGCGGCGACGCGCCGCTCGATGGCGAAACCGCGCGCTTCATCTCCGTCGTGCCGGATCCGGACAACCGCTTCGTGCGCGCCACGGACAACGTGGTCGGCCTCGAACAGGGCTGGCTGCTGGCCCGTGCGGTGCGCGACGTGATCGCACAGGATGCGCACGCCGCGCAGCGCCGCCCGATTGTCGCGATCGTCGACGTGAAGAGCCAGGCGTACGGCTACCGCGAAGAGATGCTCGGCATTCACCTCGCGTGCGCGGCGGCTGTCGATGCGTATGCAACGGCGCGCGACGCCGGCCACCCGGTGATCGCGCTGATCGTCGGGCCGGCGATGTCGGGCGCATTTCTCGCGCATGGCTATCAGGCCAACCGGATTCTTGCGCTCGATGCCCCCGGCACGCTGGTTCACGCAATGGGCAAGGAAGCCGCCGCGCGCGTGACGCGCCGTACCGTCGACGAACTCGACAAACTCGGCGAGACCATCGTGCCGATGTCGTATTCGATGGCGTCGTTCGCGAAGCTCGGTCTGCTCGACGAACTGATCGGCGAGGTCGACGCGGATGCACCGGACGATGCGCAGATCGAACGCGTGCGCAGCGTGCTGGCGCGGGCGGTAAGCAGCGCGCGCGGCGATGCGCGCGGGCTGTCGCGCCGGCTCGATAACCCGGCCGCGCAGCAGAACCGCGCGGCGTCGATCGAAGTGCGGCGGCGGCTCGCCGAACAGTGGGACGCCGAGTAATGCAGGTATGTTCGGCGCCGCCATTTTCCGCCGCTGAAGCGGCGGCCGGCGACGTGCGCTGGCGGCCGCATGACGTGTTGCAGCTTGCGCGTCTGACGGCGCTCGATGGCGAGCCGGGCTGGGTGCGCGCGGCGTTTTTGGCCGCGCCGTACGCCGTCGTGCGGCGCGCGCAAGCGGCGGCGGGCTTCGTCGCGGTCGGCATACGCGGCGCGACTCGCTCGCACCGTTACGGCACGTGGGTCGCAGCCGGCGACGTTGCGTGTGCATTCGCTCCTGAAGCGCTGGCCGTACGCGAGCCCGCCGGGCCACGCGGTCTGCTGCCGGCGTTCGTCGCGCTCGCGACGCTGCGCTCGGCGCCGGGCGTCCTCGCGCCATTTGCGTGGGGGCCGGCGGGTAGTGCCGGATTCGAGCTCGCCACGCAGCTGCCGACGGTCGGCGTGTCGAGCGACCTCGATCTGCTGATTCGCACACCCGACCGGTTGACGGTAAGCGCCGCACAAGCGCTGCTGGCGGAACTGCAAATGCATGCGCAACGTGCGCAAACGCGTGTCGACGCGCAGCTCGAAACGCCCGTCGGCGGCGTCGCGCTCGCCGAATTCGCCACCGGCAAGCCACACGTGATGGCGCGCACCGCGCGGGGCCCGCGGCTGGTGTCGGACCCATGGGCATCGGCAACGGAGCCGGCCTGATGCTCGCCTGCCTGTTTCCCGGACAAGGTGCCCAGACCGAGGGCTTCCTGCATCAGTTGCCCGAGCATCCGGCGAGCAAGGCAACGCTCGACGAAGCCTCCGATGTACTCGGGATCGACGTGCTGACGCTCGATAGCTTCGCTGCGCTGCAGTCTACCGTCGCGGTGCAGATCGGCATTGTCGTGGCCGGCGTGGCGATGACCCGCGCGCTGGCGGCGGAACAGCTGGCGCCGGACATCAGCGCCGGCCTCTCCGTCGGCGCCTATCCCGCAGCGGTCAGTTGCGGCGCACTGGCGTTTGCCGATGCGCTGCGGATGGTTCGCAAACGCGCCGAGCTGATGCAGGCGGCTTACCCGACCGGTTATGGCCTTGCCGCCATTGCGGGACTGACCGAGCATCAGGTGGAGACGCTGGCGGCGAACCGCGCGGATGGTGCGGATGGTGGACGACGCGACGCGTTTGTCGGCGATGTGTATGTTGGCAACGTCAATGCGCCGCGGCAAATCGTCGTGGCCGGCGCAACCGCCGCGCTCGATGCGTTCGTCCAGCGCGCGCTCGCCGCGGGCGCGCGCAAGGCGACTCGCCTCGCCGTCAGCGTACCGTCGCATTGCGAACTGCTGGCCGACGCCGCCGACGAACTCGCAGCCTGGTCGCGCGACGTGACCTTTCACGCACCGTGCAGCACATATGTCGGCAATCGCGGCGGCCGGCCGCTCTATACCGCCGATGCGATTCGCGACGACCTCGTGACCAATATGCGCCATACGGTTCGCTGGTTCGACGGCTTGACGGTGATGATCGAAATGGGCGCCAGCGTTCTGCTCGAGGCACCGCCGGGCCAGGTACTGACCGACATCACCCGTGAGCAGTTTCCCGACACGGTGGCCCTGCCGGCCAGCACGCTGACGTTCGAGCGCCTCGTCGCGACGCTGAGGCGACGTATCGACACCGCCCGAGGCTAAAGCGCGCCTGCAGCGCGGTACCGCTCGCTCAGCTAGTCGACGAAAATCTCCTGCAGCGTGGATAGCGTCGACGCAAGCGCAGAGTCCGAAATTGCGCCGACTTTCCTGACCAGACGCTCCTTGTCGACCGTGCGGATCTGATCGAGCAGGATCAGCCCGCGCTTGCGTGCAAAGGTCAACTGGATACGAAAAGGCGCGGAGCGACTACCGGTTGTCATCGGAGCAACGATTACGGTGCGCAGGTATTCATTCATCTCCGGTGGCGATACGACCACGCAGGGCCGCGTTTTCTGAATCTCACTGCCGACGGTAGGATCAAGCGCGACAAGCCAGACCTCACCGCGTTCTACCATTTGAACCCCGCGTCGTCAGCGTTCGGAAACTCGCCCATCACGAGATGATCGTCGCCTGCCACCGCGACCGCCCGGCTGGCGTCAGCCCAGCCCTCGCGCGCCCGCTTTTGCGGACGGCGCAGCACCAGCGCATTACCTTCGATTTGCATGTCCACTTCATCCTCCAGTCCAAGCTGAACCAGGATCGGTTTCGGGATCAGTACACCATGTGAATTGCCCATCTTGCGAATCGTGGTTTTCATGGCGACCTCAGGGTGAAAATGCTAAGCGGACCGAAAGGAAAAGTAAATACTTTGTAGGTACATCATAGCATGGCCAAATGGCATAGGGCGAATCTGAGGTCAGACGGTCACTCGAAGTTTATGCGCATAATTTTTTTAGTTTTTTTGATTTATAACGCGAGAGGTCGTTGTGCGTGCCGCTACGACGAGGATCACGCGGTCAGGACCGGGGCGTCACGAAGCGGAACGTCAGATTGATGCGCTCGCCCTGCACCTTTGGCTCCTTTGGAACACGGTGCCGCCACTCCAGCTGCGTGTCGCCGCGCATGACCAGCAGACTGCCGTTTTTCAGCTCGAATGACTCCGTCCTGCCGGTGCGGTTGTGCTGCAGGTCGAACCGGCGCGCCGCGCCCAGACTCACCGACGCGATCACTGGACGCTTGCCGAGTTCTGGCTCACGGTCGGCATGCCACCCCATACTGTCAGCGCCGCTGCGGTAGCGGTTCAGCAGCACGCTGTTGAAACGCGCGTCGCACGTGGCCTCGGCCGCGATCTTTAACTGCATCACGGCGGGAGTCCATGCGTCGGGCGTATTTCGAATGCCTGAGTACACGTAGACGGCGTCGCGCTCCCCTTGCCACGCCGTCAAACGCGGCAGCGGCACGCGGCCCGCCGGTGTGTTCATGACGTCCTGGCGCCACGCCACCTCTTCGATCAGGCGCGTCATCAGCGACACGGCCGCATCGGCCGTCAGCCACTCGGGGTGCCACACGACGTCCGGCGTGGGCAAATCGTCGAATAAATCTTGCATCTCTGGAACCGTGTGCGCGTTGCGCTCCTCTATCGGAAACGCGGACTATTATGGAACGGCGTGTGCGGCAGGCTGCGAAAACGGCGCATACGCTTACGGCTTGTCTCAACTTTCCCCTTGCCTCATCTTTTCCCTTTTTTCGGGCCCCTATCATGACGCTTTCCGACGACGCCTTCGATCTGATCTTCCGCCAGGCGCGGACCCACAATACGTGGCAACCCAAACCGGTCGACGATGCGCTGCTTGCGCGTCTCGTCGAACTCGCGCTGCTAGGGCCGACGTCAGCGAATTGCAGCCCGGTGCGGCTGGTGTTCGTCAAGACCGCCGACGGCAAGGAGCGGCTGCGTCCGGCGCTGGCTGAGGGAAATGTCAAAAAAACGATGGCGGCGCCCGTCACGATGATTGTCGGCATGGATATGGCCTTCTACGATCAGTTGCCGAAGCTGTATCCGCATGCCGATGCGCGCAGCTGGTTCGTCGGCAACGAGCGCGCCATTGCCGATACCGCGTTCCGCAACTCGACGCTACAAGGCGCTTATCTGATCATCGCGGCGCGCGCGCTCGGCCTCGATGCCGGCCCAATGTCCGGCTTCGACAACGACAAGGTCGACGCGGCATTCTTCGCCGGCACGACGGTGAAGTCGAATTTCCTCGTCAACCTGGGTTATGGCGATGCGTCGAAGCTGCATCCGCGCAACCCGCGCCTGACGTTCGACGAGGTTGCGCGCATCGCCTGAACCAGCGGGCTGGCGGCCAGCGCGACAGTCGGGTCGTCAGGCGGTCAGCATCGCTATATAGAAAACGATTGCCCCCACCAGGGCTCCGATAAAACAAAAGCCCTCGTGGGTATCGTCCCCGTTCGAGTGCAGCCAGGCCGCCACGGCGCCGAACAGTCCGGCGACACCCAGCGCTACAAACACCATCACGACGTAAAACAGCGCGGTGCGGCCCAGCTCCGAGAACTCGATGGAGCGCACGCCGAAGTACACGCTGACCGCCATCAGCGACAACACCACCAGAGGCACCATGACATGACTGCCTTCGTGCCCGAGGTGATGCACGTGACGCGTCGTCCTGATCGATTTCATCACGCCTCCTCTCGCCGTCCCGAGCGGCGACAGACCGGCCACGCACACGCCCACCATCTGCTTGCATCGGTTGCGCCGATTCTTCGGGATTTCCGAAGCGCGCTCGCGACGGCTGGGCAGCTGCGCGGTCATCTGTTTTCAGGATAGCTCTGATTCCGGGGGCATTCAATGTCCGTTTAATAGGGATTCTCACTGACCGCTGGACACCCATCGCACGCCACGCGGCAAGGCAATCCTGCGCGTCAGTCCGCGCCGCGCCGAGCGCGCATTCTGCCGGTAGAATGACAGGCCGGCCACCATTGACCGATGCAGCCAGCGCGGACACCACGGCAGTGCCCGCCTCTTCGCGCCCACCTATTCCTCTATGCGCCTATCCGCCTTTTTTGTTCGCCTGATTTCGATCGGTGTTCTGCTGCACGTTTACGTCGGCTTCAGGCTGATTCCGGATTTGCCGGTCGGCATGGCCGGCCGTTGGCTGGCAGTCCTGTGGCTGGTGCTGTCGTGTCTGCTGATTCCGCCCGGCATGATGGCGCGCAGATTCAAGCAGCAATCGCTCGGCGACCGGTTCGCGTGGGTCGGCCTGCTGGCGATGGGCTTTTTCTCGTCGCTGCTCGTACTCACATTCGTGCGCGACATCTTTCTCGCATCGCTGCTCACCGTCGATGCGATCTGGCCGCATACCGTGCCGATCGCAGACTGGCGCCCCGCCACCGCGACTGCAGTACCGTTGCTTGCGCTGCTTTCTACTGCAATCGGCTTTTTCAATGCGCGGCGACGAGCGCGTGTGGTCAATATTGAAGTGCCGATCGCGGATTTGCCGGCAGCCCTCGAGGGCTTCACGATCGTGCAGATCAGCGACATTCATGTGGGACCGACGATTAAAGGCAAATATGTCGACGCGATCGTCGACGCGGTTAATCGTCTTAAGCCTGACTTGATCGCTGTCACTGGCGACGTCGTCGACGGCACGGTCGCCCAGCTTTCCGCTCACACGCAGCCCCTGGCCAGGCTAACCGCGCGACATGGCGCTTACCTGGTGACCGGCAACCACGAATACTATTCGGGTGCCAACGCGTGGATTGCAGAATTCCAGCGACTCGGGCTGAACGTATTGCTCAACGAACACGTGGTCGTGAATCACGATGGAGCTCAGGCCGTCATTGCGGGCGTGACCGACTATACAGCGGGCCACTACGACCCGGCGCACCAAAGCGATCCGGTCGCTGCGCTGGAAGGTGCGCCTGGCGACGTTCTGATCAAGGTCCTCCTCGCGCATCAGCCGCGTAGCGCAGAGGCTGCGGCAGACGCCGGGTTCACACTACAGTTGTCTGGCCACACACACGGCGGTCAGTTCTTTCCGTGGAACTTCTTTGTGCGGCTACAGCAGCCGTTCACGGCGGGATTGGCGCGTCTTAACGGGCTTTGGGTCTATACCAGCCGCGGGACCGGCTACTGGGGGCCGCCCAAACGGCTCGGCGCGCCATCTGAGATTACGCGTGTGAAGCTGACGAGCGGCATTTGACATGCGAAGCATGTCGGCACGATGGTGTTTTCACCGCGCACGACGAACCGTAGCCTGCAAATCGTTCCGCTACCAATCATTACTGGGCAGCGGCGACCGACACCGCCGCCATAGCCGCGTAATTGACCTGCACGCGCATACCCGACGACAAACTGGCGGATTGCGAGGCATCGCTCGCCTGGACGTGGAATACGTTGCCTTGAGCGCCCTTCAGCGCGATGACGCCTGTTTTACTGTCCACAGCGACAACCTGTGCTGCGATAGTGCTCTGAGCGGTGGCGTCGCCCTTTGTGGAAGGGCTCATCGCATTCGCCGACGAACCCTCCGGCACGATGACAGCATCGCGCACCATTCGAACACGAACCTTATCGCCCGACTTGAGCGCTGACAGCTTCGTAGTTTCCGGGCTCACATTGAACGTGGCCTGACCGCTGACCGCGTCTTTTACCGTAACGGTGTGCGCGACAGGATCAACCGACTGCACGACACCTTCGGCTTGCAACACGCTAATGCCAGTGACAGAAGCCGAGGAGGCGGCGGGTTGCGCAGCATGAGAGACTGACGGCGCGACAACAACAAGTACCCCGGACATTACGGCAGCAGCAGCAAGTTTCTTCATGCAATCCTCGATGGATAGTCAACAACGCGATAACGATTCGGATCAGTGTCGTTTTCGAGATGTGTTCTGTCAATGTTTGGAATCCGAAGCATTTGCAAGCGTTCAAGCGACGCCGCTGCAAGTACCCTCGAGGAACAGATGATGATGAGATGGCGCGTGACGAAGACGCGGCGGATTTTCAGGCTGTAAACGCACAAACCCCGCCTTTCTGGGGCGGGGTTTGTGATCTGGCATAAGGGAGCCTGACGATTACCTACTTTCACACGGGCAATCCGCACTATCATCGGCGTGGAGTCGTTTCACGGTCCTGTTCGGGATGGGAA
>DATLOW010000251.1:0-2279 GCA_035536055.1 Paraburkholderia sp. | reverse complement strand
CATCTGAACTCCAGTTCCGATAGCCCACAGTACGACACCGTCCAGGTAGATTGTGTGTCATGGCGCACTAGCAGCCCGCTAATGCGAAACGGTCCGCTTGCGTAATGAGCGGAGCCGCACGCAACGCGCATGCAAAACGCAAGTAAGGCGCTTCGCGCCGGTCGGCGAGCGCAGCGCGTGCGAATCGGCCTGTGGTTGCATCACGCAAGCGCAGCGACGCGCTTATGCAATCCGGAGCGGCTTGCCGCTTGCACCGCCCCACGCCTCGCACGTTGCCGCGCGCGTGGCCTAGCGCGGCACGTTTACGGTCCCTGCCGCCACCCTGATCGCATTCGAACCGGGGCTCGCCGCAATCGCCGGCAGATTCGCTAGCGACAGCGCCGGCGCCGCGCCATCGGTGCCGCCGCGCGGCACGGTGCGCACCACCTGCGATGGCGGCAGCGCAGCGCCGCTTTTCAGGTGATTCCACATCAGGTTGAGCGCCTGCAGGTTGTAGTAATGCAGCGGAATAAAGCGCGTATCGAAACCCGCCGTGCCAAGGAACGCATCGAAGTGCTGCGCGTTGGTCACTTCGTAAAACGACAGCTGGCTGCGCGAACCTTCGCTGAGGTTGTTCATCGCCAGATACGCGCGCGACGCGTGATTGACCGGCACCAGCGTATCGCTGCGTCCTTGCGCGATGATCGCGGGCTTGCCGCGCAGATTCGCATTCACGCGAATCGCGTTGACGCTCGTCACCATCTGCGGGTTGCCGGCGGCCCATAGCAGGCGCAAGCAGGCTGCGCCGTTGAAGCTCGCATCCGCGGTGGCCAGCCGGTGGTCCGCACCCGCCAGCGGCACGTTGAATACGAGGTTGATGCCGTTGGTCGGCGGCACGCCGTTGCCGAGGCCGAACACGCTCAGCATCACCGCAGCGGGCGGCGTGACACCCGCGTTGCCCTGCACGTTGGTCGTGCCGAAACTGAAGCTGCACAGATTGTCGAGCACGCTCGCGCGCATGTACGCATTCGCGTAGGTCACCGCGACGGCCGGCACCGCCTGCGAATCCCACATCGATGCATGCAGCAGGTCGGAATCGGTTTCATAGCCGGCGGCGTGCAACCGGTTCAGCGCATCGGCGGACTGCGACGCGAGATCGCCGCCGCTGACGAAACCGTTGCCCACCAGCGTTGCGCAGCGCGCCGCGCGAATCGCCTGGGTGGTGGCGAGCGGCAGCGTGGACAGATACGGCGAGCCGACCGCCGCGACCGACGCGGCCGCGCACGGCTGCAGCAGATTCGCATAGGTCATGTAATCGGCGAGCGGCGCGCCGGCCGCGGCGATGCGTACTCCACCCTCGAGCACTTGCGCGCTCGGCGACATGTTCAGGTTGATCTGCGGTTCGCCGACCACCACGGCGGTGATCAAGCCCTGCGTATCCTGCTCGGCCGCGGCAAGCGACGCGCCGCCGCCGTTGCTGACCGACGCGGCAATCGTCGTGATGCTGCCGGGTTTGAACAGCACGCCGCGCTGCGAGCCGTTGATCACCGGCCCGAACTGCTGGTTCAGCGCCCAGTACGCAAACTGGATCGCTTCGAGCGTGTCCTTGCCCCAGTCCTGCTCGGGGTTCTGCTGCGAGTGCGCGTGCTTGAACGCGTAGCGGTTCGGGAACGCCTGATTGAAAAGCGGCAGGCTGCCGGCCGGGATGTTCGCGGTGAACAGGCTTCGCGCACCCGCCATCTGCGCGCTGACCACGCGGCCGTCGATCAGCGTGACGAGATTGGTCGCGAGTTCGTGCGCGCCGTTGCCGCTGCCCTTGTCGGTGTACGCGACCGCGCAGCCGCGCTTCAAGCCCCACTCGCCGGCCGCGGAAATCGCGCCGTATACGCCGCGCGAAGCGGACGACGTCGCCGTGACGATGCACGGATTGGCCGGATCGAAACTGGCCGGTATCTGCGTGAGCAGCGACACGTTTTGCCGGCCGCTGCCGTCGTCGGCGTAGGCGAGATACTCGATGCCCGCGATCTTGCCTTCGCCCAGCGTGTCGTTGCCGTTCAGGTCGATATTGGGCCCCCAGAAACGTCCATAGCCGCCGTTTGCCGTGATGTCGACGAGCGCGCGGTAGTTCGACCAGATCGCCAGCCGGCGCAGTTCGGCGCTGGTCGGGCTCGACGGATTCGCAAAGCCCGGTGCAGTGCCGGCAAGGCCGGTCTTGCCGAGGCCACCGGTCAGCAGATCGTCGCTGTTGCCGTCGTAAGAGGTGGTGGTGACGCTGCCGGCGGTGACGAAACCGGGCATTG
>DATLOW010000250.1:0-22600 GCA_035536055.1 Paraburkholderia sp. | reverse complement strand
GAACGCGACGATGTCCTGCCCATAAGCGGGATCGGGTACGCCGACTGCGGCCGCATCCAGCACGCCGGCATGTTTGAGTAGCGCTTCGTCGATCTCGCGCGGCGCGATGTTTTCGCCGCCCTTGATGATCAACTCCTTCGCACGCCCGTTGATGTAGAAATAGCCGTCGGTATCGCAGTAACCGAGGTCTCCGGTGCGCAGCCAGCCATCCGTGGTGAACGCGGCAGCGGTTTCTTTCGGCATCTTGTAGTAGCCACTCATGATTTGAGCGCCGCGCAGCACGAGCTCGCCGCATTCGCCGGGCGCGCATTCGCGGCCGTCGCGATCGATGACTTTCGCTTCGCTGCCGGACGGCAAGCCGATGCTGCCCACGCGGCGACGTGCCGGCTCGAACGGGTTGCTGAACACGGGCGCCGCGGTTTCTGTCATGCCCATCGTTTCGATCACGCCGATGCCGAAGCGCGTTTCAAACGCGCGGTGATGCTCGGCGGGCAACGCGGCCGATGCGCTGCGGCAGAACTTCAACGCGGACAGATCGAACGCGCATGGTTCTTCGCAGTTCAGCAGATACGCGACGATGGTCGGCACTACGTTGACCCACGTGCAGCCGTAGTGCGCGGCATCGCGCCAGAAGGTGCGTGCGGAAAAACGCGGCGGCATCACCACCGAGCCGCCATGAAACAGCGGTGTGAGCAGCGTTACGACGAGACCGTTGATGTGATACAGCGGCAGCGATGCGAGCACGCGGTCGTCGGTACCGAGGCGATGTTCCGCCGAAATGTTCGCTGCGTTGGCGAGCAGGTTGCGATGCGTGAGCAGCACGCCCTTCGGCGCGCCGGTGGTGCCGGAGGTGTACATCAACAACGCGACGTCGTCGCCAGACGGCGCGCGCGGTGCTGTACGGGGTGCCGTTTGCGCTTCATTACCGGCCGCCATGTCGTCGGTTGCTGCGCGCGGCCAGTCGGGCAGACCTCGTGCGTCGGGCTCCGTGTGCACCATCGCAATGCGACGCTCCAAGCCCTGCGCGCGCAATTCGTCGAGTGTGTTCGCAATCGCTGCGTGCGTGTCTTCGCAAACGAAGATCATCTTCGTATCCGCATGCTCGACGATATAGCGCAACTGCGAAGGCTGGCACAGCAGATTCAACGGATGCGCGACGAGACCTGCGTACATCGCTGCGAGCAGAATGCGCGCGGTTTGAATGCCGTTGCTCATATAAACCGAAATCACGTCGCCGGGCTGCAGACCCGCCTCGCGAAAGCGGGTCTCGAGCGCGCGGCAATCCGCTTGCAGTGCGCCGAAGCTCAGCGACTGAGCGGGTTCGCGGCCAGTGGCGGCGCTAGTTTCCTGTTCGCCGGCAATGGCCGCTGAATGCCACGCTGCGTGCGATGGGTTGCCGGCGGCGCCTTGCAACGCGGCCTGCATCATGGGTCGGCCCGCACGGGCCGCAATTGCGGAAGCTTCGGCAGCGTCGGCGACGGCCGCCGCGTACAACTCGCCTTCCGGTGCCGCGAGCAGAAACGGCTTGTCGGGATAACGGCTGGCACGCTCGTCGATCAGCGTGCGGATCGTGGCAAGCGTGTTCATTGGCCGTATCTCCTGAAGAAATCGCCGAGCAGATCGTCGACTTCCGGCACGTGGGCTTCGATCGGATAGGCCACACGTGTGACGTTCAGATACTGCCGATAGCTGAGGTTGTCGGAGAAGTTATTGCGGCCCCACGTACCGCAGCCCATCGACAGCGAGAACGGCAAGCCATTGTCGAAGTTGCCGCCCGTGGCGAGGCAATGCGCCTGATTGACGATCACGCGCGCGACCGGCAGCGTCACGCCGAGTTCGACGGCCTGTTGTGCGTCGGCACTGTGCAGGCCGACCGAATGGCCGGCGCCCATATACGCGTAGATGCCGCGCACAGTTTCCGCGGCAGCCGCGAAATCGGTGGCGCGATAAACGGTCAGTACCGGTGCGAGTTTCTCGCCGGAAAACGGATAGGCTTTGCCATAGCCGTCTTCTTCGACCATCAGAAACGACGGTTGCCGCGCGGCGATCTCGTCGAGACCTGCGACGCGCGCGATTTCCGTCGCGGACTTCGCGGTGCAGCGATCGGACAGCTTGCCGTTAACCCACATCGCCGCTTGCAGTTGCGCCTTTTGCGCGTGGTCGAGCAGCACACCGCCGCATGCAGCCAATTCGGCGAGCATCGGCGCATAAATGGCCGCTTCGATTACCACGCTGTTCTCCGACGAGCAGCTGGTCGCATTGTCGAAGGTCTTCGAGCGGGCGATTTTGTGCGCCGCATCGTCAAGCACGGCGGTATGCGTGACGATCGATGCGACATTGCCCGCGCCCACGCCGAATGCCGGCGTGCCGCTGGTATAGGCCATGCGCACGTTGGCCTGTGAGCCGGTGGCGACCACCAGGTCGGCATCGCGCATCAGCGCCGCGGTGGCGGCCTTGCTGATCGGCGCGGGCAGCATCTGCACGAGGTCGGGATCGATGCCTGCCTTAGCGAACTGCGCGTGAATGAACTGCAGCAGCAAGGCCGCGCTCGTATAGCCCTTTGGCGAAGGCGCAACGATCACCGCATTGCCGCATTTCAACGCATTGACGATCTTGTTGGCCGGCGTCGCCGCTGGATTGGTCGAAGGTGTGATCGCTGCGACTACGCCCACCGCGCGTGCGATTTCGATCATGCCGCGCGCTGCGTCGCGGGCAATTACGCCATGCGTTTTGATGCCATGCAGATCGCGCAGCAGACCGAGGGTCTTGCGATAGTTCTTCTGAAACTTGTCGTCGATATTGCCGAGGCCGGTGTCGCGCACCGCGCATTCGGCCAGCTGCCGGTTACGCGAGGGTTCCATGATGGCCCACGCGGCTGCGGCTGCGGCCGTGTCGAGCGCCTGCTGGCCGGCCGCTTCGAATGCGTGCTGCGCAGTGCGTGCGCGCGCAACCAAGGCCGCGACGCTGCGCTCTACATCGTCCGCCTCGCGTCCATGCGCCGTTTCGGCGGCTGTCGCCCTTACGTTCATACGGTTGTCTCCGGTTCTAAAAACTGATTGGCGGTGCTGTCAATCTAGGCAGCCCGCCGCGCAGCGGAGTCCCGTTTCTCGCTCTATTCATCGCAGGCTTACCGTGCACATAGAAAATCGCGAATTTCGGGACTTTCCATAGTCCCGAAAAGCAATCGATCCGATGCACAATCGAAGGCATAACGATGAGATTCAGGAGACAGCATGACGGCTTCGAATCAGTCGAACGCTGCCGCCATTCGCGCGTTCCGCGTGCTTGAAGCGCTAGCTGCGGCCGGGGAGCCGCTTTCGATGACCGACCTCGTGCGCGCGCTAGGCCTGCCCAAGCAGACCGTGCACCGCATCCTCGTGCAGTTGATCGATGCGTATCTGGTTACGCGCAACGCGGGCAGCCGGCTCTATGAATGCTCGCCGCGCGTGCGACATCTGGCGGTCAACGTGCTGATGCACGCGGGGCCTGCGGCAGCGCGCCACGAACTGCTCGAAGAACTCGTCGAGAAAATCGGCGAGACCTGCAACCTGACGATGCTGGCCGGCAACGACGTGGTGTACGTGGACCGCGTCGAGACCGAATGGCAGTTGCGCATGCATTTGCAGCCCGGTTCGCATGTGCCGCTGCATTGCTCGGCAAGCGGCAAGCTGCTGCTCAGCTTTCTGCCGAAGGAGCGGCGCGAACGCATGATCAGTTCGTTGCCGCTGCGCGCCTATTCCGAGCGCACCATTACTGACCGCGATGCATTGCGCAAGGAGTTGCTGGAAACGCGGCGCCGTCAGCTGGCGATCAACGATCAGGAGCATCTGCAAGGCGTGATCGCGATCGCCGTACCGGTGATGCTCGACCGCAATCGCGCCTGCGCGGCGATTGCGGTGCAAGCGCCGGTGGGCCGGCTGGCGCTCGACGATCTACTGAGCTTCGTGCCCGATTTGCGGCGCGCCGCCGAGGCAACGGCGAGGACCTTCGCGGAATAGCGTGCGGCGCGTCATTGCGCATGCGCCATTGCGTCCACCCGCAAGCCGCGCCGTTCGATCGCGCGCGCCGACCATGCGGAAACCAGCGCGGAAAACAGTACATAGGCGCAGATCATCCACGGCTTGCCGCCGTTCGCGCGCCACACCGCGGTGGCGATGATCGGCGTAAGGCCGCTCGCGAAGATGCCTGAGAACTGGTAGACGAACGAAATGCCGGTATAGCGCACGCTCGGATCGAACAGCTCCGAGAACAACGCCGCTTCTGGGCCGTACACCATCGCATAGAAGATGCCGAACGCGATCACGATCGACAGCCAGATCATCATCGTGTTGGCCGGCTGGATCTCGATCAGCCAGAACACCGGAAATACCGAAAGCCCGCAAATCACCGAGCCCCAGCGATACACGCGTGCACGGCCGTACAAGTCCGACAGGCTGCCGAACAGCGGAATGAAAAAGCACATCACGCAGGCGGCAATCATCACACCGAGCAGCGCATCGGTGCGGCTCATCGACACGTGCTGTGTCAGATAGCCGATCATGAACACCGCGAATACGTTGAAGAAGACGCCGTCGATATAACGCGCGCCCATACCGAGCAGCACCTCGCGGCGATAGCGCGTGATCATGTCGACGAACGGAATCTTCACTTCGCGGCGATTGCGCTTCAATGCGAGAAACTCCGGCGTTTCCATCACTTTGAGTCGGATATACAGGCCGATCAGCACCAGGATCAGCGATGCGCCGAAGGCGATGCGCCAGCCCCATGTGAAAAACGCCTGTTCCGGCAATACGTGCGACACCGCGGCGACGATGCCGGCCGCGAGACACAGGCCGATCGACAGGCCGATCTGCGGCAGGCTGGCGAACAGCCCGCGGCGGTGCGGCGGCGCATATTCGTACGCCATCAGCACGGCGCCACCCCATTCGCCGCCGAGACCGATGCCTTGCAGCACGCGCAGCGACAACAGCAGGATCGGCGCGGCCACGCCGATCTGCGCGTAGGTCGGCACGAACGCGACCCCGGCCGTCGAAATGCCCATGATGACGAGGGTCAGGATCAGCGCCGACTTACGGCCGATGCGGTCGCCGAAATGGCCGAACAACACACCGCCGATCGGCCGCGTGACGAAGCCGACCGCAAAGGTTGTGTACGCAAGCAGCGTCGAGACGAGCGGATCGCTGGCCGGAAAGTACAGCTTGTTGAACACGATGCCGGCCACGACGCCGTACAGAAAGAAGTCGTACCACTCCACCGTCGCGCCGATCACACTGGCCAGCGCGACACGGCGCACTACGCGGGAATCGATTGCCATGGCTCGTCCTCCGATTAAGCGTCCGGCCGGCCGCAAGCGACGCAGCCGGGCGCGCAGCCCCCGATGTCTCCTCCGGGGCGTGATGACCTGCGCTAGGTCGTTTCGAATCGTGTTCGGCCCTTGTGGGCGTTCAGAGCGCGCAGGATTCTCTAATCCGGTATTGCTGATGCTGCCGTGCGGCACGGTCGCTCGCCGCGCGGGTGCTGCGTCAATGCGTTGATGCGTTGACGCGTTGATGCGTTGATGCGGTCATGCATTCATGCGGTCGCTTCCTCGGTGTTACGCACCTGCACCGCGCGATCGGCGCCGCGTGCGTCTTCGAGAATCATGTCGGAAGCCTTTTCCGCCACCATCACGATCGGCACATTCGTGTTGCCCGACACCAGCGTCGGCATGATCGAACAGTCGACCACCCGCAGCCCGTGCGTTCCGTATACACGCAAACGTTCGTCGACGACGGCCGTCGGGTCGCTGGCAACACCCATCTTCGCGGTACCCGACGGATGAAAGATCGTTTGCCCATAGTCGCGGCAGAACTGCAGCAACTCGCCGTCGGTTTGCGCGTCCGCGCCGGGCCGGAATTCGCGCTTCGTCAGCGCGCGCATCGGCTCCGTGGCAGCCACCTGGCGCGCGAAGCGCACGCCAGCCACCGTGGTACGCCGGTCGAGATCCGTATCGAGGTAGTTCGGTTGAATCGAAGGCGCGTCGCGTGCATCGAGCGTGCGGATCCGCACATGGCCGCGCGATTCCGGCCGCAACTGGCAGATCGAATACGTACAGCCGGAAAACGGATGCACGTCGCCGCCGGCCGAATCGGCGGAAAGCGTCGAGAAGTGGAACTGGATGTCGGGCGTTTTCGCTTCATCCGGCAGCGCGCGACAGAACATGCCGCCCTGATTGATGCCGACCGCGAGCGGTCCATTGCGAAATAGCGCCCATTGCAGACCCATACGCACACGGCCAACCCACGAATGCAGGCTGTCGTTGGTGGTGATGGGCTTGCTCACTTCGTAGATCAGCCGCACCTGCAGGTGATCCTGCAGGTTCTCACCGATGCCGGCGCGGTCTGCCACGACCGGGATGCCGAACTCGCGCAGCAGCGCGGCCGGACCGACGCCCGACAATTGCAGCAACTGCGGCGACTGGATTGCACCGGCCGTCAGAATCACTTCGCGTTCGGCGCGGACTTCGCATTGCGTGCCGTGCTGCAGATACCGAACGCCTTTGGCGCGCGCGCCTTCGAACACGATCTTCGTTGCGAGCGCATCGGTTTCGACATGCAGATTGCCGCGTGCGCGGGCGGGCTTCAGATACGCGACCGCGGTCGAGCAGCGCAGGCCGCGGCGCGTGGTCAGCTGGTAATAGCCGGCGCCTTCCTGGTCGCCGGTGTTGAAATCGTCGACCGTGCGAACGCCCAGCCGATTGGCCGAGCCGATAAACGCATCCACCAGTTCATGCCGCTGCTTGATCGTCGACGCCCACAGCGGGCCATCGGTGCCGCGCGTCGGCCCTGCGCCGAGCTCGTTGTGCTCGAGACGCCGGAAGTACGGCAAACAGTCGTTCCAGCTCCAGCCGCGATTGCCGAGCGCGGCCCAATGGTCGTAGTCGTCTTGCTGCCCGCGCACGTAGATCAGACCGTTGATCGAACTGCTGCCGCCCAGCGTGCGGCCGCGCGGCCAGTACAGGCGCCGGCCGTTCATGTTCGGATCGGCGTCCGTATAGAAGCCCCAGTTGTAGACCGGGTGGAACATCGTCTTGCCATAGCCGATCGGAATGTGGATCCATACGAAGCGATCGGCCGGGCCTGCCTCGAGCAGACACACCGAATAGCGGCCGCCTTCCGACAGACGGTTCGCCAGTACGCAACCGGCCGAACCTGCGCCTACTACGACGTAGTCGAAACTGCGTGCCATCGGGTTGTCTCCTGTGTCTTTGCCAGCTTGTGCGTGCTCGATAAAACGAGACGTTTGATGGCCAATTTATTGAGCGCTGATGCGCTTTACAACCGCTTTGCGCTACGATCGCCGGAAGTGATACGAAAACCGAACTTTTTGTTTCACTTTGCGGGCTGCGCAACCAACGTCGCATTGCGATGCAGCGCAGCATGCAAGGCACCGTTCGATCCGACCATGAGGATATCGATGCGATCTCCTGCAACGCAGTCGCACAGCGAAGATAGCCATGCCGATGAAACCCGCGTATTGCGCGCGGTCGCTGTGCTCGAACAGCTGGCCGCTGCCGGACAGCCGTACTCGCTGTCGCAGCTGTCCGCGCGGCTGCACATCCCTAAAGCCACACTGATGCGTCTGATCGAAGCGATGGAAGCGCAGGGCTACGTCACGCATCTGCCCGATTCGCGCGGTGCCGACCGCGGTATTGCGCTTGGGCCGCGCGCGGCGCATCTGGCGCTTGCGACACTGGCGAACAATACGTTCACACGCGCGTGCCGCTCGCTGCTGCGCGCGCTGGTGGAGAGTCTGGGAGAAAGCTGCAATCTGACCGCGCTGGATGGCGATACGGTGTTGTACATCGAACGGGTCGAAACCAGCGAGCCGCTAAGGTTGCATATGCAACCAGGCATGCGTGTGCCGCTGCACTGCACCGCAAGCGGCAAGCTGTTCCTGTCGCAGATGCCGGCGGCCGAGCGCCGTCTCGTGCTCGCGCGTTTGACGCTCAAGCGTATGACGTATCGCACGCTGACCGAAGCGAGCCTGCTGGAAGCGGAACTGGATCGTCTCGCGGCGCGCGGGATCGGTATCGACAACGAGGAATTCGTGCGCGGTATGGTGGCCGTGGCCGTGCCGGTACGAGACCCGGACGACGGCCATGTGCTGGCGTCGCTGGCGGTTCACGCGCCGACTGCGCGCGCGAACCTCAACGATCTGCTCGAAGCGGTGCCGAAGCTAAAGAGTACGGCACTGAAGCTGGCGCCGCTGCTGCATGCGCGCAACGGCTAGTGTCGCCGCTGCGGCGGCTTATACATAGTCCTTGTACTTTTCCAGCTTGCGCACCGGCATCGACAGCGCATCGCGGCGGAACGGGTCGCCGAGCTCGCGCGTCACCATCATTTCGAGCACGGTGGTCTTGCCTTTCAGCTGCGCTTCGCATGCGGCAGCAAGCGCGGATCCAACGTCGCCGAGCTTGTCGACCACGATGCCTTCGGCGCCCATCGAACGCGCAATGGCGGCAAAGCTCGGATTTTCGAGGTCGGTGCCGACGAAGCGGCGGCTATAGAAGTCGACCTGATTTTTCTTCTCCGCGCCCCATTGCCGGTTGTGGAACACCACCGCGGTAACCGGAATCTTCTCGCGCACACAGGTGAGAATTTCGCCGAAGCTCATGCCCCATGCGCCGTCGCCGACATAAGCGACCGCTGGCCGGTCGGGCGCGGCAACCTTCGCGCCGATGACTGCGGGAAACGCGTAGCCGCAATTGCCGAAGCTCATCGCCGCCAGCATCGAACGTGGCTGCTCGAAACGCAGATAGCTGTTCGACACCGAGCAGATGTTGCCGATATCGGTCGATACCATCACGTTCTTCGGCAGCGCCTTCTCGAGTTCGCGCAGCATCTGGCGCGGATGCATTTCCGCCGCGTTGCGGATCATGTCGAGGCTGTACGGGTCTTTCTCGTGGGTCCATTCGGTCAGCTCTTTGGACCACGCGTCTTTCTGCTGGCGAATTTGCGCGGTGCGTTCCTCGCGGTTCGCATGGCATGCGAGCTGGCGGCCTTGCAATTGCTGCGTGAGGGCGAGTGCGGCCGAACGCGCATCACCGGCGAGACCGACGGAAATCTTCTTCACGAGGCCGAGCATCTTGGGATCCGCATCGACCTGGATGATCTTCGCGTTCTTCGGCCAGTAGTCGAGCCCGTGTTGCGGCAGCGTGCCGAACGGTCCAAGGCGCGTGCCGAGCGCGAGCACCACATCGGCCTTGCTGATCAGCTCCATGCCGGCTTTCGAGCCCTGATAGCCAAGCGGGCCGCACCACAGCCGGTGGCTGGCCGGGAACGAGTCGTTGTGCAGATAGCTGCTGACCACCGGCGCGTCGAGCAGTTCGGCGAGCTTCACGCACGCTTCGACGCCGTTCGACATCACCACGCCGCCGCCCGACAGGATCACCGGGAATTTCGCATTGGCCAGCAGATCGGCTGCTTCCTGCAGCGCCTGCGTGCCGCCCGCGCCGTGTTCGATACGGATCGGCTGCGGAATCTCGTACTCGTACTCGCCGTAGAAGTAATCGCGCGGGATGTTCAGCTGCGTCGGGCCCATGTCGAGCATGGCGCGATCGAAACAGCGGCCGGTGATTTCGGCGATACGGCGCGGGTTGTTCACGTGCCCCTGAAACTTGGTGATCTTCGAGAAGATCGGTAACTGCTCGGTTTCCTGGAAGCCGCCGAGGCCCATCGTCATCGTGCCGCTCTCCGGCGTGATCATCACCACGGGGCTATGCGCCCAGTACGCGGCGGCGATCGAAGTGACGAAGTTCGTGATGCCCGGCCCGTTTTGCGCCATGCACACACCGTGGCGGCCCGCGATGCGCGAGAAGCCGTCGGCCATGTGGCCCGCACCCTGTTCATGCACGGTGGGGATGTAGCGGATGCCGGCGGCGGGGAACAGATCGAGCGCATCCATGCACGCCGAGCCGACGATGCCGAACACGTCGGTCACGCCATTGGCGACCAGCGTTTCGACGAAGGCTTCCGACGGCGTCATGCGGGTACGGCCCTGCGTCACGTTGCGATTGCTCATGTTGCGTCTCCTGCTCGTTAGAGGTCTGACAGTGGGTTTGCGCGTCGCGCTGTGAATCCCGTTGAGACGTGGCGACGAACAAAATGGAACGAAACGTTCTGTTTAATGTTTGTCCGAAGTCTATTTGATGGTTCGGGAAAGTGCAAACCGTTTTTCGGTACGATTCGTTGACAAATCTGATTTCGTGCACCATAGTTCGCCGCATGGACGCCGAGCAAACATTGAAGGATTCAGCGGAAAGGGTCGAAATTTCGGCCGATGAGGGCCTGCGCGTCGAAACGTTGCGTTCCGAAAAGTGGAATGAAATAACCCGAAATCCTAGTGGGTCAGTGCCCGGTCTCAAGCCGGGCCGCGTGCTGCAAGGGGCGGGATACAATGTCGCCGATCCATTTTCCGGAACGGCTGATATGAACAAGGCAGACACGCCAACGCTGCGCGCCTTCGCGCTGCTCGAGCACCTGGTGAATGCGGAAGGGCCGGTTTCGCTGGCCGACATTGCGCAGGATGTGAGCTTGCCGAAGGCGTCGCTGCATCGGATGCTGGCGTCGCTGGAAGCGGGGGGCCTCGTGATTCGCGAGCCGGGCCACAAGAACGCGTATGCGATCGGGCCGCGCCTCGCGCAGCTCGCATTGGGCGTGATGATGCATTCGGGTGCGCGGCGCTTGCGGCACGCGATTCTCGCGCGTCTCGTATCGGACCTCGGCGAGACCTGCAATCTGACGATGCTGCACGACACCGAAGTGTTGTACCTGGACCGGATGGAAGCGCCGTGGCCATTGCGGCTCGACCTGAAGCCGGGCTCGCATGTGCCGGCGTATTGCAGCGCAAGCGGCAAGCTGCTGCTGGCAATGCTGCCGCGCGAACAACGCGGCGAGCTGGTGCGTTCGCTGAAGCTCGAGCGCTTCACGCAGAACACGATTACCGATCCCGAACTGCTCGAAGCGGAACTCGACCGCACGGCGCACAAGCGCATCGCGATCGACAACGAAGAGTTTCTGGCCGGCATCGTCTGCGTGGCCGCGCCGGTGATGGATGCGGAAGGTAGCTGCATTGCGGCGATTGCCGTGCATGCGCCGGTTTCGCGAGCACCGCTGTCGCGAGCGCTCGAATTCGTGCCGCGGCTGCAAGAGGCCGCGAAGGAACTGGCAAGGACGTTTTAGTCAGGAGATCGCATGTCGCACGCGTACTCGTATCTGAACCGGCTGATCGACGACGCGGCGCGTCATGCCGACAGTGTGGTCGCCGTTGTTTATCCCTGCGATGCGCTTGCGTTGCGCGCGAGCTTCGCGGTTGCCGCACGCGGCCTCGCGCGCGTGCTGCTGGTCGGGCCGAAAGCGCTGATCGCGCAGACGGCGCTCGATAGCGACATCGATTTGTCCCACTTCGAAATCGTCGATACGCCGGACGATCCAATGGCGGCCGCGCAAACCGCGGCGGCGCTCGTCGCCGAAGGCCGCGCGCAGCTTCTGATGAAAGGCTGCCTGCATACCGAAGAACTGATGGGCGTGCTGGTGAGCCGCGAAGCGGGCTTGCGTACCAGCCGGCGCATTTCGCATGCATTCGTCTTCGATATTCCCGACGTTGCGCGGCCGTTGATGCTGACCGATTGCGTGGTCAATATCGAGCCCGATCTGCTGGTCAAACGCGATATCGTGCAAAACGCGATCGACCTCGCGCAAGCGATCGGCGTCGCGCATCCGCTGGTCGGCATTCTTTCCGCAACTGAAGCGGTCAACCCGGCGATTCGCGGCACTGTCGATGCCGCCGCATTGTGCAAGATGGCCGAGCGCGGTCAGATTACCGGCGGCGAACTGGATGGACCGCTGGCCTTCGACAACGCGATTTCCGCGGAATCCGCGCGCATCAAGAAAATTGCGTCGCGCGTGGCCGGCAGTCCCGACGTGCTGCTAGTGCCGAATCTCGAAACCGGCAATACGTTGTACAAGTCGCTGGTGTATCTCGGACACGCGGAATGCGCGGGAGTCGTGCTCGGCACGCGCGTGCCGGTCGTGCTGACGAGCCGCGCCGATTCGGAGTTCTCGCGGCTCGCGTCGGCGGCGCTCGGGGTGTTGTATGCGAGCAAGCCGCACGCGTTGGCGGCTTGAAGCGCGGCCCGCTCGTGTTGCGTTGGGTTTTACAGCGCATGCGCCTCGACGAGCTCCGGACACAGCTGCCTGATACGCTGTTCGACCATGCCGTTTGCGACATGCGTTTGTGTGTCGTCGGTGCTGTTGTCCCAGGACGTGCGGCGACGTCGCTCCGACGGTGCGCCGAAAAAGTCCTGAATGTCGGCGGCATGCTGATGCACGCTCCAGCACGCGGCAACGCGCACCAGTTGCACCGAACATCCACCGAGGTGGTAGGTGGTCGTGAACAGCTCGAACCTCGACATCGTTGAGCAATGCAACGATCGCCAGACTGCGCTATCACTTCGGCAGATAGGCGCTATCAAATAGCTTCGCTTGATCGTGCTCCGGAACGATGCGACCGTCGAAGTCATGCAATGGGCGGCCAAAGGCCCACGCCACTTCAGAGGAACGGGACATGCCGGGCAAACACGACACGGCCAGCAACGCAGACTTGACCGATCGTCAACGCGCGATAAAAGAACAATTCATCCGCATCCGAAACACGTGGGCACCGCAGTGGGAAAGTATCCTGCGTCAGGATTGCGAGTTTCTGCTCGCTTATCTGCGCTTGTCGGCGGTGCCGCTGCAACACAACCATCTGCAAGACAAGGTCAAGGAATTCATCTACATCGCGATCAATGCATCGTCGACGCATCTGTTCACGCCGGGTATCCAGATGCACGTGAGCGCCGCTGTCGATTTCGGCGCAACGCGGGCTGAGCTGATGGAGGTGCTGGAACTAGCCAGCACAGTGGGTATCCATGCAGCCAACGTTGCCATGCCAATTTTGCTGGACGTGTTGAAAGAAGAAGCAGCGCCGGAAGCGAAAACGGCGGCACTGAACGACCGACAAGTCGCGCTCAAACAGCAGCTCGCTGAGCAGCAAGGCTACTGGGACCCATCTTGGGAAGCGTTGCTCACGCTCGACCCCGACATGTTCGAAGCCTATACGAATTTCGCTGCAATCCCGCAGTGCTCCAAGGTGCTCGACGCAAAGACGAAAGAGCTCGTGCTACTGGCACTCGACGCCGCCGCCACGCACCTGTACGCACCGGGCATCCGCTCGCATATACGCAACGCACGCGGCCTCGGCGCGACGGCACACGAAATCATCGAGGTGATCGAGATCGTCAGTGTGATCGGCATTCACGGCGCGTTGATCGGCGCGCCGATGGTGGAAAGCCTGTTTCCCGACGCCCTTCAGTGACGAACGTCAAACCTCAATACGTCTTGTACGGCAAGAACTTTCCGGACAGCACGACCTTGACGCGGTCTCCCTTGGGATCGCTTTCCCGCTGGATATCCATCGAAAAGTCGATCGCGCTCATAATGCCGTCGCCGAACTCTTCGTGGATCAGTTCCTTGATCGTCGTGCCATACACATTGACGACCTCATACCAGCGATAGATGGCTGGATCCGTCGGAATTGCGGTCGGCAGCGAGCCCTTATAAGGGACGATCTGCAGCCACGCTACCGCTTCATCCGGCAGATCGAACAGCTTGCCGACAATCTCGGCCTGCTTCTTGTCGAAGGTCATCTGCCCGAGGCAGGCTGCGGTGGTCCATTCCTTCGACTGCCCGACTTCTTTCGCAATCTGCGACCACTTGAGTCCTTTGCGGACCTTTGCAGAAACGATCATTTCGGTAACTTGCGCACGGCTGGCAATCATGGCTGTCTCCTGAAATCCTGAAAGGTTGGCGCGGGCGGTGGCCGGCCACGCGTTCGATCTTATCGGGAAAAAAATAGACACAACCATGCTGTGCAAGCGTGCAAAAACGAAAGACGTCGTGCATCGAACGGACAACCGCCCGTATACGAACGCCGTCCCGGCCGCGCAACCTGCCGCGGACCGGGACGGTCGACTGCCACCTGTGGCTTACTCCGTGGCGCTGGTGCTACGCTGCTTCAGCTTGCCCTGGAACCGCAGCACCGGACGTTCCGGCTGCGCCTGCGGGACGGCGAGCATCTGACGGCGTGCCGTTGCGCTCGGCGGCGTGAACGAACCGATCGTGGTTGCCCGCGAAGGATTGGCCAGTCCGGACGCTACCAGCATTTTCGCTTCCATCTGCAGATTGGTCAGCAGCACCGGATCGCCGACGATCACGCTGCTTTGCGCCAGCAGCTGGCTCCAAGCGTTGTCCCCGTAGTTGATCACGTAGTAGTCGAGGCCGCTCGGATCGGCCACGACGCTGGAACAACCGTTCAGGCGCACCTGCATCTGCGTGTCTTTCAGCGCGACCGTCTTGCGCCGCACCAGTCCGTCGCCATACGCCAGCGTCAGCGGCACCGTCCACTGGATGCCCGGATACTGGTTCTGGTTCGGATATGGCTGCTGCTTGAGCGTCACGATCGTCTGGTTGGTCGTCAGATCGCATTGCGTGTCGAGCGACACCAGCGGCACGCCGGTTTGACGCACATAGCTGTCGCCGATCGCTTCCATCGGCTCGCCGCTGGCCTTCGACAGCTCCTTCCACAGCCGCTTCGGCGTGACGTTACCAAACGAGTAGTCGGCCAGATACGACTGCAGGCCCTTGCGCATCACGCCTTCGCCGAGATAGTTCTCGATCGTCTTCAGCACGATGCCGCCCTTGTCGTACGTAAATGCGCTGGCGCGAATCACGAAGTCGTTCGATGCCCAATCGTTGAAGTTCGGCTGGATCGGGAAGGCGGTATTGCGCAAATCGCGCTGCATCACCGCATACTTCGTTTTGACTTCGTCCACCCAGTTGAAGCGGTCCGGGAAGAAGATGATCTTGGTCTTGTTCTCGAAGAACGTGGCGAACGATTCGTTCATCCACACGTCGTCCCACCAGTCGAGCGTGACGAGGTCGCCGAACCACTGGTGCGCGGCTTCGTGCGTCAGCACCGTCACACCATAGTCGGACATCGTCGTGCCCGGCGCCGGCAGAATGTCGTCGGCGAATTCGAGAATGGCGCCCCAGTTCTCCATACCGCCGAAGTTCAGGTCTTTCTGCGCCTTGAAGGCATCGTTGGCTGCTACCGTGTCGAACTTCGTCAGCGGCAGCGAAATGCCGGTATAGCGGTAGTAGTAGTCGAGCGCCTGCTTGGTCTGCTGCATCGCGGGCACGGCCCAATCGCGCATGCCCGGCGGCGTGAAGATGCGCAGATGCAGGTTCTTGTGGTCCTTCAGCGGGCTCACGAAGTCGTCTTCGAGCGTATCGAACATACCGCCGCCGAAGAACAGCAGGTACGACGGCATTGGCGGCGTCTTTTCAAACGACACGCGCTTGTAGCCGCTGTCGACCGTGACCGGCGGCAGTTCGGCGCCGTTCGATACGACGCGCCAGTTCTGCGGCACTTCCGCCGACACTTCATAGGTCGGCCGGAATGCGGGCTCGTCCCAGCCGGGGAACCATTGCCGTGCGAGGTTGCTTTCGCCTTGCGTGAGGATCGCGCCGCTGGTCGTGCCGTCGGTCGACTTCAGGTCGACGCGGAACACGCCTTCTGCCGCGGAGCAGCCCGGGTACTGGTCGTCACCGCAGCTGCCGCCGGTTTGCGTGGCGGGGTCGTCGTAGGTCTTGAAGTTGATGATGCCCGACCACTCCATGTGCAACGAATAGTTGCCGGCCGGAATACTGCCGCTCGATGGACGCAGCTGATAAAAATCGCCGTCGTCCTGCGGCGTGGCGATCAGCTCGATATTGCCCGGCTGCAGCACGATCTTGCCGTTGGTGAACTTGATCCGGTGGCCGGCAATCTCGATCTGGTTGACCTTCTTCGTCACCTGCAGCTCAACGTCCGCGCGGCCCTCGAAGGTCGACAGGTCGGGGTTCGGGCGGAACCACAGCTTGTAGTTGATCGGCTTGACCGTGTTGGGCAACTCGACCGGCTTCACGGTCTTGTTGATCGTCTTGTCCGCGACGATCGGTTGCGTCGGCACGGCGGGAACGCTAGCCGGTTGCGACGCGGCGGCCGCTGGGGTAGCACCGCCCTGGCTTGCCTTGCTGGACGCGAGGCCGACGTCGTCTGCACTGCCACCGCACGCGCTCAGTATCAGCGCGCCGATCAGCAGCATCGACGGCATCTTTAATTGTGAAGGTACACGCATTGTTAGTCCTCGTTCGAATGAAATGGCTCTAAAATGTGCGGCGATTTAAAATGCGGATATCAAAAGGCACAGAAAAAAGATCTCCCTCACGCGCTCGAAAGCGCATGAAAATTCCGGTTGATAAACAGGCGAAAACGGGCCTCAGCTCATAGCGCCGATATCAATATCTTTAAAGAGTGAACTGGAGATTGCGGTAATGCGATAACGCAATGCGCGGCAGGCGCCACGCGTGGACAGATTCGCTCGCCGGCCCGAGCGCACCTGAACGGTAGCGTTCGTTTTGATGACTGCCGGCTTACGATGAGCGGTAGAGTAATTGGGCAAACGTTAGCGTGTCAACTCTATTGCAAAATATTTCAAATGAGCTGGCCGGGTATGCGGATCGGTTAAACGAAAATAACGGTTAATTACCCGTCTTATTGCGATCGCATAATGGGAATAAATTACTTTGATGCATTGCATCGAGTAAGGATTGACCGATTTTAAATGTTGGGATCGGCGCGCGGGACTTTGCGCGGACGGTAATGGAGCGCGTGCGTGTCGTCACGTCGTGCGACTGCGTTGCTTCAGAGGCAACTTGGCGAAACTGCGTCGCCAATGCGGCATGGCTTAAAATGAGCTTTAACTCCATGGCTGCCAACGCACGGAATTCTTAAGCGGACGGTACTAAAGCCTTCGTCAAGGGCTTGTCAGGCGTGTGTCTGACTTCGCCGCTTAGGCTCGCCAAGCCGCGGGCCCGCTCTAAGGCTCTAAAGGCATTCAAGGCCTTAAGTCCGCTAATGACGTCTCTGAACCCACCAGGTGCGCCAAGAGTCTCTAAGGCCACTCAACCGCTAAGCCCCTTAGACGCGAACTTTAGACGCAAAACACGAACCGCTAGCGGCACTGCTTAGGCAGCATCTGGCAAAGACTGTGTTGTTCTTTAGCACTTCAAGTACCTGCTACGCGAAAGAGTTACCGCGTAACCACGTACATGCGCCGGTCATAATTCCGCGCTCAGCCAAGCCCGACAATCCTTCCGCGTTTCGCAATCGTTTGCGACCCGAAATGCACTTCGCTTTTTCGCACATCGCTTCGCATTCTGGACTTTCCGTCAAGATTACGCGCCGCCGATAATCGCCCGCCGGATGTCAGAGAGCCGTCAGCGCTTAGGCATCACATCGACAGAGGAGTTCGCA
Source organism: Paraburkholderia sp. (assembly GCA_035536055.1). Classification (GTDB taxonomy): domain Bacteria; phylum Pseudomonadota; class Gammaproteobacteria; order Burkholderiales; family Burkholderiaceae; genus Paraburkholderia. The sequence goes on along the minus strand of DATLOW010000250.1, from coordinate 5,161 downwards.
ATCGACAGCCAGTTCATGCGCAGTCGAGGCGAAGCCACGCGTACTAAAACCACGTATCTAAACCTGAAAAAGGGATACTCATAATGCGCGATCGCGCCAGGCATCTTACGGGGCCGCTTGCGGGCTGGTTTGTATTGCTATGGGTGTTGCTCGGCTTCGCCGCTGCCGCCCAGGCTGCCGCTAGTGACGCTTTACCGCCGTCCAACCGGGTCGACATCGATCTGGGCGCGACGGCCTGGAAGTTCGTCGTCGACCAGGACAACATCGCCTTTTCCACGCCGCAATTCGACGATTCCGGCTGGAATTCGAAGGGCGTGCCGGAATCGCCGTCGGACGACAGCACGTTCCTGAACCTGCCGTCAGGCGGCGGGGAAGGCCAGCTGACCGGCAACGTCATCTGGTATCGCAAGCACTTCAAGATCGATCCGTCGTATTCGAACCGCAAGATTCTCGTCGAGTTCGAAGGCGCGCATACGGGCGCGCGGGTGTTCATCAACGGCACCTTCCTGAAGGGCAACAGCGCGATCAATCCGAATGCGACGCACGTGGTGGGTTTCGTGCCGTTCGAAGTGGACATCACGAACTACGTGCATTTCGACGGCACCGATAACGTGATCGCCGTGGAAACCGCGCGCAACGCCGACTTCTTCGAGTCGCCGAGCTTCAGCGGTGCATTCCGCTTCGGCCAGGACGATACGGGTCTGTTCCGTCATGTGTGGATGCACATCACCGACAAGGTGCACATTCCGGAGAACGTGTACTCGGTGCTGCAAACGTGGGGTACGTACGTGGCGACCACGGGCGTCAGCTCGTCGTCGGCCACGGTTCGCGTGCAGACCAACGTGCTGAACGAGAATCCGGTCGGGCAGGCCGCGCAGGTTGTGACGCTGACTACGCAGATCGTCGATGCGCAAGGCAACGTGGTGCAGACCGCGCAGGATACGAAGACGATCGCGTCCAACGCGGGCCCGGCGTTGACGCCGACCCTGTTCGACCAGACCATGACGGTACAGAACCCGATTCTCTGGTATCCGAACAACAGCCCATCTAAGGGCGGCCCGTACCTGTATCACGTGATCCACACGGTCAGCGTGAACGGTGCCGTGGTCGACGTGAAAGAAACGCCGCTCGGTATCCGCGTGATCACGTGGGACAACAACTTCCCGTATTTCAACGGCGTGCCGCACTACCTGTGGGGCGCATCGGGCCGCTACGACTACCCGGCGCTCGGTTCGGCCGTGCCGGACAACCTGAAGTGGAACGATCTGTATCTGCTCGCGCAGGCAGGCGGCAGCCTGTGGCGCCCGGGCCACTCGTCGGAAGGTCCGGTATTCCTCGATGCAGCGGACGCCTACGGCATCATGGTGATGCAGCCGAGCGGCGACGGCGAGAACGGCTTTGGCGCGTTCTGCGACTCCGTGCGCACGCAGAACTGCGCGTCGCCGACCAACTGGACCCTGAAGCAGGAACTGCATCGGGACATGATCGTCAACGGCCGTAACCACCCGTCGGTACTGGCGTGGGAAGCCGATAACGGCGCGACCTCCACGGATATCGCGCAGCAGCTGAAGCAGATCTCGATTCAGTGGGATCCGATCAACACGCGCGCCCAGGCAGACCGCACGCCGAATCCGGCGAACGGCGATCTGCTTGGCTGCAGCGGCGACGGTTGCGACATCGGTGTCAAGAATCAGTTTCCGAATTCGCCGTCGGTGGGCTCCGAATACTGGGGCAATGGTGTGGGCCGCGCGAAGTACGACTTCGAACTGGCCTTTGCGGCGCCGTATGTGAACAACTGGGTGCACAGCGTGCTCATCAAGTCGATGGGTATTGCGCATTGGTATCTGGCTGATACGCCGGGTGAAATCGTCGACCAGGTCGACGGTACGTTGAACACCAGCGTACGCAGCAACGGCGCGTCGATGATGGACGAGCATCGTTTGCCGCGTCTGCTGTACTACATCTATGAAGCGATCTGGACGTCGTTCGACCGTAAGCCGGTAGTCAAGCTGGCTTATAACTGGAATCGCTCCGGCGTCGTGACGGTGAATGCGTTCAGCAATTGTCCGTCGGTGCGGCTGCTGGTCAACGGCCAGCCCGCTGGCGCTGACCAGACGCCGAACCCGACTACCTCGGACTCGAGCTCGAACCTGACGCAGAGCACCACGCTGCTGCCGGGCCAGGTGCACTGGGACAACATCACGTGGGTACCGGGCAAGCTGCAGGCGCTGTGTCTGGACAGCTCGGGCCAGACGGTTGCACAAGACACGCAGGTTACCGCGGGTGCGGCCGATCACATCGTGCTGACGGTGGAACCGTCCACGCCGAAGCCTGATGGCTCGCAGTTCGATCTGCGCGCCAATGGCACGGACGTGGCCGTTGTCACGGCACGGGTGGTGGATGCGGCCGGCAACCTCGTGCCGGACGCAGCGCAGGAAATTACCTTCAACGTACCGAGCTCGGATGTTGCCGGTGAATATCGCGGCGGCTCCGATCACTACGTTGCGCAAAACAACGGCGTTCCGCTGGACCAGGGCTTCCACGCGCCGGGCGATCCGAAGCTGTTCGCGGAAGGCGGCATGACGCGGATCGCGGTCAAGACGACCTTCACGCCGGGCACCGTGCATGTGACGGCTACGGCAAACGGCCTGGGTGCCGGCAGTACGTCGTTCGTGGTGCAGCCGGTGGTCAGCCAGCAGACGTTCGATGGCACCGATCTGCTGATCGGCGCGCAGCAGGCAACCGGCTTGCAGGTCGTGACGCAACCGGTTGACCAGACGGTTACACGCGGTCAGACGGCCACCTTCACGGTGCTCGCGGCCGGCGCTTCGCCGTTGCACTTCCAGTGGTCCAAGAACGGCCAGCCGATCGACGGCGCGACCAGCTTTAGCTACACGACGCCGGCGACCCAGTCGAGCGACAACAACGCTACGATCGGCGTGACGGTGAGCAATGCCGGCGGCAGCGTGCCGTCGCAAAACGCGACGCTGCACGTGGTCGAACCGGCGGTGCCCGTGATCAACACGCAACCTGCCGCGCAAACCGTGACGGCCGGTAATTCCACCAGCTTCACGGTGGGTGCGACGGGTTCGCCGACGCTGAGCTATCAGTGGCGCAAGAACGGTACGGCGATTGCAGATCCGTCCGCGCAACAGCAGACCTACATCACGCCGGCGGTATCGGTGGCGGACGATGGCGCGCTGTACAGCGTGGTGGTGACCAATAGCGCCGGGACGGCAACCTCGAACGACGCGAAGCTGTCGGTCGGCACCGCAACGCCGCCGACCATCGTGTCGCAGCCGCACGGTCTGAGCGTGCCGGTGGGACAGAGCGTGAACCTGAGCGTGGTCGCGACCGGTTCGGATCCGCTCACCTACACGTGGACCAACAACGGCACCACGGTGCTGCAGGGTGTCGACAAGAAGGCGCTGTCGATCGTATCCGCTTCGAGCACCGACTCGGGCGAATATGTCGTGACGGTCAGCAACGCCGGCGGCACGGTAAGCACGACGCCGTTCACGCTGTCGGTCAGCGGTGGCGATAACACGAATCTGGCGATCGGCGCGCTGGCGAAGTCGAGCCCGACCGAGGGCGACAACCTGGCAGCACGCTTCGTCAACGATGGCAACACCACCACGCGCTGGGGTTCCGCGATCGGCGACGACAACGGCTGGGTCGAGCTCGATTTCGGCACGCCGAAGACGTTCGACGAAGTCGTGTTCGTGTGGGAAAACGCGTATGCGAGCCAGTACAAGATCGAAGTCTCCGATGACGATCAAAACTGGGACGTCATCAAGCCGGTGACGAGCACGGGCGGTACCGACGTGCAGTCGTTCCCGAGCACGACGCACCGCTACCTGCGTATGCAGGGCGTGCAACGCGCGACGAATTTCGGTTATTCGCTGTTTGAGTTCGAAGTGTTCGACACGCCGCAGTGCGGCCCGGCAACCGAGCGCTTCACGCCGATCCCGGCGCAATCGGGTACGTGGCAGTCGCCGTTCCCGCAAATCCCGTCGGGTCCGTTCGGTCCGACCGTGAAGGACAACGTCAGCGGTTTGACGTGGCAGCAACTGCAGACGACGTTCCCGAGCTCGAACGGTGACCAGTTCACCCAGCCGATCGCACAACAGTACTGCGCGTCGGTCGGCATGCGCGTGCCGACGCAGAACGAAGCGCTGACCGTGTCCGGTCCGAACTTCTCGCAGTGTGCGTTCCCGGGTAAGTGGGACACGTGGACCACCACGCCTGATCCGGCGCAGCAGGGCCGCGCCTTCGCGGTGGACTGGTCGGGCCAGTCGGTGTCGCAGATCATCGACAACAGCCCGGTTCCGGTGCTGTGCGTGTCGGGTCCGACTTCCGGTGCGCCGGTGATCAAGACGCAGCCGGCTAGCCAGACGGTGCCGGCAGGGGAGAGCGCAACGTTCACGGTGCTGCTCGACGATACCGTGAAGGGCCCGAATCGCTTCGAATGGAGCGAGAACGGCAAGCTGGTAGGCATTACGACGACCAACAGCTTCACTACGCCGGCTGTCACGTCGGACGACAACAATGCCCAGTTCACGGTGCGCGTGAGCAACGCGGGCGGCGCGACGCCGAGCCAGGCAGCCATCCTGACGGTGGGCGCGGCTGGCGGTAACGGTGGCAATGGTGGCGACGGCGGTAATGGTGGTAATGGTGGCAATGGCGGTGACGGCGGCAACGGTGGCAATGGCGGTAACGGTGGCACGCCGCCCCCGCCGCAGACCCCGAGCGCCGACCTCGCGATTGGCGCGACGGTGACGGCAAGCGGTTCGGAAAACGACGGCCTGCTGCCGCAGAACGCAGTGGATGGCGACATCAACAGCCGCTGGTCTTCGGCCTTCACCGATCCGCAGTGGTTGCTGGTGGATCTCGGTACGGCGCAGACGGTCGACCGCGTCGTGATCGACTGGCAGGATTCGTTCGGCGTCGCTTATACGGTCGACACGTCGCCGGATGGGCAGAACTGGCAGAACGCAGTGACGCAGAACAACGGCGCGGGTGCTGAAGAAGACTGGCGCTTTGCAGCACGCACGGCTCGCTATGTTCGCTTTACCGGTACCAAGCGTTCGACGCAGTTCGGCTATTCGATGTTCGAGTTCGGTGTGTACAACACCGCGAATACGCCGCAGTTCGGTATTGC